>JAOMBK010000009.1 GCA_028344535.1 Pseudomonadota bacterium | reverse complement strand
TTATTTGATAAGGATGGAGTTATTTCTGCCATGTATGAAACAGTGGAAGGCCATATTGATATGAAGATAAGAAAAATTGCACCAATGGACTCAGAAAGGCTTGCTAGGGTTGTAGCAATTAAGAAAGCTCATGATTCAACTGGTGTTGTGCCCTATGAAATAAGGCTTAAAATTAGAGACTTATAAACTAAAGATCAGGAGAATTTATGAATAATAAATATTCACTTATCACTGGAGGAACCGCTGGAATAGGCCTTGATATAGCCAAGGAGCTTGCTAAGCGAGGCCATAATATTCTTCTGACTGCAAGACGAGAAGAAAGGCTGAAAGAAATATCTGCCTCTATCAAAGAAGAATTCAATGTTGACTGTAATTACATTGCTGCTGACCTAGCTGATGCTTCAGCCCCAGAGATGATTTATAACTTTTGCTCTGAAAATAACTATATCGTTGAAATTTTGGTAAATAATGCTGGCTATAGCATCAATAAAAAATTCCATGAAACTAGTGAAGACGAGGAAGAAAAATTTTTAAGAGTATTGGGCATAGCAGTAGTTGCCCTTACTAAAAAATTTATTCCAAGTATGTTAGAACAAAAGCATGGAAAAATAATGATGGTTTCTTCCCTTGCTTCATTTGCACCACCCTCATCTGGGTGGGGTGCTCTTTATGGCCCTGTTAAGACTTTTGTAAATAGATTTGGAGATGCCATAAATATTAATTATCGTTCTCAAGGAATTACTGCTACAAATGTATGTCCAGGATTCACAGTTACGGAATTTCACACAGCTAGCGGGATGCAAGATGCCATGGATAAGGTGCCTGCTTTTATGAAAAAAGACTCAAAAACTGTTGCTATTGGAGCAGTGCAGGCAATGATGAAAGGAAGAAGTGTTTGGGTTCCTGGCATATTAAATAAACTATTGGCATTCCTTTGTAATATATTGCCGACCAGCATAGTTATCAGGATGAGCTCAAGCTTAGCTGGGGGTCGCTATGAATGAGACTATAAATATTTCAGAAAAAAGGATTCTTCCAACATTTTTATTATTTATTGTCTTATCTTGGCCTTTTGGAGCGCATAGATTTTTTTTGAGACGTTATGCATCAGCTATTCTATTTATTATCACAATAGGCGGGTGCGGTATTTGGTGGATAATAGATTTCATTTTAATAGTTACTGGCTCCATGAAAGATGATGAAGGAAAGCCTGTGAAACTCTGGGTAGATTAGGCTTGATTTAGTATTGAATCAGCAACAAAAGCATTATCTTTTCTTTCTTGTCCAAATGTGGATACAGGTCCGTGACCAGAAATAAATAAAATCTCCTCTCCAAGAGGCCAAAGTTTTTTAGTTATGGAGTCTAATAAATCTTGATGATTGCCT
The DNA here is from genome assembly GCA_028344535.1 of Pseudomonadota bacterium. Lineage (GTDB taxonomy): Bacteria > Pseudomonadota > Gammaproteobacteria > Magnimaribacterales > D2472 > D2472. The sequence continues at coordinate 30,082 of JAOMBK010000009.1, read as the reverse complement.
CTGGGTAAATCAGTTCTGCCAATTGACCCACGAAATAAAACATCTCCAACTGCGGCTAGCTTTGATTCAGGATGATAAAAAACAATATGTCCTGGTGTATGCCCTGGACAAAAAATAACCTTCAAAGTTTCATTGCCCAATCCCACCTCATCACCATCTTCAAGCCATCTGTCTGGAGAACAGTTTTGAGCTTGCATACCAAACATCTTTCCTTGAGATTCAAGCGATTCAAGCAGAAATAAATCTTCGCGATGAGGCCCCTCAACTTTTAAGGAAAGAATCTTGGCTAGCTCTGAGGCAGCACCAGCATGATCAGCATGACCATGAGTTAGGAAAATCTTTTCAGGAATTAAATCATTGTCTTTTGCTGCTGCTAAAAGAATATCTATGTCACCGCCAGGATCAATAAAAGCGCATTTTTTTGATTCTTCGCAATATAGAATAGGTGCATTTTGTTGAAACGGCGTAACAGGATGAATTAAAGCTTTAATTAATGACATATGTGTATTTTATAGAATTTCTTCTTGAGAATGGATACTTTTATGATTTTCATGATAGTTCGTAATTAATAGATGAATAATTATGTATAAATAAATTGAATGATAGAATTAATAATGAAAACATAAGATATTGATATATTTTTTATCATGGGAGTAATATGAAAATTCAATCTTTAAGTTATCTGCTTGTAGAAACAACCAACCTTCAGGAATGGGTTGATTATGCAAAAGATGTGGTTGGTTTGATGAAAAATGATTCTCTAAGTAATGAGCACAATCTTTATCTTAGAATGGATGAAAGATCTTTTAGGTTTCATATTACAACCGGCGATTCGCAGAAGTATCTTGCTGCTGGTTTTTCATTATCTGACAAAGCTGCTTTTGATGATGCCAAAAGCGAGTTAGACCAAGCGAATATTGATTACGAAGATTTGGGTGATGAAATAGCAAAATTAAGATGTGTTGAGGAATGTATTGGACTTAATGATCCAGCAGGCAATAGGCTTGAACTGTCTTATGGAAGCAAAAACTCATCTGAGCCATTTCTATCAACGCAGGATATAAAAGGCTTCATTACCAAGGGACTTGGTTTTGGTCATGTCGTTTTTGCAGCACCTGATTTGGAGCCTGCGCATAGATTTTATATAGATATATTAGGCTTTGGAGATTCTGATTATATGAATTTCCCAATGGGGCCAGCTCCTGATGCCCCTGAGGTAAAATTAAATTTTATGCACTGTGATAATCCCAGACATCACACAGTTGCTCTATATGAATCTCCCATCCCGCCATCAGGTCTAATACACACCATGGTAGAGGTAAATGATATTGATGAGGTTGGTTATGGTCTTGATAGAGCTATGCAGAATAATACCCATATTTCTTCCTCGCTGGGTAGGCATTCTAACGATATGATGGTTTCATTTTATATGCAGACTCCTGCAGGTTTTGATTTGGAATTTGGCTATGACGGATGGCAGGTTGACTGGGATAATTTTGAGATGCAAAAGAGCAAGATACCAAGCTTTTGGGGCCATGCCTTTTCACCGCCTGAAAATTAGAAATGGATAAAATAGTTTCATATCAAGATGTAATTGACCAACTGTTTGATGGAATGACTATTGGAGTTGGTGGATGGGGTGCTCGCAGAAAACCAATGTCTTTAATTAGAGAGATATGCCGATCAGATATCAAGGATTTAACTGTTGTTAGCTATGGGGGCCCTGATGTTGGCTTATTGTGTGCTCATAAAAAAATTAAAAAATTAATTTTTGGTTTTGTTTCATTGGATATGATTCCGCTGGAATCTCATTTTCGCCAAGCTCGTCAAAAGAATGAAATTGATGTTATGGAGCTAGATGAAGGAATGGTGCAGTGGGGTTTAAGGGCAGCTGCAATGAACTTGCCATTTCTGCCAACCCGGGTTGGCTTAGGCACAGATGTTTTGACCCATAATCTAGAATTAGAATATGTTACTTCTCCTTATTCTGATGCCGAAAAACTTGTTGCAATGCCAGCACTTAACCTTGATATTGCATTAATTCATGTAAATAAATCTGATGAAAAGGGTAATACTCAGATAGTTGGGCCTGACCCATTCTTTGATGAGCTCTTTGCAAGAGCTGCTTGTAAAACTTTTATCTCATCAGAAGAGGTTGTATCTACCCAAGAATTAGGGGGCAAAGATGGAGCTATATTCAATAGGTTTGAAAGAAGTTTAGTCACAGGAGTCCTGCATGCACCTTGCGGTGCACATCCAACATCTTGTGCACCAAGCTATGGTTTTGATATTAAGCATCTAAAAGAATATTCAGAAGCAGCAAAATCATTTGATGAATATAGTGCGAAATATTTAAACAAGACTCATCAAGAGTATATTGACTCCGTTGGTGGTGCAGAAACCATTCTCAACATACCTTTACCTCAGTTTTAAAATGTCAGAATCTATTTCATTAGCAGAAATTTGTATTAGCTCATCTTCTAAAGCATGGAAGGGTGAAGGAGAAATCCTTGCCACAGGCATAGGTTTGATCCCAAGGATTGCAGCAGGTTTAGCTAAACTTACTCACAATCCAGATTTAATGATGACAGATGGCGAAACTTATTTAATTTCACAGCCTGCCCCAATGGGCAAAAGAGATACTTCCAATGATCAGGTTGAGGGGTATATGAGTTACAGTCGTGTATTTGAAAATCTTTGGGGAGGCAAAAGACATGCCATGGTCACACCAACACAAATAGACTCCTTTGGGCAAACAAATATAAGTGCTATTGGTGATTACGATTCTCCAAAAGTTCAGCTTCTTGGCGTCAGGGGCTTTCCAGGAAACTTTATTAATCATAAAAATTCTATCTTCATCCCTAATCATTCTGTAAAAACTTTTGTAAAAGGCGAGGTGGATATGGTCTCTGGAATGGGATATCAAAATAAAGACTTATCTAATGGGAAGTTTGAAATTAAGCTTGTGGTAACTAATCTTGGTGTTTTTGATTTTAATGGAGAAAATAATAATCTTCAGTTACTTAGCCTTCATCCAGGCGTGAGCATTGATAATGTTATTGAAAATACCGGTTTTGATGTAATTATTAAATCAGATGAGGTTACACAAATGCCTACCAGTGACGAACTTGCTTGTATAAGAGAAGTCCTTGATCCTCAGGGTATTCGCAACTCAATTTTTGGAGAATAACAATATGGTTAGAAGTAAACCTACAATTACATACAAAAAGAAAGATGAAATTGCCATAATTTCTATGAACAGGCCTGAATACAATAATGCGCAAAATGGCAAAATGACTTATGACTTAGATAAGGCATTTAAAAGAGCTGTTGATGATGATGGAGTCAAGGTTATTGTTTTGAGGGGAAATGGAAAGCATTTTTCTGCAGGCCATGATATTGGAACGCCTGGGAGGGATGTTGATGTTGAGTATGATCGAAAGTCTATGTGGTATGACCATACTAACAAGCCTGGTGGAGAGTTTTGGTATGTTAGGGAGCAAGAAGTTTATCTAAACATGTGCAGACGCTGGAGAGATATGCCAAAACCAACAATTGCTATGGTTCATGGTGCTTGTGTTGCAGGTGGGTGCATGTTGGCGTGGGTATGCGATCTCATTATTGCTTCTGAGGATGCTTTCTTTGCAGATCCTGTAGTGCGAATGGGGATTCCAGGAGTGGAGTATTTTGCTCATCCTTATGAATTAAATCCAAGAATTGCAAAAGAATTTTTATTTCTTGGAGAGCGAATGTCTGCATCAAGAGCATATGAAATGGGCATGGTTAATAAGGTTGTTCCTGTTGAGAATCTTGAATCAACTGTAATGGAGATGGCAACAAAAATATCTGCAATGCCAAGATTGGGATTAACTCTTACTAAGCAAGCAATCAATCATGTTGAGGATCTTCAAGGTAAACGCAATGGTATGGAGGCTGCATTTGCATGGCATCATTTTTCTCATGCTCATAATGATTTAACCACTGGCAACGTTTTATCAGGCTTTGATGCCAAGAAAATGGCAAAATCGCAGCGCACTAAAACTAAAAAAAGTACTCCAAAAAAAACAGCTAAGAAGCCTTCTGCAAAAAAGAATAAAAAATAGAAGAGAGTGATTATTAATAAGTTAACAGACATTCTTGGTTGTGATTACCCAATCATTCAAACAGCAATGGGTTGGGTAGCTATGCCCCAATTAGTTGCTGCAACCTCAAATGCTGGTGCTTTTGGTTTCTTGGCCTTGGCAACAGCTGGGCCTCAGGAAGCAATTGAAATGATAGATGAAACAATGAGCCTGACTGACAAGCCCTTTGGCGTAAATTTTCATATGTTTCAACCAGGAGCTGATGAGATTGTTCAAGCGGTTTTGGATAAAAAAATTAAAGCAGTGAGCTACTCAAGATCTCCAACTCCAGATTATATAAAAGCCTTCAAACAACAAGGGGTTATCTGTATACCAACCGTTGGCGCTCTTAAACATGCAATTAAAGCAGAGCAGCTAGGTGCTGATGCTCTTGTGATACAAGGTTCAGAAGGCGGTGGTCATACCGGATCGACACCCACAACCTTATTGCTAAGTTCTGTTCTTGATAGTGTGAATATTCCAGTAGTTGCTGCGGGTGGGTTTCGCGATGGTTCTGGCTTGGCTGCTTCTCTTGCATGGGGTGCTTGCGGGATAGCCATGGGAACTCGCTTTATGATGACGCAAGAAAGTCCTGTTCCGAGTAAAACTAAGGAAGCTTATATTTCAGCAGAGGTTGACGAAATTAAAATAACAAAAAAATTTGATGGGCTATCTCACCGACTAATTTTTAATAAATACATAGAAAAAATAGATCGCTCAAATCCTATCTCATTATTTTTAATGTCAGTTACTTCTGCATGGAAATATAAGCAAATTACTAAAGCATCTTTTGGTGATCTGTTTAAGTCTTTTTTTGCAATGCTTAAGGGAGATGATTTAACTATTTCACAATCAATTATGTCCGCTAATAGTCCAGCAATTATTCAAAAGGCAATGGTGGAGGGCTCTCCTAATGAGGGTGCTATGCCATCTGGTCAAGTGGCTGGAATCATAACCAATCTTCCCTCATGCAAAGAGCTTATCGATGAGATCATGAGAGGATTTAATATCGCAGCTGCTAATTTTAAAAAGATTGAGGAAAAATCATGAGTGTTGAAACTTTCATAAATGACAACGTTGCTGAAATCATTTTAGATTGCCCGCCTGTTAATGCATTAACTTCAACTGAATGGTTAGACTTGGCAATAAATATTGACAATCTTGCTCATAACAATGATGTCAGAGTTATTTTAATATCAGCCAAGGGTAAAGGTTTTTGTGCTGGAGCAGATATTAAAGAGCTGCAAGAGGATCCAACAAAAATAACTGCGGTTAATGATGGTTGTTGGAAAACTGCAAGAGCGATTCATGTTTCAAATGTTCCTGTAATCTCAGCATGTCATGGATTCATACTTGGAGGAGGTATTTTGCTTGCAGGAGCTTCTGACATTGTTTTGACGACTGAAGATTCCTATTTTGGGCTGCCTGAAATTGATAGAGGTGCGCTGGGCGGAGGAGCTCATTTAAGCAGACTTTTTCCACTTCAGGCTGTCAGAAAAATGATGTTTACTGGAAAACCCATTTCTGCTCAACGAGCATATGAATACGGCTCTATTGAATCTTTGCATCCAGATTTAGAGTCAGTCCGTGAAGCAGCGCTTGTTATTGCACATGACATAGCATCAAAGAGCCCCATAGCAATGAATTTAGCTAAAAAAGCTTTAAATGAAATTGAAAATGGTAATGTTGATGAGCATTATAAGTCAGAGCAAACTTTTACTTTAGAGCTATATAAATCAAGAGACTCCCAGGAAGCTAGAGATGCATTTGTTGAAAAAAGAGATGCAGATTTCGAAGATGAAGATTAATTTTACAAATGAGCAACATGCTTTCCGAGATGAGGTGCGAACTTGGTTGGCGAGTAATGTTCCGCAAAGACCTCTTCTATCATTAGATACCAATGAGGGCTTTGAGCAACATAGAGAATGGGAGAGAACCCTGAATAAAGGGAATTGGTCAATGGTTACTTGGCCAAAAGAATATGGAGGTAGGGGTTTAGACTTAATTCAATGGTTGATATTTGAAGAGGAGTATTATCGAGCCGAAGCCCCAACAAGAGTTAATCAAAACGGAGTTTTTTTGCTTGGCCCAACTTTAATGGAATTTGGAACCCACGAGCAGAAATCTAAATTTTTAAATGCTATGGCCACTGGAGATCATATTTGGGCTCAGGGTTGGTCAGAGCCGGGTGCTGGAAGTGATATGGCAGCTATCAGAACAACAGCGGTTTTAGAGGGCGACCATTATAAAATAAATGGGCAAAAAACTTGGTCATCAAGAGCATCATATGCCGATTGGACTTTTGGTTTATTTAGAACCGATTTGAACTCTGAAAGACATAGAGGCTTGTCATTTATTTTAGTTCCATTGAATCTTCCCGGAATTACTGTAAGACCCATACCTCAGCTGGATGGTGAGCCAGGATTTGCTGAAATATATTTTGATGACGTTGAAGTGCCCATAGAAAACCTTCTTGGAGGTGATGGTGAAGGTTGGAAAATTGCTATGGCAACTGCAGGATTTGAGAGAGGCCTTATGCTAAGAAGCCCTGCTCGTTTTCAACAAACAGCTGCAAAATTGCTAAAGCTTTATCTTGCTAAACAAGATCAATGTTCTCCAATGATCCAAGCGAAGGTTGTTGAGGCATGGGCCCAATCAGAGTCTTATGCTTTAAGTATTTACCATACTGCATCAAAAATGCTTGCTGGAGGCTCTATTGGCTCAGAATCAAGTTTAGGTAAGATTTTTTGGTCTGAGCTCGATCATATGATGCATCAAACAGCTTTGAAAATCTTGGGAGCTAGCGCCGAGCTATCTCAAGAATCTCGAGATGATGCAGCAAAATGGATTAAAGGCTTCATGTTTTCTTATGCAGGGCCAATTTATGCTGGTACAAATGAGATTCAAAAGAATATTATTGCCGAGAGGTTATTAGGACTTCCTAGATAGAAGATGAATTTTATTTTTACAGAAGATCAAATTCAATTTAAGGATGCTATTAAGTCGTTTTTAACAGATGAATGCACTCCTAAATCTATTAGAGAGGGATGGGAAGCAAAGCAATCTTTCAATTCAGATAGATGGCAGAGTTTACTTGAGTTAGGTGTGTTGAATTCAAATCTGCCTGAAGATAAGGGAGGCTTGGGTATGGATCAAGTGACTTTAGCATTGATGGTTGAAGAGATGGGTTATGCTGGTTTACCAGAACCAGTTGCTGAGCAAACCTTTCTAATCAATGATTTGATGCCCTTGCTTCCAAGCAGTATTAGTCAGGCTATTGAAGAAAATTATGATGCTGGCGCTAAATATATTTCAATTGCTCATCCGTTGGCTCCCAACCCATTATTTATAAATAACTCAGTAGGACTTATTTTATTTGATAGCTCAGAATGTAAGTTCATCGCAAAAGATGATATGGATTTTGAGATTATTTCTTCCAATGATCCATCTCGAGAGATATTCAAGATCAATTCAATGAAGTCAACAATCTCTTCACCTGAGAATTTTGAGGAATTAAATTCTGCAGTTTCTGCAAGAGGAGCATTGATGACAGCAGCTTTATTGATTGGGTTAGCGCAAAAGATGCTAGATTTAAGCTCAGTTTATGTTGGAGATAGAACTCAATTTGGGAAGCCGATTGGATCATTTCAAGCCGTTAAACATATGTTGGCTGATGTTTCTGTTAGGATTGAGTTTGCAAAGCCTGCTGTTTATAGGGCAGCTTATTCTTTGTCTGAAAATAATCCTAAATCAGCTTTGCATTGTGCACATGCAAAGTTCATGTGCGCTCAAGCTGCAGAATTAGCATGTAAAAATAGCCTTCAAGCTCACGGAGCGATGGGCTATACATGGGAGATGGATCTGCATATATATATGAGAAAGGCCTGGTCGATGATGGCTTGCTGGGGTAATGAAGACAAGCAACAGGATATAATTTTTAAGACACTTACTTCATCAAGTGAAGAGCTTGGTGTTTTATATACTTTTTAAGGAGATATTTAATATGCAAGATGCATTTATAGTTAGCGCGCTAAGAACTCCTGTAGGTAAGAAAAAAGGTACTCTATCTAATATGCACCCGGCAGACTTAGGAGCCGTTGTTTTATCTGCTACCTTTGATCAGATTGATCTAGATCCTGGATTAGTAGAGGATGTAATTTTTGGTTGTGTAGACACAGTCGGACCTCAAGCTGGTGATATTGCACGGACTTGTTGGCTGGCTGCAGGTTTACCAGAGCATGTTCCAGGCACAACCGTTGATCGCCAATGCGGCTCGTCACAACAAGCGGTTCATTTTGCTGCTCAAGCTATTATGTCAGGTACTTCTGATGTAGTTATTGCAGGAGGTGTTCAAAATATGAACCTGATTCCTATATCTTATGCAATGATTGCTGGACAAGCATTAGGTTTTGCAGATCCATTCTCTGGTTCTAAAGGCTGGCTTAATCGATATGGCAATAAGGAAGTCAGTCAGTTTAATTCTGCCCAAATGATTGCGGAAAAATGGGATATTTCTAGATCAGAGATGGAAAGCTTCGCATACCAAAGTCATCAAAAAGCTATGAATGCGATTAACAAAGGTTTGTTCAAAGATGAAATTGTATCGGTGGGAGAGTTTAGTATTGATGAGACTCCACGAGCAGAAACTTCATTGGAAAAAATGGCTTCTTTGAATCCTCTGATTGAAGGGCATGATATTACAGCAGCAATTTCCTCACAAAATGCTGATGCATCTGCAGCTCTTTTAATAGTTTCAGAAAAAATTCTTAAGGAGCATAACTTAACTCCTTTAGCTCGCATAGCTCACATTAGCGTAAGAGCAGATGATCCAATTTGGATGCTTACCGCGCCCATGCCTGCAACTGAGTATGCAGTTAAAAAATCAGGTATCAAATTAAATGATATTGGCCTAGTTGAGATAAATGAAGCATTTGCATCCGTTGCAATGGCTTGGCAGAAAGAAATGGAATATCCAATAAATCAAATAAATGTAAACGGAGGGGCAATAGCTCTTGGGCATCCTCTTGGAGCAACTGGTGCAAGATTGATGACCACCATGATTCATAATATGAAAAGAGATAACATCAAATACGGTTTGCAAACCATGTGTGAGGGCGGAGGTCAGGCAAATGTTACTATTTTAGAGAATTGCTCATGAACAATCTAATGAATCCAAAATACCCTGAGGGAAGAAACCTTTTTCAAGATAAGAATATCTTAATAACTGCTGCTGCAGGGTCAGGAATTGGTTTTTCAACCGCGAAGCGATTTCTTGAGGAAGGGGCAAATATTTTTATTTCTGATGTTCATCAAGGCAGGTTAGATGAAGCAATAGATGGTTTGCGCAAATTGGATATGGGTGAAGTAAATGGATGTCTTTGCAATGTTACTAAAGATGAAGAAATAGAAACAATGTTTAAAAAGGCTATTTCTTGCTACTCAAATTTAAATGGTGTGATTAATAATGCAGGACTTGGTGGAGAGTCTGCATTGGAAGATATGACCAATGATGCTTGGGATCTAGTAATGGACGTAACACTTAATGGCGCTATGAAAATCATGAGAGCCGCAATTCCAGTTCTTAAAGATACCCAGGGAGTAATTGTTAACAATGCATCAGTGCTCGGCTGGAGAGCGCAAGCAGGTCAATCTCATTATGCTGCTGCAAAGGCTGGAGTCATGGCTTTAACAAGATGTGTTGCATTGGAGACTGTAGATTATGGAATCAGAATTAATGCAGTAGCCCCAAGCCTTGCAATGAATCCCCACTTATTCAAAACTAGTTCAGATGAATTAATAGCTGAATTAGAATCCAAAGAAGCCTTTGGAAGAGGGGCTGAGCCCTGGGAGATAGCAAATATTATTTTATTCCTTGCCTCAGATCTTTCTTCATACATGACAGGTGAGGTTATCTCCGCGTCATCTCAAAGATCATAGATGGAAAAACTTGCCTATCAGCTTTGGAAAAAAGATGATGATAGTCTAGAAACTTTTAAAGAAACGCTTCTTAACAATCTAAGTCAAGATATTGGTCAGTTAGCTTCAGAATTACAGATTAATATTGCTGATGCTGATGTTGCACCAGCAAAGAATTTGGCGCAATCAAACTATCCTCCTGCACCAAATGCAGTGATATTCATCAAAGTAAAAAGTTACTTTTCAGCAAATACACTTGAAGGTTACTTAGAAAAAATTACAAACAAAATTTATGGCTTTGTGGTGAGCGAATCAGTTATTTTAGATAACTCAGAAAAAAGCCCTATAGGCTTAAGATCAGAAGGCTTCTCCCAAGTTGTATTTTTAGAAAAACCAGCAACAATGTCTACTTTTGACTGGTTCGATCATTGGACCAACTACCACACAGAAATTGCAATTCAAACTCAATCTAATTTTATTTATGTGCAAAATACTGTCGTTAGACCTCTGCAGAAAGCATCTCCTTCCTTTATTGCGATTATTGAGGAGTGCTTTCCATTAGAGGCTATGACAGATCCAGAAGTTTTTTATAACGCTAAAAATAATCCAGAGCAATTTGCAAAACATGCTCAGATCATGATGGATAGTTGTGAGAAATTTATAGATTTTAAAAAGATTGAGGTAATTCCTACAAGTAGGTATAGAATAATTTAAGGTTATAGAGAATTTAAGAAAGAGGGAACAATATGAATGATTTAAAAGTTGCATTGGTTACCGGGGCTGCAAGTGGCATGGGTAGAATTTCTTCTAAAAGGTTGGCCGCTGATGGTGTGCATGTTGCAGCTGTGGATGTAAATGAAGAAGGATTGAATGAGCTCAAGCAGGAATCAAATAACATCTCTATTTTTCCATGTGATTTATCTGATTCAAATGCAGTAAAGACTATGGTTCAAAAGGTTCAATCAGAAGTGGGCTCAATTGATAGAGTTACCCAAGCAGGCGCAGTAATGCCAATGGCCAGAATTCAAGACTTAGACTCAACATCTATAAATAATTTAATGAGAATTAATTATGAGGGTACTGTTAACATTGTTAGCAACGTTTTGCCATCAATGCTTGAAAAAAATACTGGGCAAATAATACTTTTTGGTTCAATTGCAGGAATGTGCCCTCTTGAAAACATGTCAGCTTATTGCGCTTCCAAAGCAGCCGTAAATATTTTTGGTGAAATCTTGGCTAAAGAGGTAAAAGATACAAATATTAGAGTTATGGTAGTTTGTCCAGCTCAAACTGATACCCCTTTGATGAGATTTGTTGATGAGACTGATGCGCCTGATGCAATTAATACTGCAGTGAAAAAAGGCATGCTTTGCGATCCTGAGGAAGTGGTTGATCAAATCGAAAAAGACTTACTGACTGATAAAATTATTTGTTATCCATCGAAAGAAGCTGTATACGCTACAAGGATAAGAAGATTTTTTCCTAATTATTGGTGGAAATTAGTTGCAAAAAACTCATAATAAATAAGACCATGCAATATATAGAACAATTAGGCCCAGATAATAGGGATCTTTCCATGTTTCCAGGAGAGTATGGATTACCTTATCTAGGCAAGACTGTTGAAATTGTTAAGGATACTCTTGGTTATTGTAACTATCACTATGAAAAATACGGACCTATTTCACGTTTAGATATGGTTCGCAATCAAAGGGTGTTGATGTGCCTTGGACCTGAGTTTAATGAAGCTGCTTTATTTGATCCAAAGGGTAATTTTAGTGCCGCTGGTGGTTACGGTAGCTCATTGGGAACCTTATATCCTGAGGGTATGTTGGTTCGTGATGATAAAAAACATAAAAGAACTCGAAGAGCTTCTCAACCAGCATTTAAGAATGATGCATTGAAGACATATGTTGAAATGATGAACCCTATTCAAGAGAGACGCATCCAAGATTTACCTGTTAACGAAGAGTTTATTTTTTATGACAATATTCAGAAAACATTAATGGATGTAGCGGCCAAAGTTTTTCTAGGTCTAGATGAACGTAGCCCTGAAGCACAAAAACTCAATGATACTTTTGAAAGAATCAACAAGGGTTTAATTACACCTTTTCCTTACGATCTTCCTTTTTCACCTTTTAGGAAATCACTGGCTGCTAGGCAAGAGTTAAGAAACTTTCTAACTTCAAACATTCCCTTAAGAAGAGGCACTGATAGAAAAGATATGTTTTCAAGGTATTGCAATGCTCAAGATGAGGATGGTGAATATCTAGAAGATGTCGACATTGATGGGCACATTGCATTCTTGTTATTTGCTGCATTTGATACCACAACCAGCGCCCTAACTAATATTCTTTATTACTTGGGAAAAAATCCTGGCTGGCAAGAAAAAGTTAGAAATGAATTATTTGAAGTTAAAAATGAGATGCCAACGTTTGATGATATGGCTGAAATGACATTAACCGAATATGTCTTCCAAGAAACCTTGAGATTTTATCCTTCTGTAATGATCCTGAATAGAAGAACCACCAGAGATGTGACTGTTGCTGGATATGATATCCCAGCAAATACAGTCATAATGCTGAGTCCTCCTTTTACGCACAGAATGGAAGAGTGGTGGTCCAACCCTCATGAATTTGATCCTATGAGATTTTCTCCAGAAAGAGCGGAGCATAAAAAACATGGTTTTAGCTATATACCTTTCGGCGGCGGAGCGCATAAGTGTATTGGAATGCATTTTGCCATGATGAATGCAAAATTGTATTTATTTAGGCTGCTTAAAAATTACAAAGTTACTCTAAGAGATAACTACAATCCAAAATTTATGCATGTGCATTTACCACGACCAATTGACGGTCTGCCAATTACTTTAACCAGAATATAATTAGATGATTCCTCAAGGCTCCTATATTGATGTCGAGGACGGCTTTAAGTTTCATTATTATGATGAGGGAGATGGAGATGTGGTGGTTTTGTTGCATGGAAGTGGAACAGGCGCTTCAGGACATACCAACTTTAAAAATAATTTTTTTGCATTAAAGGAAGCTGGGTTTAGGGTAATTTTACCAGATCTCCCTGGATATGGTTTTTCAAGCAAACCAGAGGATGAAATATACTCACTAGATTATTTTAATACCAAAATCCTTCAACTCCTTGATGCCTTGAAGATTCAGTTCTTTTCAATTATTGGGAATAGTCTTGGTGGGGCATTAGCTTTGGGCCTAGCTCTTAGCCATTCTGAAAGAGTGCAAAAATTAATTTTGATGGCTCCTGGTGGAGTTGAAGATCAAGAAACTTATAACAAAATGCCAGGCATACAAAAGCTTCTTACAGATTTTTTAGGAGGTGAAATGAGTCAAGAGAAAATAGAAGGTTTGCTGTCTCTTTTTCCTTATGATCCCTCAATTATCACTGAAGAAATGGTAGCCGATAGAATGGAAATTCTTCCCTTAATGAATTCTCAAGTTTTAGCTTCTATGACAATTCCCAATATGGAGAAAGATCTTTCAAAAATCAATCATCACATTCTTGCTTTTTGGGGTATTAATGATCAATTTATTCCTGTCTCAGGTTCAATGAAAATTGGAGAAAGCTGTCCAAATGCTCAGATTATGCTTTTTAGTCAATGCGGGCATTGGGTTATGATTGAGAAAGAACAAATCTTTAATGAGGCCTGCATTAATTTTTTATCAGTCTAGCTTATGAATTTAAATACCATCAATGAGATAGCATCAGAACTTTTTTTGGCTTTAAAAAATCAAGAAACAATTTCGCCGCTTTCTGATAAATATGAAGAAATCGACATAAACGATGCCTATCAAATTTCACGTAAATTTCTCTCATTGAGAGAAGATCAAGGTGAAAAGGTTATTGGTAAGAAAATTGGAGTTACAAGCTCAGTTGTTCAAGAAATGCTGGGAGTAAACCAACCAGATTTTGGTTTTTTAACAGATAACATGCATGTTAAAAATAAATCCAATTTTTTAATAGAAGATTCCTTGATTCAACCTAGGGCAGAGGCTGAAATTGCTTTTGTTTTAAAAGAAGATATTCAAGGACCTGGAATAACAAAAGAAGATGTCATTTTAGCAACTGAAAAAATTGTTCCATGTTTTGAAATTGTTGACTCAAGAATTCATGATTGGAAAATTAAAATTCAAGACACCATTGCTGATAATGCATCTTGTGGAATTTTTGTTTTAGGAGAGGGTTCCTCTTCTCCTGAAAAGTTTTCAATGGATGAGTTGGAGGTAGTTGTTCATAAAAACGGAAAATTTTTGTCTTCTGGTTTTGGTTCTGCTGTGCAAGGTCATCCAGCAGAAGCAGTTGCATGGTTAGCTAACACTTTAGGTGAATATGATATTCCATTGCTCAAGGGTGAGTTTATTTTATCTGGATCGCTAGTTCCTCTTGAGCCAGCAATAGCTGGTGATAGTTTTTCTTTGGAGCTTAAGGGAGTCGGAACCTGCGAAATTAATTTTATCTAATTATGAGTAAAGTTAAATGTGCAATTATTGGATCTGGGAATATCGGTACAGATCTTATGTTAAAAATTATTAAAACCTCTCAATCCTTATCTTTAAATGGAGTAATTGGAATTGATCCTGAGTCTGAGGGTCTAGCAATGGCAAAATCTCATAATATCCCAATTTCAACTTCTGGTTTGCAGGGTTTCATGCAAATGGATGAGTATCAAGATACTGAAATATTTTTTGATGCAACGTCTGCTGGCGCACATAAAAATCATCATGATTTAATTATTAATGATGGCAAACAAATGATAGATCTTACTCCAGCAGCACTAGGCCCTTATTGCGTTCCAGTTGTTAATTTAACTGAGCATTTAAAAGAAAAGAATGTAAACATGGTTACATGCGGGGGCCAAGCTACTATCCCAATGGTTGCAGCAGTTAATCAAGTCTCTAGTGTTAAGTACGCTGAAATAGTTGCATCTGTTTCTTCGCGATCTGCTGGCCCAGGAACAAGAGCTAATATTGATGAATTTACTCAAACAACCAAGCTTGGGCTTGAAAAAGTTGGAGGAGCAGACAGAGCCAAAGCTATCATTGTGCTTAATCCAGCTGAGCCTCCTTTGTTGATGCGAAATACTGTTTTTACTTTATGTGATCCAGTTGATCAGCAGTTAGTTAAAGAGAGTGTTGAAGCCATGGTAGAGCGTGTTCAATCATATGTTCCGGGCTATCGTTTAAAGCAAGAAGTGCAATTTGAAAGATTTGGGTCTAATAATCCATGCTCAATTCCCGGCTATGGTGAGTTTGAAGGTCTAAAGGCATCAATTTTTCTTGAGGTTGAGGGTGCTGGACATTATTTACCAACCTATGCTGGAAATTTAGATATCATGACTTCTGCTGCCATGGGAACAGCACAAGAATTAATTAAACTTAATTCATGAATAAGCTATATATACAAGATGTCACACTCAGGGATGGAATGCATGCTATCCGGCATCAGTATGGTTTAGATCATGTAATTGAGATTGCGAAGGCATTAGATGAAGCAAAAGTTGATGCTATTGAGGTAGCTCATGGAGATGGCCTATCCGGATCTTCTTTTAATTATGGCTTTGGAGCACATACAGACCAAGAATGGATTGGAGCAGTCGCAGAGAAATTGAATCATGCAAAGTTGACCACTCTTATTTTGCCTGGAATCGCTATAAAAGAAGATCTGAAATGGGCGTGGGATCTAGGCGTAAGATCTGTTCGAGTTGCAACTCATTGCACAGAGGCAGATGTATCAAAGCAGCACATAGAGTTTGCAAGAGAATTAGGAATGGATACTATTGGGTTTTTGATGATGTCACACATGACTGCACCATCGAACCTAGCAGATCAAGCTAAGCTAATGGAGTCCTATGGAGCTGAATGTATATATGTAGTTGATTCTGGTGGTGCACTTAGCATGGAGGATGTTGCAGATAGATTCAAAGCTTTCAAAGATACTTTAGATTCCCAGACTCAAACAGGTATGCATGCTCATCATAATTTATCTTTGGGAGTTGCTAACTCTATTGTTGCTGTTGAAAATGGGGCAAATCGAGTTGATGCTAGTCTTGCAGGAATGGGTGCTGGAGCAGGAAATGCGCCTCTTGAAGTTTTCATTGCTGCAATTGACAGGTTGGGTTGGACTCATGGTACAGATTTATTCAAATTAATGGATGCTGCTGAAGAGCTTGTTCGCCCTTTGCAGGACAGACCAGTAAGAGTAGATAGAGAAACATTAACATTGGGTTATGCGGGAGTTTATTCTTCATTTTTAAGGCATGCTGAATCAGCTGCTGAAACCTATAATCTTGATACCAGAGAAATTTTAGTTGAATTGGGAAAAAGGAAGATGGTAGGTGGTCAAGAAGATATGATTGTTGATGTAGCCCTTGATCTACTGAAAAAGAAATCTCAATCATGAACATTGGCATGACCCTTCCGGTCATGGAGCCTGATCTATCTAGGAAAGATTTAGAGAATTGGACTTTGCGCATTGATGCTGGTCCTTGGTCACACATTGCTTTGGGAGAAAGAATTTTATTTCCTAACCCAGAATTTATCTCTACTTTAAGTGCGGTAGCTGCTTGGACTAAGCGGGTAGAAATTATTGCAACCATCTCTGTATTAACAATGCATAATCCAATTCTAAGCGCAAAACAGTTCGCAACCATTGATATGATTTCAGAGGGTAGGTTTACCCTTGGTGTTGGCGTTGGTGGTAGAGAAGAAGACTATAAATCTATAGGCTCAGACTGGTCTAATAGAAGATGGGCCACACTTTCAAAGAATGTTAAAACTATGCAATCTGTATGGTCAAAGGAACTTCACCCCAATCTCGGTCCAACAACTTTTTCTAACGGTGGGCCAAAAATATTAGCAGGCGCAGTAGGCCCTAAAGCCATGGAAATGTCTGCTAATTTTGCTGAGGGTTTAGCTGGATTTTCATTTAATGCAGATATTGAAGAAATTAAAGATTCATTTTATAGAGTGAATGAGGCATTTAAGAAAAACAACAAAACCCCTAGATTGGTAACAAGTTTTTGGTTTGGGTTGGGCGAATCTGCACGTTCAGATATTCAAATCCACCTTGAAAGATATTTAAGTTGGATGGGAGATGATCTTGCTAAGGATTTAGCAAAAACGGCAGGCTTTTCTGGCAATCAAGCTGATTTAAAGGAATTTCTTTCATTAATTAAAGCAGCTGGTGCAACAGACGTGCTGTTGGTTCCTACCTCAAAGAATATTGAACAATTAATCTTAGCAGAAGAAGTAATTGCTCAATTTAGCTGAAAAGTAACGATTTTTTCACATAAATTGACAAATGAAATCCATCTGTTACTCGTTGATTATTTGACGTATTTATATAATAGTAATTATTACTGATAAAAATATAGGGAGAATATTTTGACTGATCAAGAGCTAATAGCCCCTGAGCTTCCTGAGCAAAAAGATCCTGCAATTAGTGGTTTAGAGACTGGTTGGTATAAGGTTGCTAATAGTGAAGCCATTGCTTCAAAGCAAGCAATTCAAATTAATGACTTCCCCACTCAGATTGTAGTTTGGAGAGGAGAAGACTCGGTTTTAAGAGGCTTAGATTTATATTGTAAACACATGGGAGCTTCTTTAGCCTGCGGTGAGGTTGATGAGAATAGCATCAGATGCCCATTCCATGCTTGGCGTTGGGCAGGAGACGGGCAATGTGATCAGATCCCATATGCAAAAAAAATCCCTACCAAGGCGGTAACTCGCTCATGGGAAGTAAGCGAAGATGATGGAATGGTATATGTTTGGTTTGATAAAGATCAAAAACCAGCAGATCCAGATGGAAAAAAGTTTAATTAAAAATAGGAGACAGCAATGAATGATTTACCAGATAGGTTTCCAAGAGGGTGGTTTGTTTTAGGTCATCAGAGAGATTTCCCAGTTGGAGAAACAAAAACAATTTTTGGATTCAATAGCAAAATATCAATTTTAAGAAATGAGGATAGCTCAGTCTTGGTGGATGTTGGCGGAGATACCTCTTGGCCAGTTTTGGAGTTAAACCAGATGGTTATGGTATGGCATGACACTGAGAAGCAATCTCCCGATTTTACTCCAGACAAGATAGAAGAATGTTATTCAGATGATTGGTCAGATTATGGAATGGCAAGTTTCTTGGTTAAAAATAACTGCAGAGAACTAATTGATAACATGGCTGATAAAGGGCATTTTGGCCCGGTTCATCAAGCTCCATTTGAGGGGTTTTGGAATGAAGCAAAAGATCATACATATACACAAGAAATGACAGCAGATAGTCCTATCTTAGGCAGAGACTTATTTTCTCAAGCAAGATATGAAGGTCCTGCATACATGACGACTTATATGAGCGCTGTTCATGATGGAGCAAAAGTTGAAAGTAGACTTTTGGTAAGCCATATACCTTTAACCCTAACTTCTTTTGTCATTAATTTTGGAGTTATGGTCAAAAAAGTACCTGGTATGTCTTCTGAAGATGAAGCTGCTTTTATCCAAGGTTACGTTGACGCTAATAATTTTGCTTTTGGACAAGATGTAGCTATTTGGGAGAATAAAATTTATATTCCTGATCCAGTAGTTTGTGATGGCGACGGGCCTTTGCATAAACTTAGAAAATGGTATGGACAATTCCTAGTTAATAGAGCGGATATTCCTTCAGGTTTAGATCTGGAAAAAAGAGAATTTTAATTTCCACAGTAATTTATTAAAAAGTGAAGCCTTCACTCGATGACCTTGATCATAAGATTCTTCAAATTCTTGAGGAAGATGGGCGCGCACCAGCAAAATTTATTGCAGAAAAGCTATCTGTCAATGAAGTCACTGTTAGCAAACGGCTTACAAAAATTATTGAAGGAGGTTTTTGTAAAATCATTGCGATAGCTGATTTTGAAAAATGTGGTTATGAGTATTTACTTCCAATCGGCATAAGAGTTCAAGGTGATAAATTGGAGGAGGTTGCAGAAATTCTCTCTCAGCAAAAAGAAGTATTTAGTGTCAATGTGGTGAGTGGCATTCAGGACATAGAGATTCTATGCGCTACACAAAGCCTGAGTGAAACAAAAATATTTTTAGATGAAACCTTGCCATCTATCGTAGGCATCAAAAGTATTGCTCCTGCAATTGCGTCAAACGTATATAAATTTGAAACGGATTGGACTCCTTTTGCAAATGAAGCTTGATCAAACTGATAAAAAAATTATTCAACTACTTGGCGCTGATGCAAGGATGTCAAACAATCAAATGGCTAAAGTAATTGGAGTAACTGAAGGCACTGTTCGGAATAGAATCCAAAAACTTATACACAATAAGGTAATAAAAATATCTGTTATTAATAATATAAATCGTATGGAGAACCCATCGCTTGCTTTCGTTGGGTTGGATGTTGAAACTCGGGCCAAAGATTCTGTTGCTAAAGCTCTATCAAAAATGAAAGAAGTTCGGTTTGTTTCAACGCTAATGGGTCGTCATGATCTTATGGTATTCATTCTAGCTGAGGATGTTACTAAGCTTTCTAAAGTTTTATATGAAGAAATTTCTTCCTTGCCTGGTGTAAGGTTTTCAGAATCATCCATTGGGCTGAAGTATTACAAATATGATTATCG
This sequence comes from Pseudomonadota bacterium, assembly GCA_028344535.1. Classification (GTDB taxonomy): domain Bacteria; phylum Pseudomonadota; class Gammaproteobacteria; order Magnimaribacterales; family D2472; genus D2472. Next base: position 10,426 of record JAOMBK010000009.1, on the reverse strand, counting down.
ATGGGCCAGGATATTAGATTGAAAACATTAAATACATTAACGATTCCCGCGCTAATTAAATCTCAGGCTGAGAATTTTTCTTCTAAGCCTGCGCTAATTTCTGAGCAAGAAACATTATCTTTTTCAGATCTAGATAATTTATCAACAAATATTGCTACGCATTTAATAAATCTGGGAATATTGCAGGGCGACAGGGTGGCTATTTGGGCTCCCAATATGAATGAATGGGTTCTAGCAGCCATCGCTATTCATAAAGCTGGAGGAGTTTTGGTGCCAATCAATACCCGAATGAAAGGCAAGGAAGCTGCATACATTTTGAATACTTCTGAAGCCAAAATTTTATTCAGCGTTAAAACTTTTCTTGGCATTGACTACTTTAAATTACTCGAAAAAGAAGATCTGCCTTATCTACACCATCAAATAGCACTTGATGAAAATGAGGTTCAAGAATCCAATCTAACTTTTTCGTATTTTAAAGAGCATGCTTTGAATTTTGAAATGCCTGAAGTTGGCGAAATGGACATGGCCGACATTATTTTTACATCTGGAACTACAGGTAAGCCTAAAGGCGTAATTTCCTCTCATTTGCAAAACATTAAAGTATTTGATTATTGGTCAACATATATTGGCTTAACCGAAAATGATCGATATTTAATTGTAAATCCATTTTTCCATACCTTTGGTTATAAGGCTGGGTGGCTTGCTGCAGTGATGAAGGGTGCGACTGCATATCCATGTCCAGTATTTGATGCAGATAAAATAATTGAGACAATCAATGAGCAAAAAATATCAATGCTACCAGGTCCTCCAACTCTTTATCAGTCAATTCTCACAAGCAAATTAATAGATACCATGGATATTTCATCGCTGAGATTGGGAGTGACTGGAGCAGCCTCTATTCCTGTGCAGCTTATTAGAGATATGAAAGAAAAATTAGGCTTTGAAACTGTTATAACAGCCTATGGACTTACAGAGAGCACGGGCGTTGTGACAATGTGCACCCCTGATGATGACTATAAGACCATTGCCACAACTTCAGGTTGCGCTATTGCAGACGTAGAAGTTAAATGTGTGAATCAAGATGGCCAAGAGGTTCAGGCAGGTGAACCCGGAGAGATATTGGTAAGAGGTTATAACATTACCCGGGGTTATTTTAATAATCCAGAGGCTACCCAAGAAGCTATAGATAGCGACGGTTGGTTACATACAGGCGATATTGGGATACTTGATACTAATGGTTATATTAAAATTACTGACAGAAGCAAGGACATGTTTATTGTGGGAGGGTTTAATGCTTATCCCGCTGAAATAGAAAACATTCTTTGCGATCATCCTGCAATCTCTCAAGCAGCTGTAATTGGTATCAAGGATGAAAGGATGGGTGAAGTCGCCAAAGCTTTTGTCCTTTTAAAACCTGATCATGATTTAAACGCTGACTCTCTGTTTCAATGGTCCAAAGATAATATGGCTAATTATAAGGTTCCAAGAGAGGTAGAGTTTGTGAGAGAATTACCCACAAACGCTGCTGGAAAAATAATGAAATATCTTTTAAAGGATGAATCATGAGAATTATTATCTCTAAAGACAATGATAAGTTATATAGATCTGAGCTACTCTCCTTTGATCCTTCAATGGAAATCATTGCACTTAATCCATTAGATTCTACCGATCCAGACTGGGAGACTCTTCCAGAATCAGATGCTTTGTTTATGTGTTATCAGTTTTTATTTGCAGCCAGAGATAATCCAAAGATTCATGATGCTTTATTAATCTTAGCTAAACGAATGAAATTTCTTCAAAGTGGCTTTGCTGGAATGGATGCGCCAATACTCCAAGATGTTTTAAAAATAGAAAATGTTCACATTGCAAATGCAAGTAGTGTTTATGCCATTCCAATTGCCCATTATGTTTTCTCGCAAATCCTAAGATGGAATAAGCGAATTGATCATCACATTGAATATCAGCAATCTAAAAACTGGGCTCCAATAGCAGGAGATGGCGAGCTTACTAATAAAACTCTAGTGATCCTTGGTTATGGCGGTATTGGCAGCCAGGTGGCAAAGTTAGGTAAAGCTTTTGGAATGAGGGTAACTGGGATAAGACGCAACCCGCAAGATGATGAGCATGCTGATGAAGTATTGGGTCTGGATCGGTTTGAGGAATTGCTTCCACTAACTGATTACTTGGTACTTTCATTGCCAGATAGCCCCCAAACAAGAGATATTATCAATGCAGATATCTTAGAAAAGCTTAGTAACTCTGCCATGATAATAAATGTGGGTCGAGGCACTGCAATTAATGAAGAAGATCTTAGCGATGCATTGAATGGTGAAAAAATTGCTGCTGCTGCATTGGATACTACTAAGGTTGAGCCTCTTGATGCTAGTTCTTCACTTTGGACAGCTAAGAATTGTTTTATTTCAGCTCATGATTCCGCCCACTCTCTGTTATCTTTAGAGCGAGCATTTGAGTTATTTTTTCAGAATATTAAAAATATTAAAAACGGCGATCAAATAGTAAATCTTTATTCAGAATAAAGAGAATGATTGGGATCATATATGATGCTTCTAGCAAACCACTGGTAACTATAGAGTGAGAATGAAGTTTTTTGGGTGGAGAATGGTATTTACGGGTCTTACCCTTGAATTCACTGTTGTAGGTTTTATTTTTTACAGTTTTCCTGTCATTTGGCCTTACCTAATTTCAGAACTAGGCATGACCGAAAGTCAGCTCGGTATGGTTACCGCATTCTACTTTCTACCTGTAGGAATTTTGGCAATTGTGGTAGGCCGTGCCCTTGATAAGTATTCTGTTAAAAATTTTATGATGATCGGGGCTGTAATTTATGCTGTAGGACTTTTCTCTATAAGTTTCATAAATTCTTATGGGTCTCTTCTGACAATTTATCTTACCATCATCGCTCTGGGATCTATAATGATGGGAAATTTAGCAGTAGCTAAATTAATCTCAAATTGGTTTGATAAAAATGCTGGCAGAGCGCTAGGTATTGCAGCAATAGGTATTTCCTTTTCAGGAGTTGTTCTTCCTTTAGTTGTTGATCCTCTTCTTGATTTAGTGGGATGGAGAAATGTTTATGTAATCTTTGCTTCTGTAGTTCTTTTCATTTTGTTACCTCTGATCTTTTTTACTGTGATTGATGATCCAAAGACTGTTAATCAATTTAAAGATGGCATAAAAAAAGATAATGAAGAAGAATCTTTACCTCAGGAGATGAGTGCAAAAGATCTTTTATCCAAAAAAGTTTTTTGGATGATTTCCTTAGCATTCGCTTTTCAATTTCTTTCAATGATGGGCGTGCTTGCTTTTTTACCCGTTCATGCAAGCAAGATGGGGTTAGATGAAACTTGGAATCTTTTAGGCCTTCCTGTTAAACAATATGTTTTTGCTTATGCTCTATCTGCTTTTGGTGGAGTCCTAGGAAAAATAATATTTGGATATCTCATGGACTTGATGAAGGCTGCACATCCTTCAATGATGGCGATGTTCCTTCAAGCAATTGGAATCTTTGGAATTACTTATTTAAATGAACCAAGCATATTTCTCTTAAGTGCATTCATATTTGGTTTAGGTTTTGGTGCTGCAACTCCTCTTATGACCGCGTGTTACCTAAGAACTTTTGGGGCACACAATCTTGGGAAAGCCAGAGGCATATCATCTCCTATTATTTCTCCACTTCAACCAATAGGAATTCTAATAACAAGCATATTAATAGGTTTTCAAGATACTTACTTTGTAGCTTTCAATATTATGGGATGCTTTGCTCTTGTTGCTATAGTTTTAGCGAGCCAAATTCAAGAGCCTGAAAAAAACTGATCTATTGAGCGTATGTTACATCTAGCTCTGCATTTTATAGTTCCTTTATTAATTGCTTTTTTATTTTTTAAAGAAAATTGGAAGTCGTCTTATTTAATAATGATAGCAACCATGTTGGTTGACTTAGATCATTTACTGGCTAGCCCAATTTACGACGCTAATCGATGCAGCATAGGATTCCATCCCCTCCATCAGTATTGGCTTATTGGTATATATCTAGCTATGAGTTTTTTTTCGAAAACTAGATTGATCGGAGTTGGTTTAATTATCCATATGATTTTGGATGTGCTGGATTGTTTTTAAATCTCTTTTATGGTGCCCTCTCCAGGAATCGAACCTAGAACTACTCCTTAGGAGGGAGTTGTTATATCCGTTTAACTAAGAAGGCTTTGCTTAAGCGTCTGTTATATCAAAAATATCTATATTTGGCCCATCAACACACATGTCACCAATAGCGCCAACGGTTCCATCCTCTGTTCTAAAGGCTAAATATTTTTCATAGTGTTCTTTTGAATCCCAAACCTCTGTAAGGACAAACTTATGAGGATCTTCTACATGCAATGTAAGATTGATATTTTGACATCCATCATATGCACGTGTGACATGAAAAGCCTCAGTGCAAATTCCTGAAAATTGATCAACCAACCCATCTTTTAACGTTCCGCTAAGTAAAACACTTACTGCCATAATGACTCCTAAACTTTGTAAATTAATAAGTTTCTTCATGTTAAATTAAAGAATGTTTAATAGAAAGTGCTGCTGAAAATATACCTTTCTAGTTAAAAATATTAGAATAGGGCGCAAGGACCAATACCATGAGCAAAGAAATCACAATTACACTTCCTGACGGATCTCAGAAGCAAGCACCTGTTGGCATTAGTGGGCTTGAAATTGCAAACATGATTGGCTCTGGTTTAGCTAAAGCTGCTGTTGCGTTTAGCGTCAATGGTGAGCAGAGGGATCTGAGTGATATTGTTATTCAGGATTCAGATATCTCTATTTTTACACTTGATTCAGACGAAGGTTTGGAAATCATGCGTCACACAGTTGCAGCTCAGGTGTTAGCCCGTGCTATAAAAAATCTGTACCCAAAAGCTAAATTGGCGATCGGTCCAACTATTGAAAATGGCTTTTACTACGACTTTTTGTCTGATAAGAGAGTTTCTGTAGATGATTTACCAAAAATTGAAAAAGAAATGCAAAAGATTGTTGCTGAAAAGTCTGACATTGCTAAAACAATCCATTCAAAGGAAGAGGCGATCAAGAACTTTGCTGATATCAAAGAAGATTATAAGGTTAAGATCATCGAGGAGTCTGAGCAAGAAGATAATTTTCAACTATACAATCAAGGTGATACTGGCTTTATAGATTTATGTCGCGGCCCTCATTTACCAAGTTTAGATAAAATTGGAGCATTTAAACTAACGAAGATTGCTGGTGCTTACTGGAAAGGTGATTCAAAAAATGAAATGCTCTCTCGCATATATGGTACCGCATGGAAAAATGAAAAAGATCTTAAAAAATATTTAACTCTTTTAGATGAGGCTGAAAAGCGAGATCATCGCAAGCTTGCCAAAGAGATGGATTTATTTCATTTGCAAGAAGAGGCTCCTGGAATGGTTTTTTGGCATGCAAAAGGCTGGTCCATATACGTAGCTTTGCAAAACTATATACGTAATAAGCAAATTGCTAATGGTTATGAAGAAATCAATACACCTTTAGTCGTTGATCGTAAGCTATGGGAGGCATCAGGTCACTGGGATAAGTATCGTGAGAATATGTTTATCACTGAAATTGATGAAGAACATGCTAATGAAAAAAGAGTGAATGCTCTTAAACCCATGAATTGTCCATGCCATGTTCAGGTATATAACCAAGGCCTTAAATCTTATAGGGATCTTCCTGTAAGACTTGCAGAATTTGGGTCCTGTCATAGGTATGAAGCTTCAGGCACCATGCATGGTCTGATGAGAGTTCGCGGCTTTACTCAAGATGATGGTCATATTTTTTGTACTGAAGATCAAATAGAAAGCGAAACAGCAGATTTCATATCTTTATTATCTGAAATTTATACCGAGCTTGGTTTTGAATCTTTTGATATTAAATTATCCACAAGACCTGAAACAAGAGTTGGTTCAGACGAGGTCTGGGACAAGGCTGAGGCCGCATTAGAATCTGCAATTCAAAAACTAGATATCCCATACACAGTTGAAGCGGGAGATGGAGCTTTTTATGGTCCTAAACTAGATTTTGTTTTAACTGATGCCATCGGGCGTGAATGGCAGTGTGGTACTTTTCAAGCAGATTTTAATCTGCCTGATAGATTAGACGCTGAGTACATAGGTGAAGATGGTTCTAAGCATCAACCTGTAATGATGCACCGAGCAATTCTTGGCTCTTTTGAGAGATTTATTGGGATCTTAATAGAAAATTATTCAGGCAAACTTCCTTTGTGGCTGGCTCCTACTCAATTATCAATACTAACAGTTACCGAAGAAGTGAATGAATATGCAGTGAGTCTTAAAGAAAAATTTGATGCAATTAAACTTCGTGTTGAGCTTGATAGTAGAAATGAAAAAATTGGCTACAAGATAAGAGAGCATAGCAATGCCAAGGTTCCATTGATGGCAGTGATTGGCAAAGATGAAATGTCAGCCGGAACAGTGTCTATTAGAAATTTAAGAGAAAATGAGACCAATACTTATTCCATAGATGAAGCTATCAAGTTGCTTCAAAAAGACTCAAGTCCTCCAAGTTAGTTGAACTAAATCCTCCAGCCCTCTCTATCAAAAACTCTTAGGTAGGTTAATTGATCGTGTTCAGATTCATTGATAACTTTAACGAAGTCTCCTGATTGAACCAGAATGACGTCACCTGCAGTGAGGGAAAAAGAATCTTGATGTTCAATTCCTTGGCTAGGGTCAGTTCCATGACCTTCCATTGAGTTCATGTATTCGATGACTTCCATCAAACCTCTGCCATTAACTATTATATATACGACGTCTGAGTCACTAAGTCTGTGACCAACAGTAGACTTTCCTGGCTGTATAACTGTTTTACTAGCTATGATTTTGCCTAATAAGTCATTAGTCCATACAGAGTAATCATCAGTTACTTTATAAGGAGAGCCGCCAACCCTGAAATTTACATATTTTTTAGCCATTTTTAACCTTCTTATTGAACATGTAGTGAATTGAAAAATATTTCATTATAATTGTCAATAAATTTTATAAAACCTATATTAAAAGTAAAAATTGATACTTTTTTTTGTAGTTATACTACTAAATAATTATTTTAGGATAAATTTATAAATATGTATATAATTACATCAGCGCTAATTTGACTGGCTTGCAAGCGCTTTATAAATGTTACTAAATAAGATTCCGTCAATAGAATTTATTAGCTTGGCCTTAACTTAATATTAATATTACTGGAGACAATAATGACCGATAAAAAATATACTAACCCTGCGACTATCGCGCTTCATGCTGGTTGGAGAAAAGATGAAACAACTAATTCTGTGACTGTACCAATTCACATGACATCTAGTTATCAGTTTGATGACACTGATCATGCAGCAAACTTATTTGCTCTAAGCGAGTTGGGTAATATCTATTCGAGGATTATGAATCCAACAAATGCAGTATTTGAGGAAAGGATTGCTGAATTAGAAGGGGGAGTCGCTGCGTTGGGTCTCGCATCAGGGCAAGCATCCTCAGCTTATGCTATTCAAAACCTATGTAGTCACGGCGATAATTTTGTTGCTTCATCGCATCTATATGGGGGAACTTATAATCAGTTTAAAAACCCATTTTCTGATATGGGGATAGAGGTTAGATTTGTTGATCCCTCTGACCCACAAAATTTTCTTGATGCTACAGATGATAAGACTAGAGCTTATTATGGTGAGGTTTTACCTAACCCAAGTTTTCAAGTTTTTCCATTGCAAGAGGTTGCTGATCTTGGCAGACCTTTAGGCATCCCATTGATTGTAGACAATACTGCTGCACCTTTGATCTGTCGTCCGTTTGATCATGGAGCGGCAATTATTATTCATTCAGCTACCAAGTATATTGGTGGTCATGGTACCTCTATTGGTGGAGTCATAGTTGATGGTGGTAACTTTGATTGGGAGGCGCACCCTGATAGACAGCCAAAGCTTAATCAACCTGATCCTAACTATAATGGAGTCATTTGGACTGAAGCGGTTAAAGCATTGGGACCAATAGCTTATATTTTAAAAGCAAGAACTACCTTACTGCGAGATATGGGAGCTGCAATGAGTCCCTTTAACGCCTTTATGTTTATCCAAGGAATGGAAACATTACACCTTAGAATGAAAGAGCATTCAGCCAATGGACAAAAGGTTGCAGAGCATCTTAGTAAACATCCCATGGTTGAAAGAGTGGCTTATCCTGGAACATCTTCAGGTCTCCCGAAAGAAAGAGCAGATAAATATTTATCTAATGGCTGCGGCGGACTCCTAGGGTTTGAAATTAAAGGTGGTCATGAAGCAGGTAAAAAATTTATTAACTCCCTTGAGATGCTTTATCACGTAGCTAATATTGGTGATTCAAGAAGTTTAGCAATTCATCCAGCAAGCACAACTCACTCACAATTAAATGAAGAGGAGCTAGCCTCAGGCGGAATTAGCTCTGGCTATATCAGACTCTCAATTGGACTTGAGCATATTGATGATATTCTTGCTGACATCGATCAAGCTTTAGCAAAAGCAGAATAACTTGGTGTGTCAGAAGTTTTTCCTAATGTAAGCTATATAATTATTGGCTCCAAGGAAAGGCTTTCAAGAGTTAAATCTTATCAAATAGAGGAAGGGGTAGAGTGTTTGCTTTGTCCCTTCCAATCTATGTCAGAACTCCCATCATTGCTAGATTTAAAAATCGCAGAGTTGGATTCACAAGTTATTTCTATTATTCCGGCTGGGGCCTTTCCTAAAAAAGATGCTAGAGCACAGCTTGTTCATTTTTCTAGAAGTGAGTACCAGTTTTGGGGTTGGTATCATTTCGGTAATAAATTTAAGGGAGCAGCTCAAAGCATAGGAAAGCTAAATACGTTTTTAAATAAAGTGCCTCAATTGGAGCAGGGAATATTTTTTTCAAAATCATTATATTTTTCAGTTGGAGGTCTTGGAGACAGCGGCGTTAATCCATTTGCTGAATTGGCTAAAAGATTCTATCTCAGATTAGATCCACAAAACCCACTTCCTTCACTTACAATAAGGGCAAAATCACTTTTAGATTAGAATTATATGACGCTTGTCTCAGCTCAAAATATTACATATTCAATCAATGAAAATAAACTTTTTCATAATCTTTCTTTTGGAGTAAATTTTGGAGAAGGGCTGCATATCAAAGGAGGCAATGGTTCTGGAAAAAGCACATTGCTTAGAATTATTTTAGGCATCACCACGCCGACCAAAGGCTTGATTAAAAAGTGTAACGAAGATTTAAAAATATCGTACCTTGGGCATAAAAATGCAATAAAAAACTATCTTACGCCAATTGAAAATTTAGAGTTGTTATTCAATGATGTTGAGATAAAAATTGCATATGAATGGCTGAATAAATTTAATCTATCTCATGTTCAAGATGAGCTTGCAGCCAGCCTTTCATTTGGACAGCAAAAAAAGTTAGCTTTGATTAGAGTTTTAGCACAATCTCCAGAATTGATAGTGCTGGATGAGCCCTTTGTCGGCCTGGACCAAACAGCTGCTGATCAACTTAATCATTTTCTTGAAGAACAGTTATCTGAGGGAGTAGGGCTTATCTTCACCTCTCATATTAACCCGAAGATTAGCTGCAAGGTTTTAGATTTAGAGGCAAAGAATGTTTAGATTGTTAAAAACAGAATCTTTCAAGCTATCAAACAAATTAAAATCCTGGCTGGGACCTTTGTTGATTATGGTCCTTGTTCTTATAGCATTTCCACTCAGCATAGATATTTCACAGTATGATTTAGAGAAGTTTTATTTCTCGATTATCGTCGTTTCTTTGTTGATGACCTCTTTTGTTGCAACAGAGGGGATGTTTGAGGAGGACTTTGAAGATGGATCTCTCGAGCAAGAATTTTTAATAGAAAAAGACTTTTACAAACTTGTTCTTTCAAAAATTCTTGTGTACGTTTGTTTGATTGGGATACCCATTGCATTTATTGGGGCACTATTTTCCTTTGCTAATGGAGTGGCAATTGGTAGTTTTGGTAAGGTATTTTTATTATTAATCCTTTCAAATCTTTTGCTGTTTAATTTATTCGCATTTGGTAATGCATTATCAATTAATAAAGGAGCTATGCTGGGAGTGCTCTCCTCTTTGCCGCTTGCACTGCCTGTTATAATTTTACTCGGGCGCGCAATAAGAAGTATTCAATTTGGAGATGGTTTTTCATCAATTATTGCCTTGATGTTTGGCTTAGGGTTGATCTTGTCAGCCATGATGCCATTAATTATCTCTGCCGCCTTAAAAACACATATAGATTAACCAACTTAGGTTTATAATATCGATTGTGATCACAGCATTCATTCATAAATTCTCCTCGCCAAAAAGTTTTGTTAATTTAACGGAGAAGCTATATC
>JAOMBK010000008.1 GCA_028344535.1 Pseudomonadota bacterium | reverse complement strand
CATGAAAAAGAAGCTGAAGTGATTGCTAATGCTGGGCGTCCTGGTGTGGTAACAATAGCAACAAATATGGCTGGAAGAGGTACTGACATAGTGTTAGGAGGAAAAGAAAATATAGGTGATGGTGAATGGGAAAAAAGACATCAGTCTGTTCTTGATGCTGGCGGACTGCATATTCTTGGAACTGAGAGACACGAATCCCGCAGAATTGATAACCAGCTAAGAGGTAGGTCAGGTAGACAAGGGGATCCAGGCTATTCAAAATTTTTCTTATCTCTAGAAGATGATTTACTTAGGTTATTTATATCTGATAGCAGAAGAGGTCTATTTGAAAGAATTGGGATGGGCGATGATCATATTGAGCACAAGATGCTATCTCGTGGCATAGAGAATGCTCAAAAAAGAATAGAAAGTAGAAACTTTGATATTAGAAAAAACTTGCTTGAATATGACGATGTTGCAAATGATCAGCGGCAAGCAATTTACTCATTAAGAAATCAACTCTTAAATGAGGACAATATATCTGAAGCAATTAATGACTTGATTAATGAGGAGATGCATTCAGTTTCTAATGATTTCGTACCCCTGGATTCAGTTGAAAGTCAATGGAGGCTGGAAGAACTAGATAAATATCTTTTAGATCATTATTTCATCGAAGAAAATATTGCAACAAAGGTTAAGAATGACCAAAAGTTGACCCCAAATACAATTGCTAATCATATTGCTGAAAGCGCTGCGCATAAATACAAAGATAAATACCTGAAGATTCAAGATAATTTAGCTCAACTCGAAAAGCAGGTGATGCTACAAATACTTGATGTGCATTGGAAAGATCATTTGGCAGAAATGGACCACCTAAGACAGAGCGTCGGTCTTAGGGCTTATGCTCAAAAAAATCCTAAAAATGAATATAAACGTGAAGCATTTGAGATGTTTGAAGTAATGTTAAACGAAATTAATAGTGAAGCGATTAAAGTTCTATTCAGAATTGAGCTTGCAAGCGAGGAGGAAATCCAAGAATTAGAAGCAAGATCTCGTGAAGCCCAGCAGAATAGAGAAATGAAACTTCAGCAAGAACAAATTCAACCTGTAATAGGAAATGATCAGAATGTTGAACCAGAACAATTGGCTAAAGTCGAAACAGTTAAAACGGATGAACCAAAATTAAAAAGGAATGAAATGGTAAAAATTACCAATGGCAAAGATACTCAGGAACTTAAGTACAAAAAGGCCAAGCCATTGATCGAGACTGGCGAGTGGAAAATAATTTAATCCTCATAGAAATCTTCTGACTCAATAGGCCTGCTAATTAACTTCTCTTCGTTGGTCCAAGTACCAAAATCAATTAATTTACATTTCTCAGAGCAAAAAGGACGATAAATATTAGATGAACTTAGGTCAGCAACTTTCTTGCACTGAGGACAAGCTTTTTTCATTTTTTAATCAGGCCTAGATAAAATTTGTGCATAGATAAAGATCGAGTTTTTAAATCATCCAATGAATCATTGTTGGGTATAACATCATTGGCAATGCTTAGCCTTTCTTCTCTGGAGCATTGAGAATCTAAAATTTTTTGGATCTGCTCTTTTGAATTATTATCTCGCAAGGTCGCTCTCTTAAGTTGAAGTTCAGGATCACAATCAATAACTAAAATTCTATTATAGGCACCCATAGTTTTAGTTTCGAAAATTAAGGGCACCATAATTATTGAATATGGGGATTTTGAAGTTTCAATCCTTTCTGCCATTAAATTTCTTACAAGTGGATGAGTAATAGATTCTAAAACCTTTTTTTTCTGCTCATTATCAAAAATTTCCTTCCTTAACTTGGATCTGTTGATTGAACCATCAACGTCAATAATATTAGAACCAAAATAATCTACTACACTTTTAAATCCTGGTGTATTTTGAGCTATTACCTCTCTAGCAAGATTATCAGCATCTATAACATTGATGCCTTCATCCTGAAAAAAATTTGCTGCTGCTGATTTGCCGGAGCCAATACCACCGGTTAGACCAATAATCATGTTTTAGGCTTGGTATTAATATAACTTGGAACATTGTGCGCCCAAGAGCTCTCCTCAACTCTGGAGGAAATAAACCATTTCCCATTAATTTTTTGATAAGTATCCTGATACCACATACCTAAAAAGAAAACTTGGTCATCTTCTGTTTGCATAGGATTAAAGCACATTACTTTTCCAGAGGCTGTATCACCATCTAAAGTGAGAGAAATATTGGAAATTAAATGCTGATAATTAGGAAAATGATCCAATGCTGATTCTAGATAATGAATTATTTCTTGAAGACTACCTGCTATTCCACCAACTGCTGTGTAATCAATGTGAGCGTCTTTTGTAAACAATGTATTGAACTCATCAAAATTTTTAGTATCAACTGCTGTTGCATAATCAGTGACAAGTTTTTCTAGCTCCATGCGATCTGAAATTTCAGTAATATCCATTTACTTATTTTAATACAAAAAAAAGGCTCTCAGATAAATCTGAGAGCCTTTCAAAGAAAAAAGCCTGACGATTACCTACTCTCACACAAGGAGACCTTGCACTACCATTGGCGTGAGTTCGTTTCACTTCTGAGTTCGAGATGGGATCAGGTGGTACCAAACTGCTATTGTCATCAGGCAAACTGGTATGTAATTCTTTTTCACTACAAATATGTTATTCCTGAACAATGGAACCTTTTTTAAGGTTACATGATCAAGCCTCACGAGTTATTAGTACAAGTTAGCTCAACGCCTCACAACGCTTACACATCTTGCCTATCAACGTCATAGTCTATGACGACTCTTTAGTAGACCGAAGTCTATGGGAGATCTAATCTTGGGAGAGGCTTCCCGCTTAGATGCTTTCAGCGGTTATCCCTTCCGAACATAGCTACCCGGCAATGCCACTGGCGTGACAACCGGAACACCAGAGGTTCGTCCAATCCGGTCCTCTCGTACTAGGATCAGCTTCCCTCAAATCTCCAACGCCCACAGCAGATAGGGACCGAACTGTCTCACGACGTTCTAAACCCAGCTCGCGTACCACTTTAAATGGCGAACAGCCATACCCTTGGGACCTGCTCCAGCCCCAGGATGTGATGAGCCGACATCGAGGTGCCAAACACCCCCGTCGATGTGAACTCTTGGGGGGTATCAGCCTGTTATCCCCGGCGTACCTTTTATCCGTTGAGCGATGGCCCTTCCATTCAGAACCACCGGATCACTAAGACCTAGTTTCCTACCTGCTCGACCCGTCGGTCTCGCAGTCAAGCATCCTTATGCCTTTATACAATCTGCATGATGTCCGACCATGCTTAGGATACCTTCGTACTCCTCCGTTACTCTTTGGGAGGAGACCGCCCCAGTCAAACTACCCAGCACACACTGTCCTCGATCCGGATTACGGACCTAAGTTAGAGCCTCAACTTTACAAGGGTGGTATTTCAAGGACGACTCCACCAAGACTAGCGTCTCGGCTTCAAAGTCTCCCACCTATCCTACACAAATAAAGTCAAAGTCCAGTGTGAACCTATAGTAAAGGTGCACGGGGTCTTTCCGTCTAGCTGCGGGTACACTGCATCTTAACAGCGATTTCAATTTCACTGAGTCTATGGTGGAGACAGTGTGGCCATCGTTACGCCATTCGTGCAGGTCGGAACTTACCCGACAAGGAATTTCGCTACCTTAGGACCGTTATAGTTACGGCCGCCGTTTACCGGGGCTTCGATCAGGAGCTTCGCCGAAGCTAACCCCATCAATTAACCTTCCGGCACCGGGCAGGCGTCACACCCTATACGTCATCTTACGATTTTGCAGAGTGCTATGTTTTTAATAAACAGTCGCAGCCACCTAGTTTCTTCGACCACCATCAGCTTAAAGAGCAAGTCTTATCACCGATGGTGGCGTACCTTCTCCCGAAGTTACGGTACCATTTTGCCTAGTTCCTTCACCATAGTTCTCTCAAACACCTTAGTCTTCTCGACTTATCCACCTGTGTCGGTTTCGGGTACGGTTCCTTATAATCTGAAGCTTAGAGGTTTTTCCTGGAAGCATGGTATCAACTACTTCCCACTCAAAGAGTGGTCGTTATCAGTTCTCGACCTTAAAAGATCCCGGATTTACCTAAGATCTAAGTCTACAACCTTGAACACGGACAACCATCGCCGTGCTAGCCTAACCTTCTCCGTCACCCCATCGCAATTATAAGAAGTACAGGAATATTAACCTGTTTTCCATCGACTACGGCTTTCGCCCTCGCCTTAGGAGCCGACTCACCCTGCCTCGATTAGCGTTGGACAGGAAACCTTGGATTTTCGGCGAAGAGGTTTTTCACCTCTTTGATCGTTACTCATGTCAACATTCGCACTTCTGATACGTCCAGCACGCCTTACAGCACGCCTTCAACCGCTTACAGAACGCTCTTCTACCATCTTAAATAAATTTAAGATCCGTAGCTTCGGTTTATGATTTAGCCCCGTTATATCTTCCACGCAGGCCGACTCGACTAGTGAGCTATTACGCTTTCTTTAAAGGATGGCTGCTTCTAAGCCAACCTCCTAGCTGTTTGTGCCTTCCCACATTGTTTCCCACTTAATCATAATTTGGGACCTTAGCTGACGGTCTGGGTTGTTTCCCTCTCGACTACGGACGTTAGCACCCGCAGTCTGTCTCCCATGCTCGTACTCATTGGTATTCGGAGTTTGCATCGGTTTGGTAAGTCGGGATGACCCCCTAGCCGAAACAGTGCTCTACCCCCAATGGTAATACATGAGGCACTACCTAAATAGTTTTCGAAGAGAACCAGCTATCTCCGGGTTTGATTAGCCTTTCACTCCTATCCACAGCTCATCCCCTCATTTTTCAACATAAGTGGGTTCGGGCCTCCAGTCAGTGTTACCTAACCTTCACCCTGGCCATGGATAGATCACCCGGTTTCGGGTCTAATTCCAGCAACTGAGCGCCCTATTAAGACTCGGTTTCCCTACGCCTCCCCTAAACGGTTAAGCTTGCTACTGAAATTAAGTCGTTGACCCATTATACAAAAGGTACGCCGTCACAGAACAAGTCTGCTCCGACTGCTTGTAAGCACAAGGTTTCAGGTTCTATTTCACTCCCCTCGCCGGGGTTCTTTTCGCCTTTCCCTCACGGTACTGGTTCACTATCGGTCAGCTGAGAGTATTTAGCCTTGGAGGATGGTCCCCCCATGTTCAGTCAAGATTTCACGTGTCCCGACCTACTCGATTTCACTTTTATAAAATTTTCGCATACAGGGCTATCACCTACTATGGCCATACTTTCCAGTATGTTTTGCTAATTTTAAAAAAGCTTAAGGGCTAGTCCGGTTTCGCTCGCCGCTACTACCGGAATCTCTTTTGATTTCTTTTCCTCTAGGTACTTAGATGTTTCAGTTCCCTAGGTTTGCCTCATATACCTATGTATTCAGTATAAGATAATGTGCTTATGCACACTGGGTTCTCCCATTCGGAAATCTCCGGATCAAAGGTTGTTTACCACCTCCCCGAAGCTTATCGCAAGTTACTACGTCCTTCATCGCCTTCAGCTGCCAAGGCATCCGCCTTGTGCTCTTAATTACTTGATCATATAACCCTAAAAAAGGGTTATATACTTAGTTCTCCTTTTTAAGCGAACTAAGTTTTTTTGTTATTGTTTGAGAATAACTTAATAAAATTTTCTTCTATTAAATGCAGTGATCTACGTGTACATATCTAAAAGATATGACACTGGTGTAAATATCATAAAGATATAAACACTAGAAAATTACATACCAAAACTTATAAAGAACTTCTTTTAAATATTTGATTACTCGTGTGGGCACTCTAGTACGAAAGTATCGTTAAGGAGGTGATCCAGCCACAGGTTCCCCTACGGCTACCTTGTTACGACTTTACCCCAGTCATGAAGCACACCGTGGTAAACGCCCTCCCGAAGGTTAGACTATCTACTTCTGGTGCAATCCACTTCCATGGTATGACGGGCGGTGTGTACAAGACCCGAGAACGTATTCACCGCGACATGCTGATTCGCGATTACTAGCGATTCCGACTTCATGGAGTCGAGTTGCAGACTCCAATCCGGACTACGAAGAATTTTCTAGGATTAGCACCACCTCGCGGCTTAGCGTCCGTCTGTATTCTCCATTGTAGCACGTGTGTAGCCCTATACGTAAGGGCCATGATGACTTGACGTCGTCCTCACCTTCCTCCGGTTTATCACCGGCAGTCCCCTTATAGTTCCCGACCGAATCGCTGGCAAATAAGGGTAAGGGTTGCGCTCGTTATCCGACTTAACGGAACATCTCACGACACGAGCTGACGACAGCCATGCAGCACCTGTATCTTGGCTCCCGAAGGCACTGCTTCATTACAAAGCATTCCAAGTATGTCAAGTATAGGTAAGGTTTTTCGCGTTGCATCGAATTAAACCACATGCTCCACCGCTTGTGCGGGTCCCCGTCAATTCATTTGAGTTTTAGCCTTGCGGCCGTACTCCCCAGGCGGTCAACTTACTACGTTAGCTGCGCCACTGAAGAACATAGTTCTCCAACAGCTAGTTGACATCGTTTACGGCGTGGACTACCAGGGTATCTAATCCTGTTCGCTACCCACGCTTTCGCACCTCAGTGTCAGTACAGATCCAGGAGGCTGCCTTCGCCATTGGTATTCTTCACAATATCTACGCATTCCACCGCTACACTGTGAATTCTACCTCCCTCTATCGTACTCTAGTGAATCAGTTTTGGATGCAGTTCCCAGGTTGAGCCCGGGGATTTCACATCCAACTTAATAAACCACCTACGCGCGCTTTACGCCCAGTAATTCCGATTAACGCTTGGACCTTCCGTATTACCGCGGCTGCTGGCACGGAATTAGCCGGTCCTTATTCTGATGGTAATGTCACGGTTATTGGGTATTAACCAATAACTTTTCTTCCCAACTTAAAGTGCTTTACAACCCTAGGGCCTTCTTCACACACGCGGTATGGCTGGATCAGGCTTGCGCCCATTGTCCAATATTCCCCACTGCTGCCTCCCGTAGGAGTCTGGGCCGTGTCTCAGTCCCAATGTGGCGGATCGTCCTCTCAGACCCGCTAAAGATCGTCGCCTTGGTGAGCCTTTACCTCACCAACAAGCTAATCTTACGCAGGCTCATCTAATAGCGAAAGCTTCAAAGAGAGGCCTTCTTTCTCCCGAAGGAGGTATACGGTATTAATCCGAGTTTCCCCGGGCTATCCCCTTCTACTAGGTAGATTCCTACGCGTTACTCACCCGTCCGCCGCTCTACTCATATCCGAAGATACTTTCTCGCACGACTTGCATGTGTTAAGCCTACCGCCAGCGTTCAATCTGAGCCATGATCAAACTCTTCAATTAAAATCATGTTGTGTTACTTTTATAAAATATTAAAAGTAACTAAAAATATATATCTCGTATTTTGAACACCCACACGAGTAACCAAATATGTTAAAAGAACTTGCCAGCTCTAGGCCGGAACGGAGAATTGTATACCCTTAGTTGGAAATATCAACCAGTTTTATAACTAATTTTTATCTTTATTTACAAGGCGTTCTGAATGAAGAAACTTCATCTTGGATCTAAGCTCTGCGCCAACCTGCTCGATTGAATGAGAAGCGGTGTTTTTACGCTTTTCTTTCATGATTGGACCACCTGATCCATCATTACTTTGCCTACAATCATTTAAAAAATTGTCAGCAAATTCGCCGGTTTGAATTCTTTTTAATATTCCTCTCATTGCCTCTTTAGTGTCATTGGTAATTACCTCGGGACCACTAACATAATCTCCAAACTCCGCTGTATTAGAAATAGAGTAATGCATATTTGCTATTCCGCCCTCATGAATTAAATCTACAATTAACTTTGTTTCATGCAAGCACTCAAAATATGCCATTTCTGGACTGTATCCAGCCTCAACCAAAGTTTCATAACCCGCTTTAATCAATGCAGTCATGCCCCCACATAAAACAGCTTGCTCGCCAAATAAATCTGTTTCAGTCTCTTCTTTAAATGTAGTCTCAAGAACGCCTGCTCTAGTCCCTCCATTAGCCTTAGCATATGAAAGGGCAATCTCTTTTGCGCTATGATTATTGGGATTCATACCATCTTGATATATCGCAATTAAGGATGGAACTCCGCCACCATTAAGATAGGTGCTTCTAACAGTATGACCAGGCCCCTTGGGAGCAATCATAATAACTGAAGTATCATCAGCTGGAATAATTTTTTTAAAGTGGATATTAAAACCATGTGCAAATGCTAAAACTGCATTGGATTTTAAATTCGATTTAATTTCTGACTCATACAAGCCTTGTTGAAATTCATCTGGTGCTAAAATCATAACTAGATCTGCGTCAGATACTGCATCTGAAACTGTTGCTACTTTTAATCCAGCATTTTCTGCTTTAGACCAAGATGAAGATCCATCACGCAATGCAACAGTAACCTCTACCCCTGACTCATGCAGATTATTTGCATGAGCATGCCCTTGAGATCCATACCCAACTATCGTAACTTTTAGTTTTTGAATAATAGAGATATCAGCGTCATCATCATAAAAAATTTTCATTCTAGTTTTCTCCTAAATTTTTAAAACCTTTTCACCTTCATGCAACCCTATACTTCCAGATCTTGCTATCTCAAGAAGATTTGCTTTTCCTATAGCTCTAATTGCAACTTCTATATCGCTTGATGAGCCCCAAGCAGACATGACGATGGCATCTTTTTCCTTTTCATGAATCTTTCCATTTAAGCCCTTTAATATTTTCTGTATTTTTGCACTTTGTTTGAATTTGACCATGATGAATTCATATTCATGGTGATCGCCCTCTGTTAAATCCGCAACTTTGATAACATCAATGATTTTATTGATTTGTTTTGTTATTTGCTCAACATCATTCTCTGAGCCCCTAGTAGTAACCGTCATTCTAGAATAGCTGCCATCAAAAACTGGTCCAACATTAAGAGTTTCAATGTTATAGCCACGTTGATGAAACAGACCAACCACTCTGGCAAGGGCTCCAGGTTTGTTTTCAATTAATATTGATATGATTCTTTTCATGCTTTGGTATTTTTTTTGATCCACATGTCCTTCATGCTTCCATTAGGTGCAACTAACATAGGATATACGTGCTCATTTGGGTCAACATAAACATCAATAAAAACTAACCTATCTTTCATAGCAAAAGCTTTCTCTAGAGTGTTCTTAAGCTGAGATTGCTTAGTAACTTTCATGCCAACATGCCCATAAGATTGGGCAAGTTTTACAAAGTCCGGCAAAGAATCAGAATATGTGCTTGCTGAATGTCTTCCTCCATAGTTCATATCCTGCCATTGCCTGACCATGCCAAGCGCCTCATTATTAATATTAATAATTTTTATAGGCAAATTGTATTGCAAGCATGTTGAAAGTTCTTGAATACACATCTGAATGCTGCCTTCTCCAGTCACACAAACAACTTCTTGCTTGGGGAATGCAAGTTTGACTCCCATAGCGGCAGGAAGACCGAAACCCATCGTTCCTAACCCTCCGGAATTGATCCATCTTCGAGGTTTATTAAAATGATAATACTGTGCAACGAACATTTGATGTTGGCCAACATCTGATGTAACAAAAGCATTGCCTTGGGTAGCATGATATAGCTCCTGCACAACAACTTGTGGAGCAATCATTGAGGATTTTATTTTACTTAAATATAAATCATGATCTAAGCCATGTTGTTCGCGCCATTGAGAAATTTGGATATTCCAATTATCCAAAGCCTCTGAATCTATTTTAATTTTTGAACGTTTAATCTCTTTGATAAGAGCAAGTAAAGATTCTTTAACCTGTCCAACTATTGGTATATCAGCATTAATAATTTTAGAAATTGAGGCAGGATCTACATCTATATGAACAATCTTTGCATTTGGAGCAAACATCGAAGGAGTGTTAGTAATGCGGTCATCAAATCTTGCGCCAATTGCTATGATAACGTCTGCATTGTGCATCGCCATATTCGCTTGATATGTTCCATGCATTCCAAGCATTCCCATGAAATACTTGTCCTTCGCAGGGTATGCTCCAAGTCCCATTAAAGTATTGGTCACTGGCGCTTTTAATAATTTATTTAGAGAAATGAGTTCTTTATGGGCATTGCCTAGAATAACTCCTCCGCCAGCATAAATAACTGGACGCTCTGCAGATAAAATCTTTTTACTAGCTTTTTTAATCTGCCCTGGATGTGGCAATACTCTTGGTTGGTATGAGCGTAAAGATATTTCTTTGGCCCTTTTGTATTCATAAAGCTTTGATGGGTCAGTTTTATCTTTTGGAATATCTATAACCACTGGGCCAGGTCTTCCAGTTGTTGCTATATGAAAAGCTTCTTGAACAATTCGAGGAATATCTTGAGTATTTTGGACAATAAAACTATGTTTCACTATTGGTCGAGAAATTCCAATCATGTCTGTTTCTTGGAATGAATCTGTACCAATTAAATGACTTTGTACCTGACCAGAAATAACTACAAGTGGAATTGAATCCATGTAAGCCGTTGCAAGCCCTGTAATTGCATTTGTTGCTCCAGGTCCTGAAGTAACCAAAGCAACGCCTGGTTTGCCAGTTGCTCTAGAATAGCCATCTGCAGCGTGAGTTGCACCCTGTTCGTGGCGAACTAAAATATGCTCACAAGCCTTTTGTTTAAATATTGAATCGTAGATGTGTAAAGCTGCGCCACCGGGATAGCCGAAAATAAATTTTACTCCCTCATCTCTGAGAGCACGCATTAACAGATCTCCGCCTGACAGTTTCATTAATTCAAGGTATTTACTTTAAAGTAAATGGTTTTATACATTAATTATGGTTAAAAACAAGTTTTTTTGCTGATTTGAAAGGCTTTAGCGCTTATTCCAACTCCTTAATCAAACGTTGCATATCTTCAGGAAGATCTATTTGAAATTCAAAAAAACCTCCTCCTTTGATCAAAGGAAATCTTATCTTGGAAGCGTTTAATGCCTGGCGAGAAAAATTTTGAATGTATGTGATTAAACTATCAGAAGTATTTTTAGCAATAAGATTTCTAGGATTATATAATCCATCGCCAATGATGGGCAGCTTTTGATTGCTTAAATGGACTCTGATTTGGTGTGTTCTACCTGTTTCAATTTCAATAGAAATATGAGAATAACCCTCATAAAATTTTATCAATGACACATGAGATAAAGCGTCTCTTCCAAAATCTGTCACCCTCATTTTCACTCTATTCCTTGGATCTCTTTCTATGGGATCATCTATAGAAAAACTACCTATTACCTGACCAACAACCAATGCCTCATATTGTTTAAAAACCTCTCTTTCTTGGAGCTTGTTAACAAAGAAATTCCTAAATTTTTCATTCTTAGCTACCACTAATAACCCAGAGGTATCTTTATCTAATCGATGAACTATTCCACATCGAGGCAATTGTTTTAAATCTGGAAAATGAAATGCTAAAGCATTTGCCAGAGTGCCATCATGACATCCCGCACCTGGATGCATCACTAGCCCTGGTGACTTATTAATTATTAAAAAATCATCTTCTTCATGAAGAATATCAATAGGTATGTCTTCTCCTTCCCACGAGACCCTATTTTCAAATACTGGGTCTAAAGAGATTTCATCGCCCGTATGAACTTTATCTTTTGCTTTTAGAATTTCACCATTCACCAATAGATTCCCTTGCAATATCCACCTTTGAATTTGGCTACGTGAATAATCCTTAAATAAGAAAGTTGCAGCTTGATCTAGCCTAGAATTATTCTGCTCTTCATTTATATTTTTTAGGATCATATATCTAATCTAAAAACTTTTTCACTATCTTACAATCTAAAGTAATTGAATTAACCCAAATGCTTGAATAAATGTAAAATACAATACCGATGATACAAATAAAAAAATATTTACGAGTTAATTTAACAACTGCGATTATTCTTCCGTTATTAATAACAAGTTGTAATTCTGATGCACCAGTCATGGAGCGAGCTGAAAAGGTTTATTACGATACTGCTCAAAGAAGAATGAAAGCCAATAATTTCTTTTCTGCGATTGAGTCTTTGGAAGCTATTGAAGCAAGATATCCTTTTGGCAGATATGCAGAGCAAGCTCAATCAGAATTAATTTATGCCTATTTTATGAATGGTGAAGATGAAGCTTCACATGAAGCTGCAGAAAAATTTATTCGCCTTAACCCAAGACATCCTAATATTGATTATGCATATTTTATGAGAGGCATAGCTAGCTACACTAGAGATAAAGGAATGTTTGCTAGGATATTTAAATCTGATCTCTCTAATAGAGATATCTCAGGTGCTAAACAAGCCTTTGGTGAGCTGTCTGAATTTTTAACTCGATTTCCACAAAGCCAATATGCACCATATGCTTCACAAAGGTTGATTTATTTAAGAAGCTTAATTGCTAAAAATGAATTGGTTGCTGCTGAGTATTACCTAAAAAGAAAAGCTTATGTGGCAGCTCTAAGAAGAGCGAAGTATGTAATTGAGAATATTCCTAATTCCTCAGAAACTATGCGAGCGTTAAAAATTATAAGAGAGTGCTACCAAGCCCTTGGTTACTTTGAATTAATGGAAGACATTGAAAGTGTCATTGAGGTAAATGGAGGCTCAATCCTTGAGAGTTCTGAGCCGTCCTCATGGAATTTCTTTTCAAGAAAGGCTCCTAGACCCAATCAAAACTAATCTAAAGTCAAGAAATTATTGAATATAGCTCTTCTGTTAGGAGATTGCTGGTACGATATAATTCCTTTGGATTGTGTTGCTGATTGCATATAAATCCATAACCAATACCTTTTTCAGGGTCGCCAAATGCAACTGCTCCTCCAACCCCGGCATGACCAAACATTTTATTATTTAGAGTTGGGGAAATATTTCCCACTGAAGATATGCCTTGAGCTAGCTCATAACCAAGTCCAAATTTTATTGGAGCGCCAAACAGCACAGAATCAGGACCGCTAGAATGAGGAGTGATGGCATGCTGCAGAGATGATTCGCTCATAATAGAAATCTCATCCCTTGCGCATCCATTGCTTAAAATACCATATAGTCTTGCCAAGCTTTTAGCAGTCCCATGACCATTTGCTGAAGGAATTTCTGCTTTTCGCCAATCAAGTGAATTTACATAATTAGCATCCTCTTCCTCTCTTTCTTGGAAAGCCTCTAGAAAATCTCCACTTAGTAGAGCGGTCTTAAAATTTTTAAGCCTTTGTGGCAAAAGAAAGCTTGGTACATATCTTAGAAACTGCCCTGGAAGTTGCATGCTATCTCTTTCTATCATTAACATGTCTGCACATCTTATAAAATCTATCTCATCAAGACCGATATGAAAATCAATGTTTAATGGCTCTGCTATTTCCTCTTTAAAATATTGTCCAACAGAACGGCCATCTACTCTTCTAATTAATTCACCAACTAGCCAACCAAAGGTTAATGCATGATATCCCTGTGAAATTCCTGGTTTTCTATATGGGGTTTGTAATTGAAGCTGTTGAATAAACTTATTCCAGTCTTGGAATGAGCCCAGAGGAATGCCTTCTTTAAATCCAAACATCGCAGCTCTATGACACAACAAATCACTTACCTTTGTATCTTCTTTCCCATTACAACTGTACTCAGGCCAATAATAGCCGACTCTTTTATCTGGATCTAATTTACCTTGATCAATTAATCTAGAGATACAGGTTGCAGTGACACCTTTGGTAACAGAGAATACATTTACCAGAGTGTTTTCTTCCCATGCTTTAGTTTTTTGTGCATCTTGGTGTCCGCCCCATAAATTAACAATCATGTTGCCGTGATGCTCGATTGCAAGTGCAGCACCAGTTTCAAACTCACTCTCAATGACGTTAGAAAATGCATCATAAACATTTTGAAATTTTGGATCACAATAACCTTTAATCATAACTCTCTATAATTTTGTATTTCTCCGCTTTTCAATCTTTTTTGGTAGCTTGCAAGTTCATTCTTAATTACAGGGGCTAAAATATATAGGCCCAAAATATTTGGGAGGGCTACAATAAAAATCAAAGCATCAGAGAAATCTAAAACTGCACTTAGATTAATCATGCAGCCTAAAGCTATAAAAATACAAAAAAAGACTTTAAAAATATTTTCTGCCCATACAGATTCTCCAATAATGTATGTCCAGCCTTTCAAGCCATAATACGACCAAGAAAGAATTGTTGAAAATGCAAATAAAATTGCAATAAAAGAAAGCGGCAACACTGACCAGCTTAAAGTGCTGCTGAAAGCTTGAGAGGTCAAAGCAATTCCTTGAATTCCTTCGTTTGCCATTGAGGGCTCATATACCGTAGTCAAAATCACCAAAGCTGTAAGAGTACAAATTACCACAGTATCTATAAATGGTTCCATTAAACCAACGTAGCCTTCGGTAACAGGCTCTTGCGTTTTAACGGTGGCATGAGCTATAGCAGCTGAACCAATCCCAGCTTCATTTGAAAATGCTGCTCTTTGAAAGCCTAAGATCATAATGCCTAACATTCCTCCACTCATAGCACTTGGATTGAATGCTTCTGTCAGAATTGCTGAAATGGCCCAAGGAACCTTGTCTACATTTATAATAACCACAAGCAAGGCGCCAATAACATAAGTGACTGTCATAAATGGAACTAGCTTTGAGGTAACTCTTGCAATGCCTTGAATACCTCCAATGATTACTAGCCCAACTATTCCGGCTAGAATTGATCCAAAAAGCCACCCTTTATCAGAGAAAAAACTAGCATCCCCACCAGTAATAAATATAAACTGCTGAAAGGCTTGATTGGATTGAAACATGTTGCCTATTCCCAAACATCCAACAACGATGGCCATTGCGTAAAATAAACCCATCGGCCTAGCAAGCCAAGATAGATTTTTTTGATGCAACCCAGCTTCTAGATAATACATAGGTCCCCCAGAAATACTTCCATCAGGATTAACCTTTCTATACATAACACCTGCTACGCATTCTGCGAATTTTGTAGACATACCAAGGAAGCCAGCCACAACCAACCAAAAGGTTGCGCCCGGCCCACCTATAGAAATAACAATTGCTACTCCAGCAATATTTCCTATTCCGACAGTACCAGAAACAGCAGTGGATAAAGCCTGGAAATGAGTTAACTCTCCTTCATTGTCTGGGCGAGAATAATCTCCTCTTAATAATTGAAAGGCATGTTTAAACCCTCGCAGATTTAAAAAGTTAAAGTAGGCAGTAAAAAAAATAGCAGCTGCGATTAACCATAAAACTATAAGTGGCATAGATGCCCCAAAAATTTCAATTTCATAAAAAATAAAACTAGAAAAGATATCTGTTAAAGGTTGGATGGTAGAGTTAATATAGGCATCAATTCCTGCTGCTGACAGAGGCGCTGAAACTATAGCGATAAGGCTAAAAATAAGTCTATTGCTTTTCATGAATTGAATATACTACATTAAGAAAAATAATATTTATGAAAATAGGAATCCTTAACTCAGATACAGTCCAAATAGATGGGGCAGCTGAGTTTGGGCAATATCCCGAAATGTTTTCCAAGGTATTTTGGGCTGTGGAACCAAAAATTCAATTCAAAACATACGAAGTTCAATTCGGTGAATATCCAGAAGATATAAATGAATGTGATGCCTATTTAATCACTGGCAGCAAAGCTAGTTGCTATGATGATGTGGCATGGATTCATGCTCTCAAAGAATTCATTAAGGCTTTGGATCAAAGTAAAAAAAAATTAATAGGAGTATGTTTTGGCCACCAAATTATTGCTGAGGCTCTAGGAGGATCTGTAAGAAAATCTCCAAATGGATGGCATGCCGGTGTTGATTCAATTTCTCTCAATAAGGATGATTTAGAGTATGGTAGTCAAGGTAAAAAATTTAACTTAGTTTTTAGCCATCAAGATGAAGTAGAGAGACTTCCCAGAAATGCAACCTTAATTGCAGAATCGGTATCATGCCCAATTGGTATGTTTTTGATTGAAAATCATATTTTTTGTACTCAAGGACATATTGAATTAGATAAAAAATTTGCACGAATGATATATGACTTCAGGAAAGAGCAAATTGGAAATTCTAAGCATAAGCATGCTTGCCAAACTTTGAGCATGGAAACTGATGAGCTAGATGTGGCTAACAGTCTATTAAAATTTCTTAGAAAATAGGTTAATAGGGTTTATCGCCATCGATTGCTACTCTTTGCAATAATCTATGAGATGGAAAATAATCGTTGATTGGCTTATGTTGAGTGCTTCGATTATCCCAAATAGCGATTGAATTTGGCTCCCACTTAAAGCGACATGTGTATTCAGCAGTAATTACATGGTCATATAAAAATTGTAAGATTGCAGAACTCTCTTTCTCCGGTAAGCCAATTATTTTTGTTGTGAATAATGCATTTACAAAAATTACCTTCTGATTACTTTCAGGGTGAACTCTAATAACGGGATGTCGAACAGGAGGATTATCTTTGACAGCCTGTGCAAGACGTTCCTTTCCGCCTGGTTCAGCTAAACTTTCTTTAAAACCATAGCTAAAATCATGTTCAGCCTCTAGGGTTGAAAGAAATTCCTGCATATTCTTTGATAAACCTTCATAAGCAGCAGTCATGCTTGCCCACATAGTATCACCACCCTTTGGCGGACAAATCTTTGATCTTAAAACAGATCCAAGAGGGGGATGCTTACGAAAAGTCATATCTGAGTGCCACACCTCAATTTTGGAGGGTTTATCAGAGGTGCTTTCTAATATGGTAATTTCTGGAAATCCATCAACTGTTTCATAGGCGGGATGGGTTTGAACTGGTCCAAAAGATTCAGCAAGCTCTTTGTGCTGAGCTGAAGATATATCTTGATCTCTAAAAAAAATGACTTGGTGTTCTATGAGCAATCTTCTAATTTCGGCGTAAATCTCTGGGGACAGATCTTGGCATAGATCTACTCCATGTAATTCTGCTCCTAGTGCCGCTGCAATTGGGTTTACTTCAAACATAAATAATCTAAAAAATTTCTCTTTTCAGTTTAATCTTTTAGCTCTGTATCAATCAAGACTGCTATAAGCAATGCGGGCTCATTACCATGATTAACCCAAGCATGATTAGTGCCTCGCTGAACGACAGTATCAAATGGCTGCAGCCTCACTTCTTCTTCATCGAGCAAGAGGCTAACATCACCTTTCAATAAAATAATGTAGTCAATGGTTTCTGTTTTATGCATAGCAGGATGTTTGCTTGTATCAATCCTGTGATGAGCAGCTCCGATTCTTTCAAAAGCTTCAGCCGCTGCATCTTGCAAAATCTCCCATGGGACTCCCTCAGGTGTTGGGTTTATCTGAAAGTATCTAAATTTTGTTCCATCAGGAGGAGGAGATAAAATAATTTCTGAATCAGCTCTATCATGACTATCTCTAGTATTAATTGGTGAGCCGTCAGTATTCCAAATTTCAAATAAACCACCGACATCCTCACCTATTGATCTAGCTGGAGGACCGTCAATAGTAATAACTGATTTACCTTCTTGATTGTGACCTGTGATTATTCTTCTCATACTATCTCCCCCTCAAATAGCTTAATGTTAATTTATAGCTTTTTTGAAATCGCGTAGCAAGCGGGAATATAAAACAAAGCAATCACTGCAGATCCAATAACACCCCCAGCCATTGCCCAAGCTAAAGGTTTAAAGAAAATACTAGTAATTAATAAGGGTAAGAATCCACCTATGGTGGTTGCTGATGTTGTGATGACGTGACGCGTAGATCTAATGATTACTTCAACAAGATCTTCTTTGGTAATGGGTGAATTTGCATTTGCCTCTTTGATATGAGACAGAACAACAATAGAATCATTGATAGATAAACCTGCAAGCCCAATGGCACCTACCAGACCAATAAATCCAAAATTAGCTTGACCAATTGTTAAGCCTAAAAATGCTAAGCCTGTGCACCAGAAAGCAACACTCAAAATTAAGCCAGCCTGCCTAAATGAATTTAATGCTGCAACCAATGCGATAATTATTAAGATAAAAAACAAGATGGCTGATGAGAAAATATTAGACTGAGATTGACCCCTTGCCTCAGCCTCTCCCCCTACTTCAAAAATATATCCCGGAGGAAGTTCAGCTTTAAAAGTTTCTAGCTTATCTGCTAAATATTTTTCAGTTTGAGATGGAAGCAAATCAGGCCATATCCATGCTGAAACTTGGTTTTGTCTCTTGCCAGCATCACGAGAAACAAAATTAGCCTGATTGGTTACCTCAAATTCTCCATAATTTGAAGAATAATCAAAACCCTCTTGAGAAGGTACAGATAAAAATTGAGTTGATTCTATTGAATCATTTGACAATCCTCTTATTTTAATTGAAAGCTCTTTATTACCATCAAGCATAGTGCCAACAACTGCGCCTTCACTTGCAATTGCTAACTCATTAATAAAAAAATCTCCAGAAATTGAGCCCAAGGCAAGATTGGATTCATTAAAGGCAAACTCCAAGTTTGTTGCTCCACCAGCAAGCTCACTTTTTGTTAAGAAAACTCCTGGAGCATCTCGAACAATTAACTCTAATTTTTTTCCTAAAGCTCTAAGGATATCTATATCAGGTCCATCTATACTGTACTCAACTGCTGCATCTACAGGAGGCCCCGAATCAAATTTATCAACAATTATCTTTAATCCAGGATTTTCAGCAGTGAGTCTTTTTGCAAGCTTTGGTAGTTTCTCAACCATTTCTTTATAAGAAGTACTGATATAAACACCTTGCGCTAAATTATTAGCACCCAAGGCTGTATCACCCCCAACCACGTTATAGAGAATTCTTGGTAATCTTCTACCAATAAACCAAAAATCATCTTGCACAATTCCACTTTTAGCAATGGAATCTCTTAACTTTAAAACTGCTTTTTCAGAACTTTCTACATTTGAATTTTGCGGAAGCTCTACCAGTACCTTAAACATATTTCTATCAAGCTCAGGAAAGAAATCTGCTTTTAGAAATGGAAAAGAGATGAAACCAAGAGCGGGCAATATCATTGCAATCATGATGCCTCTTTTGGGAACATCATATGACCAAGTTAGGACAGCTCTATATCTTCGAAGAAGTTTTTCATTTGAATAGCCATTGCCACCAAAGATTTCTTTTTCAAAAAGTTTTATTTGATCTAGATAGTTCAAGAGAACTGGCACAACATAAAGCGCAAGGAATAGCGAGGAAGTTATTGAGAGAATTACTGTTTTTGCCATACCTCCTACAAACTCTCCGCTAGGACCTGCTCCGGCAGCAATTGGAAAAAAAGATAGTGCTGTCGTTGCAGTTGCTGCAGCAAGAGGTATCCATAGATGTTGAAAAGTTTCATATGAGGCTTGCTCTCTAGAATGGCCTAGTTTGCGCCTATATTTAAAATCTTCTACAACAATGATGGCATTATCGATCAGCAAGCCAAGAGCAATAATAATTCCAGTCATTGAAGTTTGATGCAAGGGAAGTCCAAGTAATGTGCAGCCAAATAACACTAAAAAAATTGTAAGAGGAATAACTGATCCAACAATCAGAGCTGATTTAAAACCTAAAAGGAAATAACTTATCCCGACAACAATTAAGATCGCAAATAAAATACTTGTATATAAAGTATTAAATTTTTCTTTGAAATAATAAGATTCGTCATACACCTTCTCAAGAGAAATTTCGGAGGGTAATTGATCTCTGAATTCATTAACCACCTTTTCAATATCATCAACATAGAGGTCTACTCTTTGTGAGAAAGCTCCACTAATGTTGACCAATACAGATCTTTCTCCATTAAAAAGAGAAAGTTCTTCTGGTGGATCTCTTGGATTTTTTGATAAAGTCGCAATATCACCCAAACGTATAATCTCGTAGTCATTAAAAACCTTGATGGGTAGGTTGGCTACTTGTGAAATATTGGTTAAATTATCTTTTGATTTCACAAGAAGCTCTTTTCCATTTTGTGAAATTTGCCCGATTGGTTTTTTTGTATCTAGCCCAGATAACACTTGAACAACTTCTTGAAAAGATAAACCAAGCGCAGATAATTTAGCATTATCTATCTCAACTAATACCTCTTCATCGGCAGCGCCGTATGTATGACTTCTATCTGAACCGCTGACATAGGCTAAAGTTTGTCGCAGGTCTTCTGCAATGCGTGATAAAAGAATTAATGGAGGTTTTCCGTCACCGTTCCAGGTTAATGAATAAAGAAGAGTTATTGGAGGGCCGCTACTTCTAATTAATTGGGGTTTAACATCTTGAGGCAATACAAATGATGCTTGATCCATTTTATCCTGAACTTCAGACCATACTTGCTCTATTAGAGACGGTGGAACCTCATCTTTAATAGCTAGAACCGTTGTTGAAAATCCTTGAGAAGCAAATGAGATAATTTCATCAAGCTCATATACTTCCCTAAGCTTGGCTTCCAAGGGCTCTAAAATTTGCGTTTCGATTCGTGTTGGTGATGCCCCGGGATAAATACTTTGTACTGATGACCATCGCTGAGCAAGCTCAGGATTCTCTTGTCTAGGAAGTGTGCTGAGAGAAAAAATGCCGGCTAAAAAAATAAAGGTTAAAAGTAAGCTGAAAACTCTTGGTCGGTCAAATAAAATTTTGAGCAGAAACATGATTTAGTTTACTTTTAAAATTTCATTCTCAATCACCTTCTCGGCTCCGCCTGATACCACCATATCTCCAGTTGAAATGGTTCCTGAAATATATGCGTTATCTCCTTCAACATGAATTAATTCAACAATTTCTTTCGCAACCTTCAATTGATTATTGTTATTTTTTGAAACTGTATATAAATTCCAAAGACCCTGAGTACCTTGAGAAAGAGATTTTAAAGGAACCCAAGCGCCAGTTGTCGATTTAACTTGTTCAAGCTGAAGGTATGAAATGAATCCTGGGCTAATAAAAGTATCAAATTCAAATATACACAATCTGTTGTCAGATCCTTGATTGCTCATTTTTGTAAACCGCTTAAGTGTTGCGGGAAAAATTTTATTACCAATTGAAAAATTATATGAGCTTCCCTCTTCCAAACTCTCAATGATGTAACTAGGAACAGAGACATGAGCCTCAACAACCGTTGAATCAATGATTTCTAAGATTGGGGCTCCTGGACTAATGACTGTTCCAGAATCAAGAAATCTATTTTGAATATATCCATCAAATGGAGCACGGATAAAGGTTTGTTCTAATTTTACTGAATATAAATCTACTTGTGCTTTAGCAATTAAAAACTCTGAATTAGCTCGGTCTAATTCCTGATTAGAAATAAATCCTTTTGATTTTAAATCTTTAAACCTATTTAAAGCCTGCTCTGCTAGATCAAACCTTGCCTGAGCTTGATTTAAGTTTGCCTGCATTTCTGCAGGATCCAAAGCTGCCAATATGTCATTCCTTTTTACGGCATCACCAATATCAATTTTTACTTCAGAGATTTTGCCTGGAACTTCAAAAGCTAATTTAGAATAATTTAATGGGAGTATCTTTCCAGGAAAACGCTGGATAGTATTGTAAGAATCTTGAATTTCAATCGTTGTAATTTCTAAAGATGTATTCGATGACAAATCAAATGCTAAAAGTAAAAAGAGTGACAGGTTCAAGAATTTCTTCATAAAATTTAATATGATATGCTAATAATGTTAGCAGCGTAAACATAGTATATATCTAATGTATTCACTGTCAACATTAAAAATTATGAAATATCATCATGGCAATTTAAAAGAGGAGCTAATCTCTAGCGCTTGCACAATATGTGAAGCTAATGGTCATGATCACATGAGCTTAAGATCTATTGCTAAAGAAGCCAATGTATCGCAAACAGCCCCCTACAGGCACTTTAAAACAAAAGAAAGTCTTCTTGCAGAAGTATCAAGGAGAGGCTTTGAAGACTTAACAGATAAAATGAGATTGGCAATTAACAAAGAAAATAGTAAATCTGCAAAAGATAGGTTTCTTGAAATGGGGCTTGCCTATCTCGAATTTGGACTGGAGAAAAGAAAGACTTACGATCTCATGCATAGCCCAATCATTGATAAAGTTGAATTTCCTGAGCTATTGAATGCTGCTCAAGGAGCATTTGATGAGCTAGTACAAATTCTAACAGAGCTATTTCCGGGAATATCTGAAGATGACCTAGGTAAAAAATGTATAAAATTCTGGGCAATGATGCATGGCTTGGTAGGTTTATTAGATATGAAAATAGATCCGGATATAGGCTCAAATGCGGCTGATGCTATGTCAATAGTGAAAAAAGATTTTAGATCTTTTCTTGTTGACTCCTTAGAACTCTAATCTACCTGAACCGTGATTCTCTTTGAAATGATTGGAGGGCTATGAGGAATATGGCGAAAATCACCCAATAGTAATTGAAGTGTGTGAGTTCCAGGGCTTAACTCAATCTCAACTTCTGTTTGCCCCTTCCCAAAATGGACATGATTTTTATCAGCTGGTATTGGAAGGTTGAGTGGGGGTAGATCGGTATCGATAATTAAATGATGATGCCCTGTATGCATGATCTGAGTTCCAGCTGGAGCAATACCAAAGTTTTCTAAACCAAATCGTACTCTAATTTTTCCTGAGATAGATTCTCCATTATTTGGAGAAATGAAATACACAGAAGCATTGTCAGTGCTTGGTGATAATTCTATTGCATGCAATGAACATGAAAGTAAAAAAATAAATAAATATCTCATCTAATCTAGGTATCCTCCATCTGCATACATCAAGGTGTTAAATGTGTCTGCGCTTTGCGAACTTTCTACACTCGCGATAACAATTTTATGAGTATGATAAGCAATCGTTTCGTCAACTTTGCAAAATATATTTGATTGAGCATTTTGGATAAAAGGAGTGTGGCTAGAATCCCAAAAATCATTTTCAAATCTTTTCGACTCAAGTTGCTTAGAGCTGCATAAATTAGAAATCTCTTGCTGATTTTTTTGAAGAATATTGATGCATAAGTCCGCTCCAGGAATCAGAACATCATGAATACTAGCTTCGTTGTTCACACACACTAAGACAGATGGCGGGTCAATTGTTAAAGATGTCACAGAGGATGCTGTCATTGCATAGAGATTATCAGATTGATCTTTTGTTGAGATAACGCTAACAGAAGAAGCTAAAAATCTCATTGCAATTATAAATTGTTCTTTAGACATAGACGTTATAATTTATACTCTGTAAAAATTTTAAAAATTGAACACGTCAAGCATAAGAATAATTGGAGGTAGACACAAGAGCTATCGAATAGTTTTTAAAGCTTCGCCCTCCTTAAGACCAACTTCCGATCGAGCAAAAGAAACTTTATTTAGTTGGCTTCAATTTGAATTAGCAAATAAATCTTGTCTTGATTTATTCGCTGGCACAGGGGGTTTAGGTTTAGAAGCTTTATCAAGAGGCGCACAACATGTCACATTTGTAGAGAAAGAAAAAAGTTTGTATAAAAACATCGTCAAAAATATTAGTCATCTCGGTTATGAGAATAAAATTCAAGTTGCGTGCAGTGATGCTTTCAAGTGGCTTAAAACAAATAAGCAAAAGTTCGATATTATTTTTGTAGATCCTCCATTCGATCAGATTAACTATAAAATTTTAATTAGAACAATCTTTCAAAGTAATGTTTTAAATGAAGGTGGTAAAGTCTTTCTTGAAACCAATAAGCATACTGAGCTCGAATTAAGTAAAACTCAGGATATTCTTAAAGATAAAACCATTGGAGATGTGAGGCTCATGATTTTACAATGAAGATTAGAATAGTAACTAGGCGCTCTCCACTTGCAATGCTTCAAACCAATGAAGTAATAGAACGGATTCAACTATCTAATCCTGAGTGTATTTGTGAGATTATTGAAATGGAATCAGAAGGTGATCTTACAGATGTGCCTTTGCATACTATTGGTGGCAAAGGGTTGTTTGTATCTAAGTTAGAGACCGCTCTAGCAAACGGGGTGGCTGACATAGCTGTTCACAGTTTAAAGGATGTACCTGCATTGATAGATTCTCAATTTAGCATTGTGGCAACTTTGCCAAGAGAGGATTATGGAGATGCTCTTCTTTTAAAAGAAGGCTTAACCATCAATGACTTGTCAAAAAATCTAAAAATTGCAACATCTGGACCCAGAAGAAAATCTCAGTTACTTGCCATCAACCCTAAATTAAACATAGTGCCGATAAGAGGAAATATTCAAACTAGAATTAACAAAATAGAAGCTGAAAACCTTGATGGCTTGATTGTGGCTAAAGCGGCATTAAATAGATTAGAAATCGTTTATCCGAATATGTATACATTTTCAGAAAATCAAATGTTACCAGCAGCAGCTCAAGGGGCAATTGGCATAGAAGTTAATTCAATGGAGTTGGAATCTGATATTCGCAATTTGTTGAAATTGATCAATGATCAACCTACTTATCAAGCTACAGAAATTGAAAGAAAAGTTGTTGCTTCCTTGGAAGGCAATTGTTTATCACCAATCTCTGCTCTATGTAAAATCGGTAGCAAGGATACCGAGCTTAAAGTAAGAGTCTCAAATCAAGATGGAACTGAAGTTTATAATGAGGTAATCAGATTCAATCTAGAAAATAAAACTGATGCTTTGAAAGGTTTTATTGAGACATTAATTCGTAATGGTGCAAAAGAAATTATTCAACAATAAATGATTGTAAATACTAGGCCGGGAGATCTGAGTCAAAATACTAATTCTTTGCTTGAAAAATCCAAGCAAAATTTTATTCACATACCACTCACCAAGATTGTCAAAACTGAGCCTCCAGCTGAAGCCTTGAAACATATCGATAATATTAAAGATTATGATGCTGTGATATTTACTAGCCAATCAGCGGCGACCTGTGGCGCTAAATTTTATCAAGAGGCTTTGCTTGCTAATAAAAATATGCCTATTCTTGCGATTGGGCTGGCAACTCAAAAAACACTTAAAAAATTTAATCTTAGCTCAACAATTCCACCAACATTTAATTCAGTTGGTATAGCAAATGTAATTAAAGAAATGGGTTACAAAAAATGTTTGGTCTTTTGTGGAGAGAAAAATCCTCGCATTATGACTATGACCGATGCAGATATAGATACATTTCCTTGTTATGCATCTAACGACGAAACAAATATTGATGTTTCACAAATTAGAGATAAAGATAAATTAGTAATCTTGATCTACACTCATCAGAGTTTGAAGGTGTTGATGAAAGAATTGTCAGTTAATCAAAAGCAAAAAGTGGTTTTGATTGTTGCATCTGAGAGAATAGAGGGATATGCGAAGGAGTACGGTTTTAAAAATAGCGTTTTATCAGAATCTCCTCATGATAAGGAGATGATTGAAGCAGCTTTAGCAGAAGCTTGAACTAAACTATTTCTTCTTTCCATTCCCATTGCCACTTTTCATAGCGCTGAAGAACTCATCATTTGTTTTGGAGGATTTCAATCTTTCAATCAAGAATTCAATTGCTTGAGAGTCTTCCATGTCATCCAGAATCTTTCTCAGAATAAACATTCTCTGTAATTCTTCAGGACTGGTAAGAAGATCCTCCCTTCTGGTTCCTGAGCGTCTAATATTGATAGCAGGGTATATTCTCTTTTCAGCAATTTTTCTTTCTAAGTGAATTTCCATGTTCCCAGTTCCCTTAAACTCTTCATAAATCACTTCATCCATTTTTGAGCCTGTTTCAACTAGAGCGGTTGCAATAATGGTAAGACTTCCGCCCTCCTCTAAATTTCTTGCTGCTCCAAAGAATCTTTTTGGTCTCTCAAGAGCATTTGAATCAACACCACCTGAAAGGATTTTGCCTGAGGCAGGCTGAACCGAATTATATGCCCTACCCAGTCTAGTAATAGAGTCTAATAAAATCACAACATCTTTTTTGTGCTCAACTAGTCTTTTAGCTTTTTCAATAACCATGTCAGCTACTTGCACATGTCTTGTAGGAGGCTCATCAAATGTGCTTGCTACAACTTCGCCTCTGACTGTTCTAGACATGTCTGTAACTTCTTCCGGTCGTTCGTCAATAAGCAATACTATTAATTCAACTTCAGGATTATTTTTAGTAATTGAGTGAGCGATGCTTTGAAGCATGAGTGTTTTACCTGCTTTTGGTGGGGATACAATTAATCCACGTTGTCCTTTTCCAATTGGCGAAGCAAGATCAATAATTCTTGAGGAAAGATCCTCAGCAGATCCACTGCCCTGCTCAAGCGTGAGGCGAGATGTTGGAAAAAGAGGCGTTAAATTCTCAAAAAGGATTTTCTTTTTTGTTTTTTCGGGAGCTTCTTTGTTAATTGTGTCAACGTAGACCAAAGCAAAATATCTTTCGCTATCTTTTGGAGGTCTAATTTTTCCATGAATTTCATCTCCTTTTCTGAGGCTAAATTTTCTAACTTGGCTAGGAGATACATAAATATCATCTGGACCCGAACAATAAGATCCTTCAGGAGATCTTAAGAAGCCGAATCCATCATTTAAAATTTCTAAGACACCTCCACCATAAATATCTACGCCTTCTTTGGCTTGTTGTTTAAATATGCGGAAAATAATTTCTTGTTTTTTAAGCCTTCCAACATCTTCAATTCCTAGACTTTCGGCTATATCTACCAATTCATTAATTGGTTTGGCTTTCATTTCGGTTAAATTCATAAATTGTTCTCTGGTTGTTTAGGAGTAAAAGATTGTGATTTGATAGGTAGCTATAAAGCTAAGATGGGAAAATGATAATTCCTTTTCCCGTAAGATGCAAAGTTTTTATACTTCTGCTGCTATAAAATCCTCCAATTGTTGCTTACTGATAGCGCCTATTTGAGTTGAGGCTACTTCACCATTTTTAAAGATTAAAAGAGTTGGGATTGACCTGACCCCATATTGAACTGCTAAATCCTGATTGGAATCTACATCCATTTTGCAAACCTTTACTGAACCAACCATCGCATCTGCAACTTCTTCGACTGTAGGCGCAAGTTGTTTGCATGGACCACACCATTCTGCCCAAAAATCAATTAGAACTGGTATATCTGATTCTAAAACTTCCTGATTAAAATTTGCAGATGTAATTTCTTTGACGTTGTCACTCATGAATTTAACTCCGATGCTATTTGCTTTGCTGCGTAGGTTAAGATGGCATCAGCGCCAGCTCTTTTGCAACACAATAAAGATTCTAACATAACATCTTTATCAAGCCACCCCTTCTCAATACTTAACTTAAGCATTGAATATTCGCCACTCACTTGATAAACAAATGTTGGTATTTGAAACTCAGATTTAATTGCATGCACAACATCAAGGTATGCTGTACCTGGTTTAACCATAACAATATCTGCACCCTCTTCTATATCCATAGCTGTTTCATGGAGAGCCTCATCAAGGTTTGTAAAATTCATCTGATATGTTTTCTTTGAAGCATTGCCAAGATTGGCAGAGGATCCTACGGCTTCTCTAAATGGTCCATAAAAACTAGAAGCATATTTAGCAGCGTAAGATAATATGACAGTATCAACGAATCGGTTTGATTCTAAAGTATCTCTAATCAGCCTCACTCTTCCATCCATCATGTCTGAGGGAGCAAGCACATCTGCTCCAGATTGAGCTAAAAGTAGAGCTTGATCTTTAAGCAACTCTAGAGTTTGATCATTATCTACTTTGCCATCAAGTAAAACTCCATCATGCCCATGATCTGTGAAGGGATCTAGCGCGACATCAGCAATTTTAATAACATCTGGAAATTTGTCTGCTAAACCTCTTAATGCCATGCATACTATATTGTTTTCATCAAAAGCATGTGAACCTTTTTGATCTTTTTTGTTTGAGTCAATCGCTGGGAAGATAGCAACAGATTTTATACCTTTTTTGACTAGTTCCTCAGTTTCAACATAAAGTGATTCTAGGTTGTGCCTAAATATTCCAGGCATAGAAGGTATTTCAACTTTCAGCTCTGATTGATCTGCAATGAAAATTGGCTGAATCAAGTCATTGGTACTTAAATGATTTTCAGCAACAAGATCTCTTAGGAAGCCTTTTGAGCGTGTTCTTCGAAGTCTTGATTGGGGGTATGTTCTTTTAATCATAAAAATTAATCAGTGATAGCGCCTTTTGATGCTGACTGGACCGTTCTTTTGTATTTAGCCAACACACCACTTTTTGGGGACGAATTTGGGTTTTTCCAGCTTTCTGATCTTTTTTTCATTTCTTCGTCACTAATATTAAGAGATAAAATATCTGCATTAGCATCAATTGTAATTTCATCCCCATCTTTAATCAGTGCAATAGGACCACCCATCTCTGCCTCAGGACTGATATGTCCAACCACAAATCCATGGGTCCCACCAGAGAATCTACCATCAGTGATGAAAGCAACTTTGTCTCCTAAGCCTTGCCCCATAATTGCAGAAGTAGGCTTAAGCATTTCTCTCATTCCTGGACCGCCTTGAGGACCCTCGAATCTAATCACAACAACGTCACCCTCTGTAATTTTTTTCTCAAGAATCGCTGCCATGCCATCTTCCTCAGAATTAAAAACCTTTGCGTTGCCTGTAAATAAAGTTCCCTCTTTGCCAGTAATTTTTGCTACTGCTCCTTCTGGAGCTAAGTTTCCATAAAGTACTCTTAAATGGCTGGAATCTTTAACCGGTTTAGAAAAGGGTAGGATAATCTCTTGGCCATCAGGATATGGCAACACTTCTTGAAGGTTTTCTTCTAAGGTTTTTCCGGTAACAGTAAGGCAATCTCCATGCAGCAGTCCATTTTCAAGCATCAACTTCATCATAGGGGCAATTCCACCAATTGCGTTAAGCTCAGACATAAAGTGGACTCCGAAAGGTTTGATGTCTGCCAACACAGGAGTGACTTTTCCAATGCGCGTAAAATCATCTAGATCAAGATCAACACCGATAGAGTGAGCCATAGCAAGCAGATGCAACACAGCATTTGTTGACCCCCCTAAGGCAATCACAACTGCTATTGAATTCTCAAAGGCCTTTTTTGTCATGATATCGCTTGGCTTGATATCAAGGTCTAACAAGTTTTTAATGGCAGCTCCAGCATCCTGACAATCTTGTTTTTTGTCATTGGACACTGCATCTTGACTGCTGCTTCCTGGCAAACTCATCCCAAGAGCTTCGATGCTTGATGCCATAGTATTAGCGGTATACATGCCCCCACAGGATCCAGGACCTTTGACTGAAACTTTCTCAACTGCTATCAAATCTTCCTCGCTGATACTGCCTTTTGCATATTCACCAACTTTTTCACAAACAGTAACATAATCGGTATTTATAGAGCTTGGTTGAATAGAGCCGCCATAAATAAATATTGAAGGTCTATTTAATCTTGCCAAGCCTATTAAAGCTCCTGGCATATTCTTATCACACCCGCCAATCGCCACCACTCCATCGTAGCCTAAACACCCTACAACAGTCTCAATAGAGTCTGCTATTACCTCTCTTGAAACCAATGAATATTTCATTCCTTGGGTTCCCATGGATATACCATCTGAAACTGTAATAGTATTAAAAAGAACTCCCTTGCAATCGGAAGCATCGATAGACCCTTCTACCAGTTCTGCCAATTCATTTATATGCATATTGCATGGAGTTACTTTTGACCACGTAGATGCAATACCTACCAATGGTTTTGAAAAATCAGCAGTTTCAAAGCCAACGCCTCTTAGCATAGAGCGAGAAGCGGCCTGATGAGGCCCATCTACTAAATTCTTTGAAAACTTTCTATTAGACATAATTAAACAGTTGAATAACGTAATGCGGCATTGAGCAGTTTATCAGTATAGTCTTCTTCTGGGTTTGAGAAAACTTGTTTAGCAGGCCCTGATTCAACAATGAGTCCATTCTGCATTACAAATATATAGTCTGACATTGATCTCACTACCTTAAGATCATGGCTGATAAATAAATATGTCAATTCATACTCTGTCTGGATATTTTTTAATAACTCAATGACCTGAATTTGAATAGATCTATCTAAGGCTGAAGTAGGCTCATCTAAAATCATAAATGAAGGATTTAAAATAAGTGATCTTGCGATGGCAACTCGCTGCCTCTGCCCACCAGAAAACTCATGCGGATATTTGAATCTATCATCTGGATTAATCTCTACAGCATTAAGACAATCTGCAATTCGTTCATCTTTTTGTTTTTTGGTGAGATCAAAATGCACATCTAAACCTTCTCCAACTATTTCTCCTACAGTCATTCTAGGCGAAAGAGAGCCATATGGATCTTGAAAAACAATCTGGATATCTTTTTTAATTGACTTTGATTCCTTTGAGTTTAATTGATCAATATTCACACCATCATAGAAGACTGATCCTTTGTAATTAATTAGTCCTGCTAGGGCTTTACCAAGTGTTGACTTCCCAGAACCAGATTCTCCAACCAAGCCTATTGTTGATTTTTGCGGGATAGAAAAGTTCACATCTTTTACTGCATGGAAAAAATCTTTTTTAAAAAAGGTTGTATTTGGCAGGGGATAAAAAATATTTAGATCCTTTACTGTAATCAATGGAGATTCAATCTCTAGGGAATCTTGCTTGATTGATGGCTCAGAATTAATGAGTTTTTTTGTATATGTATGCTGTGGATGTGAAAATACTGCTTTTGTGTCACCCTGTTCTACAACAGTTCCTTTTTGCATAACTGTGATAGTGTCTGAAAACTTTTCAATCAGCCCTAAGTCATGAGTTATAAATAATATAGACATTCCTACCTCATCCTTTAACTTTGTCATCAAATCAAGAATTTGAGCTTGAATAGTCACATCAAGTGCTGTTGTTGGCTCATCAGCAATTAATAATTTTGGTTTATTTGCAAGAGCCATAGCGATCATAATTCTTTGACGCTGACCACCTGAAAGCTCATGAGGATATGAAGAGAATCGTCTATCAACCTCGGGTATTTCAACCAGGTTCATTAGATTTTTTGCCTCTAATATAGCCTCTGATTTAGCTTGTGCCTTATGCAATAGTATAGATTCAACAATTTGATCTCCAACTCTATGATATGGATTTAATGAAGTCATTGGCTCTTGAAAAATCATTGAAATTTTATTTCCTCTGATCTGTCTTAATGAGGTTTTATTGGCGCTGAGAATTTCTTCTCCATCAAAGATAATCGAGGATTGCTCACCATATGAAGCCTTGGGTTCTGGCAGTAAGCGCATAATAGACATTGCTGTAACAGATTTGCCTGATCCAGACTCGCCAACTAGGCCAACAATCTGATTTTCATTAATTGATAAATTTAAATTCTTCACAGCAGAAAATTCAGCTTTCCTAACTTGAAAACTTATAGATAAATTAGAAATTTGAAGTAATGGTTTCATTATTTTAAAAAGTTTTTATATGTTTTCAGTAAATCTCTTGTTGCATCTTTTGCAGCTTTTAAAGCGGTC
Source organism: Pseudomonadota bacterium (assembly GCA_028344535.1). GTDB lineage: Bacteria > Pseudomonadota > Gammaproteobacteria > Magnimaribacterales > D2472 > D2472. The sequence continues at coordinate 1,283 of JAOMBK010000008.1, read as the reverse complement.
ATATTAACAAAACCATGAATAAGATGGGGATAATGAACTTGCTGTACTTCATTTCCAATATTATCAAGCAGCCTGGCATACGCCTCTCCCTCATCACTCAAAGGATCAAAACCCGCGGTGATGATTAAGGTTTTTGGAAGACTTACTTCTGGATCAATGGATAGGTTAAACACTGGGTCATGCAGATTTTCGCTTGAGTACATTAATTGCTTCCAAAACCAAATCATTGCTTTTTGGCTTAAAAAAAACCCGCTATCATAATCAACCTGAGATTTAGAGTTGCATAAGGGGTCTATCATTGGATATATGAGGCATTGCGACAAAGGCAATTCAAATTTATTAATAGCTCTATATGTTGAAAGGGATGCAGCAAGATGGCCTCCAGCACTATCACCGCAAAGGCTAATATGACTGATAGGCAGATTCAATTCTTTTCCAAGCCATTCAAGAGCAAAGTTTGCATCTTGCAATGAAGACGGAAATTTATTTTCGGGTGCTAATCTGTAATCAAGCGAAAATATATTTGTTCCAATTTCTGCAGCAAAAAATTGCAAGGCAGCGTCATGGCTTTCTATGCCGCCCAATACATAGCCCCCTCCATGAAAATATAAAACTGGTGAGCTGCTTGTAAGCCTCTCTGAGCAATATTGTCTGATCTTCAAGTGTCCAAATTCAGTTGGCAAGACGTGATCTTTTATTTTGATAGGCATCGTTGGTTTAGAGCTAAGTGGAAGTCCCTCAATCATAAATTCTCTTATTTCTTGGGCAGAATCAAAAGAACTTGGATCATCCAACCCATCAACTTGTAATGATTGCAGTCCTAAAAAAATCTGAGTTTGAAAATCGAGAATTTGATTATTAATAACAGTGCTTTTTTGAAAAGTTATACACCGCAATAACCAAACTGGAAGCAAAAAGAAAATTTTTAAAAATAATTTAATAGCCATGGTTTCTTTTATAATGCTTCAATGAATTTAAAGATCTTATTATACTCGTTTGTTTTTCTATCCGGATTTATATTTAGTAATGCCCAGTTTGAGCAGAAAGATATATTAAATGTTGATGAGGCCTTTGTTGTAAATACATTAATTGAAGAGAATAAAATTCTTGTATCTTGGGACATTAAGCCTGGATATTATCTATATAAAAAATCGATTTTAATTAAAACAGGTAACGATTATCTTAAGTATAAATACGTATTAAAGAATGAATTAAAGGTATCTGATGAGTTTTTTGGCGAGTCCGTTATTTTAAAAGGTGCTTTACAGGTTGTTGCTGAGCTA
>JAOMBK010000007.1 GCA_028344535.1 Pseudomonadota bacterium | reverse complement strand
TATCCTAGCGCTGCTAAACATCCAGCAAATGGGATTGCTAGCAATGGGACTTGAGAAAATACCAATCCGAATGATTTAGATATAAGAATAAATCCACTACCTGAAAAATCTCCCATCCTTACTAGAAATGTATCAACCATAACTGTTGATTTGTATCTATCTGTTCTTTTTAAATAACTAAAAACCACTTCTCTGGTTGGCTTATTAATACCATATTCAAACAATCTTAAAATAATAGTAATAAAGAATACATACCCAATTGTTGGGTTGAGGTAATAGCCTATGAATGCACCCATAAATATAAATCCATAGAACATTAAAATAGTTTTTGGTCCTGCAAATCTTATAATTGCTGAAGTTAAGAAAAATTGGGTAAATAGAGTAAGGATTGTTACTGTTTGCTCTATGTTACTAAAAAAAATAATTCTATTACCGCCATCTGAAGACCAAGCATTCACTATGTCGATTGAGGTAACCCAATGGATGGTCATCATTGCAGTCCACAGATACATATACAATCCTATTGACCTGATTTGAGACGAGGAAATAAGATTTTTTAGAGCGTCAAAACTTGTTCCACCAGCAGCCTTGTCTATATCTTGTGCAGAAACAAATCTTTTAAGCAAAATTAGACCTGTAGCCAATGCCAGTATTAAGAAAATAATTGAGATTAATGTAAAGAAAATAATGCCTGATTCATTAAATGTTGATGCCAATTGCTTAGAAATCTCTGAACCAAGAAATGCTCCCAATGATCCACCCGCTGCAATGACACCAAAAACATTAGTAGCACCATCTCCACGAAATAGATTAATTATTACTACCCAAAAAATAGAAACCACAAAAAAAGAATAAACATTACACCAAATATAGAAAATTTGACTTAGCCAGATTGCCGAGGAAAGGTTAAAAACTTCCCATAAAACAATGAATATTAATAAATTAACAATAAAGAATGAGTAACATCCGACCAATACTCCTTTTAAATTTTTTCTTGAAGCAAGCCATGAATAAATTGGATTTAAAAGTAGCATTACAAAAGCGCCTACAGCTAAAAGATACGGAAGAATATCTGAGTTCTGAACGGCCATTTCATTTCTAACAGGCCGTAAGATATACCATGAGCACAGAACTAAAAAAAAGAAAAAACCTGCAAGTCCAGATTCCTTCGTAAATGACAGTGCAAGCCTCTTGAAGGATTTTTTAACAAAACTAATTAATAAGGACATTTATGTTCAATTAACCAAAGAGATGGTGGGTCGCACAGGATTCGAACCTGTGACCAATTCGTTAAAAGCGAACTGCTCTACCAGCTGAGCTAGCGACCCGTGAAAGGATTCCATAAAAAAGAAGTGATTATTCCATATTTTCTAATAACTGCAAGGCTAATGAAGAGGCAGTATTCTCAGGAAAAGTTTGAACAACGAATTGGTATTTAATTCTTGCAGCGCTAGAATCGCCTGACATCATTAGAATGTCACCAATTTTTTTATGAGCTAGTGGAGTTCTCCAATGATCAGGAAAGTCTGAAGCCAATCTTTGAAAAAAATTTTCACTCTGCTCAAGGTTGGATTCTAATAATGAGATCTCTCCAAGCCAAAACAGGCTTAATGGAATTTTTTCATCATCATTAAAATTATTTGCTAAATAATTAAAAGATTGTTTAGCGGCCTGAAAATCCTTGTCATTCAATTCTAGAATTGCTTGATCATAAACCTCATCAATGCTTTTGCTATCATTAATTCCTTCAAATCTAAATGAGCTTACTTCGGAGTTAGTTTCGGTATCCATAGAAGAATTACTCTCTAATTGATTTGATTCTTCATTCAATAATTTTTCAATTAGGTAAGCTTGTGATTCAAGCTCACTTCTCAAGCTAGCAAGCTCCCCCTCAAGTTCTTGCAACTTTAAAAATAAGATATCAGAAGCATCTACTTCTTGAGAATAGATATTCAGGGGTGCCAAAAGAAGTGCAGCAAAGAAGATTTTCATTCGAAAGAAAACTACTTGATTTCAACTCTTCTGTTTTTTGACCATGCAGTATCGTTTGAGCCTAAAGACAGAGGTCTTTCTTCACCATAACTTTTTGTAATAAGCCTATTTCTATTAATTCCATTAGCAACTAAGTAATTGGCAACCGACTCTGCTCGTCTTTGACCGAGGGCTAGATTGTATTCCCTGGTTCCTCTCTCATCAGCATGACCTTCAATTGAAATAGTAACCTTTGAATTTCTTTTCATTAGCTCACTGACACCTTTTAATGCTTGTATTGATTTTGAGGTGAGATTGAATTGATCATACTCAAAATAAACTACAGCATTTGCAAGTACAGCCTGGGTAGCTATAGATTTTGATGTGATGGAAACTCCAGCAACACTTTGATCTGCAACTGCTTCTTCTGTTACTTGCACAGAACTGCATGCAGAAAATATTATTAATGTTAGTAAAGTAAAAAATGAATTAATTGATTTGTGCATAATAATTGTTCCATTGTAAATATTATCTTAAAAAATTTGACCAGGCAGGCTCCCTGACTTCGCCATTTGACGCAGGTAATTTAAACTTTGCCCCGCTCAGACTAAATCCAGCAAGCATACTCAGATTTTCTTCTCTAATACCATAGATTACCATATTACCGTTAGGAGCAACACTAGGCGACTCATCCATCTTTGCTTCGGTTAAAACTCTTATAAAATTTTCTTTTTTGTACTTAAGAGCGATATGAAATAGACCGTCATTAGATCTATGAACAAAAATAATCCCTTCTTCCTTTGGGAGATACGAAGCTTTTGCATTATATGTGCCCTCAAATGAAATACGCTTAGCTTTTGGATTTAACTTTCTTAGATCTAACTCATAAATTTGAGGAGAGCCAGAGCGACCGCTTGTGAATAAAATTTTATTGCCCCTGGGTGACCACGAAGACTCTGTATCAATTGCAAATTGATTGGTCATTCTCGTTAAGGTCCGGTCGCGCAACCTTAAAATATAAATTTCTGCATTTCCATCTTGGTAAAGAGTTAAAGAAAGATACTTTCCATCAGGCGACCATGAGGGAGAACTAATCTGGGTATCTTTTGAGAGCACAGCCTCTCTTTTCCCAGAGGCTATCTCTTGTATAAAAACTTTTGCGATTCCTGTTTCAAATGATACATATGCAACTCTTTTTCCATCTGATGACCATGAGGGAGATATGATTGGTTCAGAGCTTGATAATAGAATCTTTTCATTTGCTCCGTCCGAATCAGCTAACATTAGTTTATACCTAGAGATTAGTTGAGAATCTTTTATTTCATTTACATATAGCAACCTAGTTGCGGCAATGCCTTTAATTCCTGTTATTGATTCATAGATTCCATCGCTTGTGTAATGAGCAAGCTGTCTAATTTGGTTCGGAATACCAAACACTTTTGAACTTCGTACTTTTCTCTTTTTGTGAATATCATAGATTTCATAATTAATGTCCAAGGAGTTATTTTCATTTACAATTTTTCCAGTAACCAAATAATCCATTCCAAGTAATTTCCAATCGCTAAAAACTAACTCATCATCAATCATTTTTACGGGTAATAATAATTCTTCATCAAGAATTGAAAATTCCCCTGTGCGAATTAAGTCATTTCGCATAATATTGTTAACTTGCTTTGAAACCTTGCTATTACCTTCAAATGGAATCATTGCTACTTTGTATGGATCTTCAGAGCCCTTTGTGATTTCTAAAAAAAGCTCTCCGTAACCCATGACTGGAACAAGCAATAAGGCAACTAATACTAAATTTTTTTTCATGATGGGTTGAAGCTTATTGCAATTATTTGAAACTCCCTATCATATAAATTTTTTGGAATTGAATTAAAAAAACTAAAAGTTTCTACTCTTCTTACAGCTTGAAGGGCTGAATTATCAAAGCGAATATTGCCGCTGCTTTTAATAAGCTCTGCGCCTGCAATTCTACCTGAAGAACGAATTTTAAGCCTTAAATTTGCAACTAAATCCTTGGGAATATTTTTAGGTTTCATCCAAGCATTTTCTATGGTGGTGATAATTTTTTGAGCATACATTGAGATTTCTTGATTCTCTCTATCCGCCTCAATCTCGCTTTCTTCCGATAAAAGGTTAGCTATACTGGATTCGATCAACGCATTATTTTGTTTGGTTTGAATTACATCAGTGGCTTTAGAATAGACAATATTTTGAGAGGTTTGCTCTACTGGAGCTGCTATTGCCTTAGGGGCAGTTGGAGTTTGTTGTTTTATATCAGGAGATGGCAAATCAAACCTCAGTTCTATTTGAAGAGGCTGTGATATCAAGAGTTTCTGAGAAGTATTAGAGTCAAAGGTTCCATATATGTACAAAAAAAGAGCAGCATGAATACAAAAAGAAAACAACGATGCTTGTAAATATCTATGATTAGCTATCATAGCCTGAAGTAATAATTCCTATCTTTTGAATTCCTAAACTTTGGATGCTTGCCATGCCTTTGGCCACATAATCAAAAGGTACTTTAGCATCACTTTTAAAAACAATTTCGATATCTGGGTTTGCTTGATAGATGATTTTAGCCTTATTTTTTAACTCAACTAAAGATATGGGTAATTGCTCCTCTCCTAAATTAATAAAATACTCGCCTTGGCTATCAATTGAAATGACTAGCGGCTCACTTGAAATTGACATTTTAGTAGTATCAGTTTTAGGAAGATTTACTTCAATTCCTTGAATAAGCAGAGGTGAAAGAACCATAAAAATAATTAGAAGGACTAGCATCACATCAATGTATGGAACAACATTAATGTCAGCGTTTAACTTTTTCCTTTTACCAATTCGATATATCAAAGCTTTGCTTTAACCGTTTGTCTGTAAAGAATACTAGCCAACTCTTCACCAAATACTGACGATTGTTGCAATTGGGTATCAGAATCAGATGCAAATCTATTGTATGCAACTACGGCTGGTATAGCAGCAAAAAGACCTAGAGCTGTTGCAACTAAAGCTTCTGATATTCCAGGGGCAACAGCATTGATGGTTGCTTGAGTCGCATCAGAAAGACCTTGAAATGAATTGATAATTCCCCAAACTGTTCCAAATAGTCCAACATAAGGGCTCACCGATCCAACATTAGCTAAAAAAGGAAGATGGTGCATTAACGACTCTTCTTCTCTTGCTAGAGATACTCTTATCGCTCTATTAACACTTTCCAGGTCTTCAATTGTAATTTGCTGACCTTCGCTAAGCCTTAAAAATTCCCCAAATCCATGTTTAAAAACTCGCAAAGAGCCTATCAATTCATCATTAGAAATTTTATCAATACCTTCATATAACTCATTAAGATCTTTTCCAGACCAAAATTCTTTTTCAAATTCTTTGTTAGCTTGTTTGATTCTGCTTAAATTAAAATGTCTTTCAAAAATAACGATCCATGAAATGATTGAAACCATTAACAATAAAATCATTACCAATTGAACAATCAGGCTTGCCTGGAGAAATAAATCTATAACTGAAAAGTCACTCATATTAGCTCTTAAATAAATTTAATAAACCCAAAGGGAAAGCTTTGGGTTTGCCTGAGTCATTGTTAATAAAACAAACTTCCACTTCGCCCTTGCAAATGAGTGTATCATTTTTTGAATTCAAAACAGATTGAAAAAATATAGTTCTAGCTTTGGTAACCAACTCTATTTCTGTTTTTATGGTCAACTCATCTTCTAATATTGCCGGATGGTAATAGGAAAGATTGATTGATTTAACAACATAAGATTCATTCCCTTTTGTCATTGCGTCTGTTTGAGATAAGTTATTTTCAATCAAAAACTGAGAGCGAGCTCTTTCTAAGTATTTGAGATAATTTGCATGGTACACAACACCCTGAAAATCAGTATCTTCCACATAAATTCTGCAATGGAAATCTTTAGACCTGAAATGAGGATTCATGTTGCTCAATATCTACCTGAAAGAGGTACCTAAGAATTTCTATAAAATCTTCCCACATTAAATCAATTGTCATAGGGGAAAAATCTAACTCTGGAATTAAAGTTCCAGCAAGTATCCTGACTTTAATTGGTCGGCGATTAAACTTATAAATTAAAGCTGGAAACTCCCCTTCTCCTGTGGCTGCCAAAACTTGATCCCACCAATCTGAGGATGGTTCAGATCCATCCCCATATCTTTTGCATTCTAAGCACCATCTGCCTAGTTTTAAATCAGGCAATTCTTTTGTTCGTGTTTGTTCAAGAATTCTTTTAACGGGTTGACTTAACCCTAGCTGCTCAACAAGAAGATTGCCAATTTCTCTTTCAAAATTAGCTCCTTTAGTTCTTGAATTAATTGCCACAATTAGACCTCTTCAGTAAAATCTTCAGGAAATTCAGCGTTTGTATGAACCTCTTGAACATCGTCAAGATCATCCATGAAATTCATAATTTTAAGAACTTTCTCAGATGCTTCTTGGTCTAGATTAACTAATGTATCAGCTCTCATTGTATTTTCGGCTAACAGTGTTTCAATATTGTTCTTCTTAAAAGCCTCGGTAACAGCAGATAGATTTGCTGGGGTGGAAATGATTTCAAAATAATCTTCTGTCACAGTAAAATCATCTGCTCCAGCATCTAATGCAATCTCCATGATCTGATCTTCATCGTTAGTTAGATCGACTTGAACTATTCCTAGCTTATTAAAAAGGTATGCAACTGAGCCGTCGGTACCCATGTTGCCACCAAATTTTGAAAAAGCATGGCGGACATCTGCTACTGTTCTATTTCTATTATCCGTCATCGTTTCAACTAAAATTGCAACACCATTAGGACCATAGCCTTCGAAAGTTAGTTCTTCAATGACACCCATTTCGCCTGTTCCAGAACCCTTTTGGATTGCTCGCTTGATTGTATCTTTGGGCATATTTGCAGCATTTGCTTTATCCAAAGCTAGTCGAAGTCTGGGATTATCACTTGGATCTGGACCCCCTTTTGCTGCAACTGTAATCTCCCTGATAACCTTGGTCCAGACTTTTCCTCGAGATGCATCCTGCCTTGCTTTTCGATGTTTAATGTTCGCCCATTTGGAATGTCCAGCCATCTATTGCTCCGGTTCAAAAGTGGACTTGACGTTCAACTCATCAAGCTGATCATCAGAGACCATGCCTGGAGCATTAGTAAGTAAACAAGATGCGCTTTGGGTTTTAGGAAAAGCAATAACATCACGGATATTAGTTGTATCAGATAGCAACATAACAATTCTATCTAAACCAAATGCAATGCCTCCGTGAGGCGGACATCCAGATGATAATGCTGATAGAAGGAAACCAAATTTTTCTTTAGCTTCATCAGAAGAAATGCCTAGTATTGAAAATATCTCTTTTTGCATTGAAGGCTCATACACCCTTAAAGAACCTCCCCCAAGCTCATAACCATTTAAAACAAAGTCATATGCGCAGGCCAAAGAATTATCGGGAGCATTTCTTAATTCATCAATTGTTACAGCGGGTAAAGTAAATGGATGATGCAAAGAAGTAAGGTTATTTTCTTTATTTCTTTCAAACATTGGAAAATCTACTATCCAACATGGCGCCCATGAAGAATTCATTAAACTTAAATCTTCACCCAATCTTTTTATTAATGAACTCATGGAGAGGTTTACAGTGTCTGCCTTTCCAGCTCCGAAAAATATAATGTCATTATTCTGCACATTTAGAGAGTCAAGAATTGAATCAATTGTTTCTTTTTGAAAAAATTTCAGTATTGGTGATTGAAGTCCATTTTCTTGATCAAGATCTACAACTTTAATATATGCAAGACCTTTAGCACCCAACTTACCAACATAATCAGTATACTCATCAATTTTTTTTCTTGTCATGGATGCTGCTTCTGGAACCTTGAGGGCCACCACTCGTGAAGCGTGATCATTTGCTGGACCAGAAAATACTTTAAATTCTTCATCTTTTACGAGCTCAGAAATTTCATTAAGCTCAAGTGGAATTCTTAAATCAGGCTTATCGCATCCGTATTTTTCAATGGATTCTTTATATGTAATTCTAGGCACTTCTGCTTTTTGATAATCTGTAAAATCAGAGAGTAGCGATGTAATCAAGTGCTCTCCAAGTTCTATTATTTCTTCGGTAGAAACAAATGAAGCCTCAATATCAACTTGAGTAAATTCAGGCTGTCTATCTGCCCGCAAATCTTCATCCCTAAAACATTTAGCAATTTGATAGTATTTATCCAGTCCACCAATCATTAGCAATTGTTTAAATAGCTGAGGAGATTGAGGTAATGCAAAAAACTCGCCGGGATGCACTCTGCTTGGAACTAAATAATCTCTTGCTCCTTCAGGTGTAGCTCTAGTCAATATTGGAGTTTCAACTTCATGAAAATTATTATTTTCTAAGATAGACCTAATCTTTGAAGTGATCTGTGACCTCTTGACCAGCCGCTGATTAACATCAGGGCGTCTTAAATCTAAAAATCTATGTTTCAGCCTTACATCTTCATTCACATCTTGATAATCATCTAGTGGAAATTGGGGAGTAACAGCTGAACTAAAAATCGTTAAACCGTTTGCTTCAATTTCTATCTCTCCTGTTGCCATTTTTGGATTGATGGCACCCTCAATTCTCTTTCTAACCAATCCTGTAATATTAACGACATACTCACTTCTACAAGAATCTGCAGTATCAAATATTTCTTTTAAATCTGGATTAAAAACAACTTGAACAATTCCATGCAAATCACGAATATCTAAAAAAATTACACCGCCATGATCTCTTCGCTTATGAACCCATCCAGAAATCTCAATATTGCTACCAATGTCTGAACTATTAATATCTCCGCAATAATGTGAACGCATGTTTATCTCTCTCTTATTTAAGTTTTTTTATCTGGACTTTTGTTTTTAGATTGATCAGTAGTTTTAGTTTGTTCTTTAGGCTGTTTTGATTTTTCATCCTTAGTGTCTACTATATTCTTTTTAGAGCCAGTTTTAAAATCAGTTTCATACCAACCCCCTCCCTTCAATCTAAAAGAAGGAGCAGAAACTAATTTTTTTACTGTTTTTCTATTGCATGCAGGGCAAGTTTCAACAGGATTATCTGAAAATCTCTGAATAACTTCGAATTGATGCTCACATTTCAAGCATTTATATTCATAAATCGGCATAAGTCTCTAAAAAAAATATAGAATTATAAACTAAATGAAAATTCAAATATAAAAATGTTTTGGTCTAAGATTTTTTTACCTACTTTAAAAGATATCCCTCAAGATGCTGAGGTTATCAGCCATCAACTGATGCTTAGATCCGGGATGATACGAAGAGTTACATCGGGAATATACACATGGCTGCCCATTGGATTAAAAGTATTGAGAAAGGTCGAAAATATTGTTCGAGAAGAAATGAATGCGTCTGGAGCACAAGAGATTCTTATGCCAATGGTTCAACCAAAAGAGCTATGGGAAGAAACTCAAAGGTGGGACAAAATGGGTCCTGAGCTTTTGCGAATAAAAGATAGACATGAAAGAGATTTTTGCCTCGGTCCCACGCATGAAGAAGTCATAACAGACTTAATCAGAAATAATATTAAAAGTTATAAGGAATTGCCTCTAAATCTTTATCAAATTCAAACTAAATTTAGAGATGAGGTAAGGCCTAGGTATGGTGTGATGAGAGGAAGAGAATTTTTAATGAAGGACTCCTACAGCTTTAATCTAAATGAAGAGTCATTGAACGAGTCATATCTTTTAATGAAAGAGGCCTATAAAAAAATTCTAGATAGATTGGGTTTAAAATTTAAAATCGTAAAAGCAGATTCAGGAGCAATTGGTGGGGATGCATCAGAAGAATTTCATGTTTTAGCTGAAAATGGTGAGGATACTATTGCAGTCAGTGACTCTTCGGATTTTGCTATCAATACTGAACTTTTATTAGAAGAGGGAGACGCTATAGAATCTCTTCAAGGAAAACCATCGCCTGATGGAAAAGGCATAATTCAGATTAAAAAAGGAATTGAAGTTGGTCATATTTTTCAACTTGGAAAAGTTTACACAGATGCTATGAAAGCAAGTGTTCTTAATCATGAAGGTAAAACAAAAAACCTTTTTATGGGTTGCTATGGGATAGGAGTATCAAGACTTGTAGCAGCGGCAATAGAGCAAAATAATGATGAAAAAGGAATTATATGGCCAGAGGCTATGACTCCATTTGAAGTAAACATTGTTGCAATAGGTTTTGATAAAGATGAAAAAATAGCAAAAGCTGCAACAGATTTATATAACGAATTATCATCCATGGGATATGAGGTGATGCTTGATGATAGAAAAGACGGCTATGGAACTAAAATCAAAGATGCTGAATTAATTGGTATTCCAGTCAATATTATTATAGGTAAGCAATATCTACAAAATAATGAAGTAGAGCTAAAACACAGAGATGGTCAAAGCTCTATTGGAAAAGTTGAGGATATTACAACTATTTTTGAGCACTACAAAATTAGCTAATTAGATTCTCTCAATTATTGTTGCATTAGCAGTTCCACCACCCTCACAGATCGCTTGCAAACCATACCTTCCATTTGTTCTTTCAAGTTCATGCAGCAATGTTGTCATCAGTTTAGCGCCAGTCGCACCTAAAGGATGGCCTAAGGCCATTGCTCCTCCATTTACATTTAATTTTGACATATCTGCTTTTAACTCAATAGCCCAAGATAACGGTACAGGAGCAAAAGCCTCATTGACCTCATACAGATCAATATCATTGATGTTTAGATTGGTAGCTTTTAAAACTTTATGAGATGCAGGAATTGGTCCTCCTAGCATCATTATTGGATCATCACCAACAACACTTATGCCAACAATCCTTGCTCTTGGATCAGCTTTTACTTTTTTAAGGCCTTCATCATTACAAATCATAAGTGCAGCAGCTCCATCTGTGATCTGACTTGCATTACCGGCGGTAATGACGCCACCCTCAGTAACTGGATTCAAACCTGAGAGAGCTTCAAGACTTGCATCATATCTTATGCCCTCATCATTAAGAACCATATCAGTTTTTCCTTCGGCACTCTTGGCTTGAATAGGAAGAATCTCTCTATCAAAATACTTACCCTCAACTGCTGCTGCAGCTTTTTCGTGGCTGCTTAAAGCAAACTTATCAAGATCTTCTCTAGACAAATTCCATTTTTCAGCCATCAGCTCAGCACCAGTAAATTGAGAAAAGAAAATACCGGGATATCTTTCTTTCATCCCGTCTGAATCGAATGGCAAGCCATGACCAGCTTCAAACCCATCTTTAATACTTGCACCTATCGGCACCATAGACATAACCTCAACTCCCCCTCCAATTACGACATCTTGAGTACCTGACATAACAGCCTGAATTGCAAAATGAATAGCTTGTTGAGATGAACCACACTGTCGGTCAACTGAGGTTCCAGGAACAGATTCAGGCAAACTTGAAGCAAGAATAGCATTTCTAGCAACATTACCTGATTGAGCTCCAACTTGGTCAACACATCCAAATATGACGTCGTCAATTAACGCTGGATCAATGCCTGACTGATGAACAAGCTCATCTAGGACTTTTGCACCAAGATCGGCTGGGTGCCACTGACTTAAACTTCCGTTTTTCTTTCCTCCAGCCGTTCTAACTGCTGAAACTATATACGCATTATTTGACATGATACTCTCCTATATTGAGAGTATCTTAATCAATTTCCATGCGTCATAACAAGTTTAAGGATAATTATTTCTTAGCTGTTTTGTTCACTGATGGGATATAAGCTTTTCTAATTTCCTTTACTAGGCTATCCCTAATCTTAGTATTTTCTTTTAAAAATTTACTTGCATTTACTTTGCCTTGTCCAATTTTTTCGCCATTATGGCTATACCAAGATCCAGATTTTTCAATCAACTCAAGCTTTTGCCCTAGCTCTAGAATCTCACCTTCTGTATTAATTCCCTCTCCATACATGATTTGAAACTCTGCCTGCTTGAAGGGAGGTGAAACTTTATTCTTAACAACTTTGACCCTTGTTTCATTACCAACAACCTCCTCACCTTCTTTAACAGCACCTATACGTCTAATGTCTAATCGAACTGATGAGTAAAATTTTAAGGCATTACCCCCAGTAGTCGTCTCAGGATTTCCAAACATAACTCCAATCTTCATTCTGATTTGATTAATAAATATAACCATTGCATTAGAGCGCTGTATGTTTCCTGTAATTTTTCTTAGAGCTTGTGACATCAAGCGAGCCTGAAGGCCCATATGATGATCACCCATATCACCTTCAATCTCAGCTCTCGGTGTTAGAGCAGCAACAGAGTCTACGACAATCAAATCTACGCTTCCAGATTTTACAAGCATATCCGTAACTTCCAATGCTTGTTCTCCTGTATCAGGCTGAGAAAGTAAAAGTTCATCTACGTTTACACCTAATTTTTCAGCATAATTCGGATCAAGTGCGTGCTCAGCATCTATAAATGCAGCAGTACCACCAGCTTTTTGACATTCAGCAATAGCTTGAAGGGTTAATGTTGTTTTTCCAGATGATTCAGGTCCAAAGATTTCTACAACCCTTCCCTTTGGGAGACCGCCAATACCTAACGCTATATCAAGACCTAATGAACCAGTAGAAACTGATGGCATATCCACAATTTCTCTATCTCCCATTTTCATGACGGTTCCTTTACCAAACTGCTTTTCAATTTGAGATAAAGTCTCGTTTAAGTTTTTATCTTTATCTGACATAATTAACTCCTTTACTGTATATTTGTACAGTATATTATAAATTCGGTAAAAGTAAATTAAATATTATCAAATTCATGCTGACTTGTTCATAACTCATTGTTAAAATCTTTTTTAACCTAACTTTTCACCATAAGCAATGGCATTCATAGTTACTGAATCATGTATAAAATGTAAGCACACGGACTGTGTAGAGGTCTGTCCCGTTGATTGTTTTTATGAAGGCCCCAATTTTCTAGTAATTCATCCAGAAGAATGTATTGATTGTGCTTTGTGTGAACCTGAATGCCCAGTAGACGCAATTTTCTCCGAAGATGAGCTTCCATCTGATCAGATAGAGTTTATCGAAATTAATGCCGAATTAAGTGAAGTTTGGCCAAATATAACAGAGGAAAAAGACGAGTTACCTGAGGCTAAAGAGTTTTCGCAAATCAAAGAAAAAAAACATCTTCTTGAACGATAATTTATATTTAATTAATTAAAAAGTGTGTTTACAGTTTCAGCTCTAAGAGGTTGTCCATTTTTTCTTAGCTGGAATCGCAACATTGGATAAGCTGCTTCTGAATTTCCAAGTTGAGCTATCATCGCTCCCTTTATGACCTCATCTCCCTTCTCAACAAATATTTTATCGCAATGAGCGTATAGGCTTAAGTAACCATCAGGATGAGAAATCATTACCAAATTTCCATAACCTGGGATATCAGGGCCAGAAACGACTACCTTTCCAAGATTTATGGAGTGAATAGGCAAGCCCTTAGGTTCTTTAAAAATTAACCAAGAATCATCTTTTAAAGCTATGTTTGATTTCTCTCCCAATGGGTGATGCCATTTAATAGGTTTAAATTGATCTTTCGGATTACTTTCAAAAATTGTGCCATAGAGAAAGAGCTCCTGATTTGGATAAATAATATAAGGCTCTTTCAAGTTATTATTTTTAATTAATTGCTCTGAATCTAAATTAAAATTTATTGCAATAGACCAGATAGAATCGCCTGGCTGAACAATATAAGATTCTTCCGCAGAAGATAATAAATTTTTATAGGATTGCTTTAAAGAATCCAAGCTGGAGCAGCCTGAAATTATTAAAATTAAAACAAGCAGTATTTTTTTATCAAATCGAATCATAGTAAAAAAAATACCTGATGAAAGTATTAGGCCGGAAAAAATATGCATTAATTTTAGCTCATGAGAAGAATATATTGATAAAACTACTTTAGGTAAAAGTAAAAGTGAAATTAGGCAGCCTAACGCAAACGGTGACAATAAAACAAAATCAAAGGCTGAAACTGCCTGAATAATTGGGCCATAAACTCCCAAAACTACCAACATAGCACTTCCAGAAATACCGGGTATTAAAAAAAATGAAAAAGCCACTATTCCACTTAAAAATAAATAAAAAATAGATGTATTTTCTGAGCTAATATTTAATTCTTGCAACGCAAATCCGATAATAATTCCTAAAGATAAAAATATTATTAGTTTCTTATCCTCAGCAAGATCTTTAAAATAATTAATAATGTAAATAGATAATGCGATCATTAGTAAACCCAATGATGAGAGGAATATTTCCTCATAATTAGTCAATAGGTAGTTAATTCCTCTAGAGCACAAAATGACAGCAATCATCATGGAAAATATTAAAGGTAGAGAAACATTAAATTGAAATGTTTTTGACAGAGATTGGAAGCTTAAGGTTAAATTTTTTAATCTTAACTGGCTTAATATTGTCATTAAGTTTGGATAAATCTTAAAAATTACAGCAACAGTAGACCCGGAAATGCCTGGGATCAGCTCTGCAACTCCCATGCAAAATCCAGCTAAAGAATATTTGATTTGATTATTCATCCTTAAAATTCTCCATTGGAAACGCCTGGCAGCATTGGTACAAATGCGACCTCTTCGTGGATTATTTCCTCATTTTCAGTCTCACTCTTTTTTGTTATAACATAAAGTTTTTGTTTTCCCTCAAGGCCGACAGGGATGACAAGCTTCCCTCCAACCTCCAACAGATCAAGCAACTCTTCTGGATATTGTCTCGGAGCTGCTGCACAAATTATTCCATCAAATTTTATGTCTTCCTCCCAACCATTAAACCCATCTGCATGTTTAACGATGATATTTCTAATTTTTAACTCGCTTAAATTTTCTCGCGATTTTGCAACCAGAGGTTTGATTCTTTCAACTGCACAGACATCATTTGCAAAGTAAGATAATACGGCTGATTGGTAACCGCAACCTGATCCTATTTCAAGAACATGATTGAGAACTTTTCCTCTTTTTGATGTGTGAGAAAGCAAATGCTCTGTCATCCGAGCAACGATGTAGGGCTGGGAAATTGTTTGCTTATATCCTATAGTTAATGCTCTATTTTCATATGCTCTACTCCACAGCGCTTGATCTAAAAAAATATGTCTAGGGACCTGGCTTAAAGCATCAAGAACACGAAAGTCTTTTATTCCCATATCAAGTAACTGCTGAATCATTTGATCCTTAACCCTCGTAAATGTAAAACCAGAGCTACTCACAATTAAAAACCTCTCTGTAAAGATCCCAGCGCACCTCATTAGCGCCTAAATTATAATCAAGTATTGAGATAGAAATATAACTTTGCTCAATTGCCTGAATATCTGTTCCCACTTGATCAGGCAATAGCGCGCCGGAAGGTCCAAAACTATAAAACTTAGCAGAATCTTCACGCCGAATAAGATCTGGAGTATCTGGCACCCCTCTTTTACCAAGTGAGGTGATTCGAACTCCTTTAATTTTTGAGGATGGCAAATCAGGAAAGTTCACATTCACAAGCAAGTTTTGATCAGATGGGAGCTTAGAAACTTGATTGGTAATTATCAGCGATTGTTCTGCAATATATGTTAAATTTTTTGGGTTATAGGCTGCTACAGAAAATGCAACAGGAACGTAATTCAGTCTTCGACCCGCAATTGCTGCGCCTACAGTTCCGGAATAAAAAATGTCTTCTCCTAAATTAGCTCCTAAATTAATTCCAGAAACGATCATATCAATTGGCTCAGGAATTACTGACAATAAACCAAGATATGAGCAATCTGCAGGTGTGCCTGAAACTGAAAAAATATTACCTGAAATTTCTTCAACTTTTATTTCTTTGCGTAAGCTGATTGCTGCGCTCATTCCACTGCAATTTTCTCCAGGAGCAATTAAAAACACCTTGTGCTCAGTGCATAACGTTTTAAATAATTGATTTATGCCCGAAGCCTTATAGCCATCATCATTGGTTAATAGAATATTCATCAAAGACTCCTTAAGGAAGCTATAGCGAAGACTGCGATTCCATTGCCATTACCAATCACGCCCATCTTTTCTGTAGTGGTTGCCTTTGCTCCAATGAAGCTTTCTTCAATATTTAAAATTGATGAAAGAGACTTTTTTAAATCATCAACGTAAGGAGCAATTTTTGGTTGCTCGCATACAACAACAAAATCGATATTCCTTGGCTGCAAGCCGCTTCCTTTTAATAAATCTAATGCCTTTTCAACAATTTTTAAACTGCTCAAGTTTTTATTTTCTGGATCAGTATCAGGAAAGTAGTAACCAATATCTCTTAAACCTGCTGCACCAAGCAGTGCATCAGATATAGCATGCAATATGATGTCTCCATCTGAATGAGCAACGATAGAAAGTTTGCAGTCGATAAAAACATTACCAAGGGTTAAACCATCCCCTGGTTGAAATTGGTGAAAATCTACCCCTCTTCCAATTCGAAGATCTGTTCCAATATGATGAATTAAATCCTCAAAATATGTAATTTTAATATTTGACCTTTCTCCAGGCACTGCTAAAACCTTAAATCCAGCATGTTCCATAGCTTGAGACTCATCACTCATATGCAGTCCTTTCTGCTGTAACTTATCAAGCGCTAATTTAAGAGAATCATGATAAAAAATTTGAGGTGTTTGAACATGAAAAAAATTTTCTCGTTCAACAGGAATAAAATCGACACCCTGTTTCATTCGCAGTGAATCAGTTGCTAATATTACAGGAAATACTCCCTCAATAGATTGATCATTAGCTAGATGAGACAATAAATCTTTAAAATGAATTTTTTTTAACCAAGGTCTTGCAGCATCATGAATTGCCACGATCTCTACACTTTCATCAACCTCTGCCATGGCATTAAAAACTGACTCACTTCTTGTGCTCCCTCCTGCAACAATTTTAATTCTTGGATCTTGATAGAAAGATTGAGATTTGATCAAATCCTCATTTTGATTTATGGCAATTACAACCTGATTAACACTTGATATTCCTAAAAATAAATTAACAGATTTTTCGAGAACTGTTTCATCTCCCAGCCTTGAAAATTGCTTAGGAATTAAACCACCGAAACGACTGCTAGCGCCTGCAGCCGGAATAATAACTGCAATTTTATTGCTGTGGTTCATTAGGCTTGTTCTCTTCGAATTTAAGAAATTGCTCGTCTTGATAGATTAAATTTAACTCTTCCCTTGCAAACTTTTCTGCATGAGCATCATTTTTTTGTTTGCTTTGAATGCCTGACTCCAGCAAATTATTTTCTTTTGCGAGAGCTTTATTTTTTAATAGCAGCTCTTGATTTTCTTTTTGAAGAGCTAAAAAATTTCTTTTACTATCAATGCCAAAAAAAAGATTATATAAAGCTACGATTATCAAAGAAAAAACTAGTAAATTTAAAAATTTAACCAATAACATTTTTGGCAAAAGGTAGATCAGATTGCTCAGCCTCAATCCAAAGCAATCTATTATATTTTGCCACCCTGTCAGATCTGCAAGGTGCGCCTGTTTTAATTTGACCTGTACCCAAGCCCACACAAAGATCTGCAATTGTACTATCTTCTGTTTCACCTGATCTGTGAGAAATAATCGATTTAAATCCATGCTGATTACCCAGGTGGATAGTTTTCATAGTTTCTGTAATAGTTCCGATTTGATTAAATTTAATGAGGATGGAGTTTGCTAGAGAATCATCAATTCCTCTTTGAAGCTCAGCTACATTGGTTACAAACAGGTCATCTCCAACTAATTGACAACTATCTCCTAAAGCTTTGTTGAGGTTTTTCCATCCCTCAAAATCACTCTCATCCATCCCATCTTCTATAGAAAATATAGGGTATTGACGAGTCAACTCGGATAGATAGTTGGTAAATTCACTGGAGTTCAACTTGATAGATTCTCCTTGAAGATTATAAATACCGTTGTTATAAAACTCTGAAGCAGCACAATCTAAAGCTATTCCAACATCCTTACCCTCGGTAAGGTTATTATTTCTAATAGCTTGAATAATAAGCTCAATCGCCTCTTGATTGGACTGAAGGTTCGGAGCAAACCCTCCTTCATCTCCAACACTAGTGCTTAAACCTTTTGCATTCAAAATATTCTTTAGATCAGAGTATATTTCTGTAGCCCATTGCATAGCCTGAGAGAAATTATTAGCTCCAATAGGCATGATCATAAACTCCTGAATATCAATATTATTATCAGCATGCTCACCGCCATTGATAATATTTAACATTGGAGTCGGCATTTGCATCCTTGGTTTTTCACCATTTATATTAGCAAAGACTTGATTTATGTGTTCATACAAAGGTAACTCCAATGTTTTTGACCCAGCATCCAAGACTGCCAATGAGACACCTAAAATCGCATTAGCACCGAGTTTTGATTTAGATGAAGTTCCATCTAAAGCAAGCATTGTTTCATCAATTTCTTGCTGATTAGTTACATCCATACCAACTAATGCAGGAGCTATGATTTCATGAATATTTGCTACGGCTTTAGTGACTCCTTTGCCCTTGTAAGTTGAAGCACCATCTCTTAGCTCTAAAGCCTCTCTAGACCCTGTAGACGCTCCACTAGGAACCATTGAAGTTGCATAAATACCATTATCTAAAGTTACCTTGCAAGAAACTGTTGGAGTTCCTCGAGAATCTATGATTTGAATTGCCTGGATAGAGTTAATGATTGACATTAAATATCGCTATCCTGATTTTTTATAAAATCATCCAGCTCAGATAATTGAGATAAAATATATGGAATCTCTTCAGTGGAAATCGCACAAGGGCCGTCACATTTTGCTGAATCAGGATCAGGGTGAGCCTCTATGAATAATCCAGCTATACCTTGACTAAGACCAGCCTTGGCCAGAGGAAGTAGATACTCTCTTCTGCCTCCTGCAGCATCACCAAGGCCGCCAGGAAGTTGCAGTGAGTGCGTTGCATCAAATATCACTGGGACATCTAAATCTTTCATTATCTGGAAATTCAGCATATCAACTACTAAATTGTTATATCCAAAAGAGTTGCCCCTCTCACAAAGAGTAACCTTATTATTCCCAGCCTGATCGCACTTCTCAATGACATTCTTCATCTCAGGAGCAGAAAGGAATTGAGGTTTTTTAAATTGAATTATTTTATTTGTTTTAGCGGCGGCCACAACCAAATCAGTTTGTCTGCACAAAAATGCTGGTATCTGAATTATGTCGCAAATTTTTGAAACTGGATCTGCTTGAGATGGCTCATGAATATCAGTAATAACAGGAGCATCAAACTCTGATTTTACCTTTTCAAGCATTTTTAAGCCCTCATCAAGCCCTGGCCCCCTAAAAGAAGAGATAGAACTTCGATTTGCTTTATCAAAGGAGCCCTTAAAAATCCAATTTATGTTTAAACTTGATGTAGTTTCTGCAAATTTTTCAGCAACAGCCATTACAACTGGCTCTGACTCTAAAACATTTACTCCAGCCATAAGCGTCATGGGCTCTTGATTACCAATCGTAAAGTTTTTAATTTTTAAAGTGCTCATCTTTTTATCTTAATAGCTTTTGCAATAAAGTCGTTAAAAATTGGGTGGCCATCTCTAGGATTAGATGTAAATTCGGGATGAAATTGACAGCCTAAAAACCAAGGATGTTTTTTAATCTCAATCATTTCAGCTAAATTACCATCGAGCGATGTGCCAACAATGTCCATTCCACTTGCAACTAATTTATTTTTGAACTCTGGGTTTACCTCATACCTATGGCGATGTCTTTCAGTAATGGTTAATTTGTTATAAAGCTTATGAGACAAGGAAGATTTTTTAATCAAGCACTTTTGTCCACCTAGTCGCATGGTCCCTCCTAAATTAGAGTTTTCATTTCTATGTTCAATTTTGCCTGATGCATCCTTCCATTCTGTAACTAGTCCAATAACAGGATATTTAGTCTTGGGGTTAAATTCCGTGCTATTAGCATTTTTTAGCTTTAACACATTTCTAGAAAATTCAATGATTGCTATTTGCATGCCCAAACAGATTCCGAAATAGGGTAGCTTGTTTTCTCTAGCAAATTGACATGCATAAATCATTCCTTCTATGCCCCTACTTCCAAACCCACCCGGTACAAGGACGGCTTGGTAAGATTTTAAAACTTTTGCCACATTTCCTCTGGTTATTTTTGCCGCATCTATCATGTGAATTTCAACCTTTGCAAGATTTACAATTCCAGCATGATCAAGGGCTTCGTTTAACGATTTGTAGGAATCTTTTAGATCAACGTATTTACCAACAACCGCTATGGAGACTTTCTTCTTAGGGTTTAATTTTGCATCAACCACTCTTTTCCAATCATTTAATCTAGGAGATTTTACTTTCAATAAGTTTAGTTTTTTGAGGAGAATTTTATCCACTCCCTGCGCGTATAACAGCAAAGGTATTGAATATACTGTTTCTGCATCATGCATTGAAATGACACTGTTAGGATTCACAGAGCAAAATAAAGCTATTTTTTTCTTTTCATCATTTGGTAGCTCTTTTTCTAATCTGCATATTAAGCAATCTGGTTGCAAGCCAAGGGATCTTAGCTCCTTTACAGAATGTTGGGTAGGTTTAGTTTTAAG
The DNA here is from genome assembly GCA_028344535.1 of Pseudomonadota bacterium. Classification (GTDB taxonomy): domain Bacteria; phylum Pseudomonadota; class Gammaproteobacteria; order Magnimaribacterales; family D2472; genus D2472. The sequence continues at coordinate 18,914 of JAOMBK010000007.1, read as the reverse complement.
CTCCTCAGATACTTTTATATATGGCACTAAAGTAAGATGAGCTAGTGCAGTATTGAATGATGGGAGTTCAAGCATCATTTGTCTGATTGCCTCAATAAAAGGTTGGCTTTCAATATCGCCTACTGTCCCGCCTATTTCAACAATTGCAATATCAGCACCCTTTGCGCCCTCTTTAATCCTTCTTTTAATTTCATCTGTGATATGAGGGATAACCTGAACAGTTCCTCCGAGATAGTCGCCCCTCCTTTCATTCTGAATGACTTTTTCGTAAACCTTTCCAGCAGTAAAATTATTTTTTTTACTTGCCTGAAAACGAACAAATCTTTCATAATGCCCAAGATCTAAGTCAGTTTCTGTTCCATCATCAGTAACAAAAACTTCACCATGTTGAAAGGGGCTCATGGTTCCGGGGTCAACATTGATGTATGGATCGAGCTTATTTAAAGAAACTTTTAAACCTCTTGCCTCAAAAAGAGCTCCAATTGATGCGGCTGCAATACCCTTGCCAAGAGAGGAGACAACGCCACCTGTGATAAAAATGTACTTTGTTTGAGCCATCAGTTTTTAAGTTATGATGGGAATACAGAATATCAGATTCTAGCCCTAATAAAAACTAAGTTAAGCAGATTCTTCAAATAAAGGTCTTGATAGATCAGCCCAATCAATCTCAGCGTCACTTTTGGCTTCAGCGTATTCTAAAATACCCAGATCTTCAAATTTACCTTTAACAGAATCTCTTAATAATCCAATTCTTCTAAGGTTTGGCATGACTCTTTGAAAAAGCAGTTTTTGGAAATGCTTAGTAATATCAGAACTTAGTTGAAATTGTCTTGCATCCTCGGCATTCCAGCCAAAATGCTCAAATACATCCATTGAAACAAGCCGCTCTCTGCTAAGCCAGCATGCTTCATAGGCAAATTGAGCGCGGTCTTCTTTTTCATCTTCTGATAAGGTTTCAACAAACTCTTCTAAATAATTTATTCCAAAGGTAACGTGCCTAGCCTCATCTCGAATGATCAAGCCAAGCATGTCTCGTAAAACTGGATCCTTTGTAAGCTCTCTTGAGGTTTGAAATGCAGCCAAGGCTAATCCTTCAATAATAATTTGCATGCCAATAAACTTCAGATCCCATCTGGGATCAGTAAGAATTTTATCTAGAATTGACTTCAAAGCATTACCAATTGGATACATGAGCTTTGTTCTTGTTTGAATATACTTATTAAAAGCTTCCACATGCCTAGCTTCATCAAATGTTTGTGATGCTGCATAGAGTTTTGCATTGTAGGTTGGAGCACAAGATGTGAGTTGAGAAGCCACCAACAAAGCTCCTTGCTCCCCATGAAGAAATTGACTCTGACTCCAAGCAATTCGATGATTTAAAAATTCTACTTTTTTATCATCAGAAAATTTTTGATATGGAGCGTAATCATCCCAAAAGATTGGGGTCGGTTCAGTCAGCGGCTCAAAGGGTCTGGACCAATCCACATCAACTTCAACATTCCAATTTAGTTCCTTGCCTAACTCATATAGTTTTTTAATCCTGTTATCCTGAACGGTGTAATCCCAGTTATATGCTCCAGATAATGGCGTATTAAAAATTTCCGCAATATCATTAGCAACTCCCTCAGTCATATAAGGAGGTAAATCTTCCTCTAATTTAATATCTCTAGGGTTATTTTTGGTATATTTTATTTTCATATATTTAGATATTGCCGTTTCACTCTTTGGCTCATTTTGGTCATAAGTTCGTAAGAAATCAAATTATTTTTTTTAGCATTCTCTAGTATTGACAAATCAGGTGACCACAATTCACACCAATCTCCAATTTTGCAATCAGGGATTTCTGTCACATCAATTGAAATAAGATCCATGCTGACTCTTCCAATAATTTTAGATTTATGGCTGTTGACTATTACAGAAGTTCCATCTATTGCTGTTTGAGGGAAACCATCTGCGTAACCGCAATAAACAATAGCAATCTTAGATGGCTTGCTTGTCTTTACCCTTCCGCCATATCCAATTCTTTCATTTTGATCCAAGGATTGAATAGAGATAATTTGACTTCTAAACGTCATAGCAGTTTTTAAACCAGGAAAGGCAATTCCCCCATACATTGCAATACCTGGTCTAACCCAGTCATATGCTTGATCAGGAAAATTAAATACTCCTGCTGAATTTAATACGCTTCGCTGCATATCATTTGCAACCCGATCCCAAGCATAGTCAAAATTCTTAAATTGAGTATTATTAAGATCATCTGCTGGGTGATCCGCACAAGCTAAATGCGTCATCAAAACATTTGAATCCTTTAAAAGTGATTGAAACTGATCAAGCTCATCTATCGCAATGCCAAGTCTGTTCATTCCAGTATTAACTTTTATCCAAAACAGCAAATCATCTTGGTATTGCTTTGCCAGTGGTAATTGTGAAATTGAATGGACAACAGACCAGATATTATTTTGTTTTAAAGCATCATAAGCATCTGATGAATATACGCCTTGCATAGCCAAAATTGGCTTTAAAGAGTTTTCTCTTATCTTAAGAGCCTCTCCCAATCTCACAACACCATATCCATCTATTGCATCATCTAATGCCTGAGTAGCCTTTTCAAGATCATGTCCATAAGCATTACTTTTTATGACGCCCAAGATTTTGCAATTGGTAGGTAGGTTGGTTTTAATAACTTGGATATTATTTCTTACAAGCTCATAATCAATTACAAGCTCAGAATTTGGTTCAATCATTGTATAGAGTCGTAATAGCTATCAACAGCAAAGTCTTCAAACCTAGTATATTCCTTAAGAAAAGTCAGATTCACTTTACCGATCGGTCCATTTCTTTGTTTTCCAATAATAATCTCAGCCTTGTTTCCCTCTTCAGAATCTTCGTTATAAACCTCGTCTCTGTAGATAAATAAAATTACATCTGCATCTTGCTCAATCGCACCTGAATCTCTTAAATCAGCCATAATGGGTCGTTTATTGGGTCTTTGTTCTACAGCTCGATTTAACTGAGATAATGCAATCACAGGGACATTAAGTTCTTTAGCAAGCATCTTTAAAGATCTAGAAATTTCTGATATTTGATTTACTCTATTTTCTTGCGATGCAGGCAATTGCATTAACTGAAGATAGTCCACAACTATTAAAGACAATCCATTGGGCTCCTGTCTAGCAATTCGACGAGCTCTTGCGCGCAACTCCATAGGTGAGAGCATTGAGCTATCGTCGATATAAAGAGGTAAATCTTTTAATTTTGAAGATGACTCCATAAACTTTTTAAGATCAGCTTGATTCATTGAAGCTGATCTAACTTTTTGTTGATCAATCTTAGCGTTACTTGCTAGTAATCTAGTGGTCAATGATTCAGCCGGCATCTCAAGACTGAATACTAAGACGCCACCAAGAATATCTTTATTCAGCACAAAGTTTTCAACAATATTCATGCTCAACGCTGTTTTACCCATGCTTGGTCTAGCAGCAACAATTATCAAGTCTCCATCTTGCAGCCCCTGTAACTTACTATCAATATCTTTATACCCTGTAGAAGCTCCAAGTAGAGAGGATCCATTTTTGGCAATTTCATTCATTCTTTCAATTGATTGAGGAATTAGCTCATCTAATTTCTGAATATTGGTTGATGTCCTACTTGCTTCATCATTTAGTGAAAAAATTTTTGTTTCAGCTTCATCGAGTAATTCAGCTGCATCTTTTCCTTGAGGGTTAACAATAAGCTCAGAAATCTCAGAGTTGATTTTCATTAGCCTTCTTGAAATAGATTTTTGCCTAACCATGCCAGCATATGCTTCTAAATTAGCTGCAGAGGGACTGGTAGAAGCTAAATCAATTAAATAATTCTTACCACCTGCTCTTGTTAAGAGATTTTTGCTATCAAGTCGATCTGAGACCGTCAATGGATCAAGGGGTTTATTGGAATTAACAAGCTCACCCATTGACTGAAAAATATTTTGATGATCTTGGCCCTCAAAATCAGTGAATTCAATGATCTCGCTTACAGCATCATATCTTTCAGTTTCAAGCATTAGGCCGCCTAAGATAGCCCTCTCAAGCTCTCTAACTTGCTCTGTATTTTCTATGGATTTGCTAGACATAAATATGATTCTTACATCATATTATTAAGATAACAACTACTCTGGTTGAACAGACACCTCAACAACACATGAAACTTCAGGATGGAATAATAAAGTGATTGAATAATCACCAAGTTCTTTTAAAGGTCCATCAGGTAACTGGATAACGCTTTTATCTACAACATGGTCAATTTCAGTGAATGCATCAGAGATTTCTCTAGTTCCTACTGAACCATACAAAGCACCCTCTTCAGTGACTTGAACTTTAATTTCAACCTTAGCCCCAGAAACTGTTTCAGCTTTACCCTGGGCATTTGCCATCTCATCTGCTGAAGCTGCAGCTAGTTCGGCTTTTTTACTTTCAACATACTTGAGGTTTTCATCTGAAGCGAACATGGCTTTCTTCTTAGGAATAAGAAAATTTCTGGCATATCCTGAGCTCACCTCAACAACATCTCCAATTTCACCTAATTTTTGGATTTTATCTAAAAGTATAATTTTCATAATTTATCTATGGGAATCTGTGTATGGGAGTAAAGCTAAAAATCGTGCAATCTTAATTGCTTTTGTTAATTTTCTCTGCTCTGAAGCGCTAATATTGGAAACTCTTGCAGGAATGATTTTTCCTGTTTCAGTAATATATCTTTTTAAAAGATCAACATTCTTATAATTAAAATTTTTATGATTAGATTCAGCCATTACTCACCTTCCTTTGATTCTTCTTTGACAACAGACTCAGCCGCAGTATTTGTTTCTGCTGGAGGAGTTTTTGGTTTTTCTTGGATCTGGTCTTCTTCTTGAGGTGATTTTTTTGCCTCTCTTGATTCAACAAGCAGCAATGAATCCTCTAGAGATGGAGAATCAACTTTAAGCAAAAGGTGCCGTATTACAGATGTATCGTATTTTAATTTAGACTCAAGCTCTAAAGCAGCCTCAGCGGGGCCTTCAATCTGAAAGATAGCATAGTGTCCTTTATTATGATTTAAGATACTGTAAGCAAGTTGCCTGCGACCGATGTTCTCAAGCTTATTAATTTTAAAGTTTATATCTGTAAGAGTTTTTTCAAACTTAGTCTGAAAATCATCAAACTTAGTAGATAAATCAGGATTGAGTATTAAAGTTAATTCGTAGTTGTTCATATTTTTCCTTATGGGTTAGTAGATTTTTTGAACATCAAAAAACCAAGGAGCGTGAATTCTAAGCCAAATGCATCCAGCAATCAATAATTATTTTTTAAGAAGCCAAAAGCTTTATCAAAAAAACTTTTATTATTTTCTAAAGTGTAGCCTTGCTTAATTTGATCGAAACCAAAACCCACCAAACCTAGAGCAGTAGCATATATTGGATTTTTCAGAACAGATTCCATTCCATTAAATTTCTCTGGAATACCAAGTCTTACACTGGTTTGGAAAATAGACTCAGCAAGGGCAACCGCGCCTTCCATTTTTGAAGTTCCACCTGTGAGCACAATCCCTGCAGGGATTTTATGCTCAAAACCATTACGTTTAATTTCCGCTTTAACTAAATCAAACAACTCAACGTATCTTGGTTCGATAATTTCAGCCAATGATCGTCTTGATAAGTCTTCCGGAGGTCTGCCACCAACTCTCATTACCTCTAAGGTTTCTCCATCTTGAGTTAGTTCAGCTGCCGCGCAGCCATGTTTTTGCTTTATATCTTCTGCTTGAGCAGTAGGAGTTCTTAAAGCAACAGCTATATCACTGGTTACTTGATCGCCCGCAATAGGGATCACTCCAGTAAATGATATTGAACCAGAGTTAAAGACTGCAATATCTGTAGTGCCTCCACCTATGTCGACCAAACACACTCCAAGCTCTTTTTCATCCTCTGATAATACGGAATATGAGCTAGAAAGTTGTTCTAAAACAAAACCATCTACCCCAATCCCGCATCGTTTTACACATTTTTCTATATTTTGAATCGCATTATTCGCACAAGTCACTAAATGCACATGAGATTCTAGTCTAACACCAGACATCCCAAGTGGCTCTCTAATAGAGTCTTGATTATCAATAACATATTCTTGAGGCAGAACATGAAGAACTCTTTGATCCGATGGTATTGCGACAGCTTGAGCTGCTTCAATAACTCTATCTATATCACTTGCTTCAACCTCCTTATCTTTTATACCCACTATTCCATGAGAATTTAAACTTCGAATATGATTACCTGCGATTCCTACATATACATTTTTAATCTTTCCTTCAAATGACGCCTGGGCTTGGTCTATAGATTTTTGAATTGCGTCTGTAGTAGCATCTATATTTACCACTACACCTTTTTTAAGACCGCTAGACGGATAAGACCCCATCGATATGACTTCAATAGAATGTTGATCAACATACCTTCCAATAATACAAACAACCTTGGAGGTTCCAATATCTAATCCAACAACATAGTCGGAATCTTTTGTTCCATTATTTGCCATAATTTAATGCCGCTCCATCTTTGTATCTTAAATCAATAATACTAGGAGTTAAGTTTTTTTCGAAAATATATTTTAAAGTTAAAGAAAGTTTTTGAAATACTTCCAATGAAAGGTCTGAGCCCAAATTAATTTGCAACTCGTTTGCAGTATTAAAAGACCACCCAGTTGCTTCTGTATAAGAAACGGAAAAAATTTTTAGATTATAGGTTTCCATGACTGCTTGAATTTGATCTTCTACTTGTGACCACTTATCAACTAATTCAATTGGTATATGTAAATGTAATAATTCAGGGTATTCTCCAAAATATAAAAATTTAGTTAAATCATCATCTAAATAAAATCTATCTTGCCAAATATATTTAGGATCTTTTGTCTCAATAAATACTTCTATGGGCTTGAAGGCATTTTTTTTAATTAAATAAGATTTAATCCAATTTTGATTATTTAATAATTTTGATAGGTTTGTCTTTGAGGTCTGACTAGATAAATTTAAAACTAATTCTTGCTCTTGTTTTAAAGCTGGAGGCTTCTCAAATACTATAATCACTTTTTGATTTATATCACCTGAACAACTAAATAAAACAGGGATTAAAATAAAAAATAATAACGTCCTTTTACTTAGCATTAATAATTTCTTGAACGAGGTCATTATATGATAGGCCGATGGATTGCGCAGATTTTGGGAACAAGCTGTGTGAAGTCATGCCCGGCACGGTATTGACTTCAAGCACATAAAAATTATTATTGCTGTCCTGCAAAAGATCAACTCTTAACCACCCTCTGCAGCCCATTACATCAAGAGTCCTTAAACAAATTTCTTCAAGCTGATTTTTTTCATCTTTTGAAAGTATTAGCTTGGAAAGCTGGGTGTCTTCATTCACATATTTTGCATTGAAATTGTAAAAGGCTTCAGAAGTTTTGATCTCAACGGCAGGCAAGCATTTCCCATTTAGGATGGGAACGGTAAGCTCCTTAAAATCTATACTTTCCTCAAAAATGAATTGCCGTCTTGGATTTATACAATCAGAAATAGCTAACTCCAATTCTTTATTATTGGAAATTTTAAATACATCTATACTAGATCCATCTTCTGCAGGCTTTAAAAAAAGCTCTTTAAATGGTCTAAGCTGATCAAAAAAAGGATCATCTAGGCTCCCATTTATTTCAGAAAGCGATGAAATAGTAATCCATCTTGGAGTAGGAATTTTATTTTTTTGAAGAAGTTCTTTACAAGTATTTTTGTTCCAAGTATTAACACAAGCTTGAAAACTACTGCCAGAAAATGGAATACCTCTTTGTTGCAAAAGTTTTTGCAATTCTCCAGATTCACCATCCTCTCCATGAAGAGCAATAAAAATAAAGTCTTCTTGGGTGAGTTGCTCGAACGAAAAGTATTCTGGGTAGTCAATTAGTTGAACTTCATATCCCAAGTCTTCTATTGATTGGGAAATAAATTTTCCACTTTCAAGTGAAACTTCCCGCTCGGATGATTGCCCCCCATACAAAACTATGATTTTTTTTATTGCCACTTTTTTTTGATCTCATTATTTAGTTTTGAGATTGTTCCTGCCCCTTGAGTAATTAAAATCGAAAAGTCTTGATGATTGTTTTGGAGCCAATCTATTGGGTCTTGATTTCCAAGATAGTGAGCATTCTTATGATTCTTCGATATCTGAAAAGCAATTTTTTTTGATGAAATTCCTTTGATAGGTTTTTCGCTTGCCGGATATATATCTAACAAAAGAAGGAAATCTACTTTAGAAAGAACTTTTACAAAATCATCAAACAGTTGTTGTGTTCTGGTATATCTATGAGGCTCAAAAATCATGCAAATCTTTTTTCGAGGAAATTTTTCTTTAGTTGCCAGAATGGTTGATAGTATTTCAGCGGGATGATGGCCATAATCATCTATTAATACATGAGGTTGATCTGCAAGATAGATTTTTGAAAGCTCAAACCTTCTTCCGACTCCTTGAAAGTCATTCAATCCTTTAGCAATATTCTTTATAGATATATTTTCTTCTATTGCTACACAGATAGCTGCAGCAATATTGTATAAATTATGTTTGCCACTTAAATGGGTAGAAAATTTGTAGTTCTTTTTATTAGCATTATCTATTAATTGAAATTTTTGAACGCCGTTTATTAGTTTAATATTGACTATTTGAAATCTATTTTTTGAACTAAAACCAAAAGTAATTTGCTTTCTATGAATATCTTTAGAAATTTTACGAACGTTTGCATCGTCTATATTGAGAATGATGTGGCCATAAAAAGGTAAATTTTCTGCAAAATTTACAAAAGACTGATTTAATTTTTCCTGATCTGATTCATAGAAACTTAAATGATCATTATCAATATTAGTGATCACAGCAACATCAGGCTGCAGATGTAAAAATGATCCATCGCTTTCATCTGCTTCTACAATAATATAATTGCCATCTCCAAGATTAGAGCTTCTACCAACGCTTAATACTTGACCTCCAATAACATAAGTTGGGCTTAAATTTGCCGCATTAAAAATACTTGCAATAATGCTTGTTGTAGTTGTCTTGCCGTGACTACCAGCAATTGCAACGCTCCGATAGGGCCTCATAAGAGTTCCAAGCATTTCAGCTCTTGGAATAATAGTTATTCCAGAATTCTTGGCATGCAAGAGTTCAGAGTTTTTCTTGGATATTGCAGAAGAAGCAACAACTAAATCTGTATTTTTAATAAGCTTAGGCTCATGACCAATTTGAACTTTAGCACCTAATTTTTTTAATTCCTTCAGCTCGTCAGTTATTACAAGATCTGAACCTGTAACTTTAAAACCACGTTTTTGTAAAATAGTCGCCACTCCGATCATTCCGGAACCGCCAATGCCAATCATATGAATTTTTTTAAACTTTTGAAATCCTAGATAAGCCATGTATTTTTTTAAAATTTTAGAATTGAACTTAACATTGTTCTAGCGGCTTGGAAATGATCTAAATTATTCTCTTTCTTGGACCATTGCACATATTCTCTACTCACAATAATATTTTTTAGTTTTTGAGATAATAATTCCAACGATTCAAACTCTTCATGAACCAACCCCATACCTAAATCTACAATATTGCTTGCATTTAATAGCTGATGATTATCAATAGCTGATGGCAGAGGAATCATCACCGATCCTCTTTTTAAACTCATAGATTCTGATAGAGATAATGCGCCAGCCCTAGAAATAATAAAATGCGACCAGACAATTGAATCTTGCGGCAAATCATAAAACTCCTTTACCTCAACAGTAATATTATTTGAATACAATTCTTTTACTCCTATGGATTTTCCGCTTCCAGACTGATGTCTTACCTCTAGGGGCATTTCTAGGGCATTTAAGGCTATAGGGATATTTTGATTAATAAATTCAGAGCCTTGACTCCCGCCAGTTACATATACTCTCAAGGGCTCTTGATTGGAATCTAAAGAAGAATTTTTATTTAATTTTTTTATGGGATTTCCAACTAGCTTCATTTTTTTTGTAACTGACTCATTAATTGGGAATCCTAAAAAAATTAATTCTGAAAATTTTTTTAATGCCTTGTTAGAGGTTCCCATAATTGCATTTTGCTCATGCAAAAAAAGAGGTTTTCTACATATCCACGCTGATAAACCTACTGGCAGGGAAATATAACCTCCAAAGCATACAATGTAATCAGTATTATTTTTTTGTATGTAATAAATGCTTTTAAAAATTGAAGCGATTAAACCGAATAAGGAAACGATTTTTAAAAAAAATTTCTTTCCTCTAAATCCTCTCATGGGAATAGTTAATAGCTTTATTTCCTCAGGAACAACTCTATTCTCTATGCCATTTTTTGTTCCAATCCAGACTACATCATGATCATTTTTAATGCATTCCTTGCCAAACTCTAATGCTGGAAAAACGTGCCCTCCAGTTCCAGCTGCGGAAATTAAAAATTTCATTACTTTATCGTTTTATTTTCAAAATTAATTCTCAACACCATGCCCATTAAAAACATGAATAAAATTAGACTTGTTCCCCCATAGCTAATAAATGGGAGAGTTAACCCTTTTGTAGGCAAGAGTCCAAGATTCACTCCTAAGTTAAATACTACTTGAATTGCGATTAAAATTCCCGCTCCAAAGGCAAGCAACCCCTGAAACAATTTACCAAGCTCAAGTGCTTTGATGGATGTTGCGAGAATTCCATAAATTAATAAGGCAAAGAGTAAAATGACTATCAATCCTCCAACCAATCCAAATTCTTCAACTATTACTGCAAAAATAAAATCAGTATGTGGTTCAGGGAGGTACAAATTTTTTTGAAGACTATTCCCCAAGCCCATACCAAACCATTCGCCCCTACCAATTCCAAGCAGAGCATTTGATAACTGCCATCCTGGTCCATAAAAATTCTCAAATGGCTCAGTAAATGAAATAAATCTTATATATCTATATGGCTCTAAATAGATAGCAATTGCAGCCAAACTGCCCATTAATGATACTAATAAAGAGAATTGGAAAAATGAAATTCCTGCAAAAAATAATACAGCAATAACCAAAGCTCCTATTACCAGAGTTGACCCAAGATCAGGTTGAGACATAATCAAAAGTCCAAAAAAAGCTAGTACAATTAAGGGCCTAAAAAAACCCAGCGAAGTATTGATTTCACCCAATCTTCTAACACAGTACCCAGAAATATAAATTACCAGAGCTAACTTGCTGACTTCGGAGGGCTGAATGTTGATTGGTCCTAATCTAATCCACCTCAAGCTTCCATTTACTTCTGTGCCTACTCCAGGAAAAAAAAGAGCGATAAGCAACAGGAAAGATCCCATTAAAATGACCCAATCCAATGTAAGAAATAAATTTGAAGGGATGCTTAAGGCAACGATTGTTGCAACAATGCCGACAATGAAAAAAATTATTTGTCTTGATGCAAAATGGAATGGAGTCCCGTAAATATCTTCAGAAACATAAACACTCGAAGATGCAACCATCACCATACCAATGAATAGCAAACAGAAGTATGGAAGAATAATGAATATATTTTCTCGATCAATCATATAAATTCATTACTAATTTTATAAAGTGCTCTCCACGTTCTTCAAAATTTTTATAATCTTGACCGCTAGGATGACCTGGTGAAAATAGTATGGTTGTGTGGCGATCGTAAACTTCATTAAAAATAGACTTTATTACTAAAGACAGATCTTGATTATGGAATAATATTTTTTCTGAATGAAATAATTTCTTTGATATATCTTCTGCATGTTTACCAAAGATATAGATCTTAAATGGATCAGAGGTTTCATAGAAATCATATTGCTCTTTATCAGGATCCCCGCAAAGAATTAGTACACAAGGACCAGAGGTTTGATTTAAAGCATATTTCAACGCAGTCAAATTAGTTGCCTTTGAATCATTGATAAATGTTAGCTGATCATGCTTTAAAACCTTTTGATATCTATGAGGCAAATCTAATAATGCAATATTCATAACCTCTCTTTGATCTCTGCCTGTAATCATGGACCACAATTTCCTTGGGTCTGATTCTTCAGTTACTATTTTTGATTCCTTAATTCTATTTTTAACCTTTGCATATTCTGAGAAACTTCCATGATAATCAACATGATCAGGTGAAATATTTAAAAGAACTCCAAAATCTAAATGCAATTCCTTTGCCTTCTCTAGCTGAAAGCTTGAAAGTTCAATAATCGAATATGAGCACGAATTAATATTATCCAATACCGGAGTTCCAATATTGCCAACGAGTTGAGAATTCTCCAAAAGCTGATACAAATGATAGCAGCAAGTACTCTTTCCATTTGTGCCAGTAATACCGATCTTATAAGAATGATCTTCTTGGAAAAAAATATCTATGTCAGTTAAATAGGGAATTCCATCAAACTCTCCTTTTGAATAAATCTCCTGAAGATTGATTCCTGGGCTCATGTAGATCATTTCATAAGATTCTAATTTTTTTTGATCAGGCAGTATATTGTTGATATTGGGCCCTATTAGATTTGCATCATAAATTTCGAAGACTATATTTTTTTTCTTTAAATATCTTTCAAAAGATTGGCCTGTAACTCCATAACCAAAAATAAGAGATTTCATTAAGGATTATCTTAATTTTAGGGTTGCGAGTGCAAATAAAACAAGAACAAAAGTTATAATCCAGAATCGGACAATGACCTTTGGTTCGGCCCAGCCCTTCAATTCAAAATGATGATGAATGGGTGCCATTAAAAAAACCCTTTTACCTCTTAATTTATATGAACCGACTTGAATAATAACGCTCAAAGTTTCCATCACAAAAACTCCGGCCATAATAGCAAAAACTACCTCATGCCGAATTAGCACTGCTAGAGTGCCTAAAATTCCTCCAAGCGTTAAAGATCCCAAGTCACCCATGAAAATCTGTGCAGGGTATGTGTTGTACCATAGAAAACCTATCCCAGCTCCAATCAATGCTCCGCAAAAAACAATTAACTCCCCGCTAAGAGGGTTAAATGGAATAAATAAATAGTCAGATATAATTAAATTTCCAGATGCATAAGCAATCAGGCCCATGCCCCCAGCTATTAAGACTGTAGGGAGAATTGCAAGCCCGTCTAGACCATCGGTCAGATTAACTGCATTAGATGAACCCATTATTACAAAAATACTTATAAGCAAGAAAATAAAAGGTGAGATTGCAAATATGTACTCTTTATTAAAAGGCAGAATAAAAATTTGCTCATTCCCAGCTGGAGAAACCTCCAACATAAATAGCATTGCCATCAAAGCAAAAATAAATTGCAATATAATCTTATATCTCCCCTTTAAACCTTTTGAATTTTTTTCCTTAATTTTTAACCAATCATCAAGAAATCCTATTAGGCTAAAAGAGACAGTAATAAAAAGTAAAATCCATATATATGGATTTTTAAAATCTGACCAAAGCAATGTTGAGATAATTAATGAGGAGATAATAATTAACCCTCCCATGGTTGGGGTTCCAGATTTTGCTAGGTGTGATTCAGGTCCATCTCCCCTAATCGATTGTGAGAACTGAATATTTGATAAGAATTTTATTAAAGCTGGGCCAATAAAAATTGATAACATTAGCGCAGTTAAAGTTCCGCCAATAGTTCTTACAGTTAAATAACGCAGAACATCGAAGCCAGAATCATATGTCATTAACCAAGTGCCAAGTAATTCAATCATATTATTTCCATAACTCTAGAATTTCTTCCATTCGCATTGATCTTGAGCCTTTGATTAGTATGTTCTCTTTTCCGACTAGATTTTTTTTTAGAAAATCTATCAACTCTATTTTGCTGTTAAAGAAAAAGGCATTATCACCATATGCAAACACAGCATGACGGATTAGGTCTCCATATCCAAGCAAACAATCTACTCCATGTATTTTGGCATAGTCTCCCATAGCAATGTGTAGTTTTTTTCTATATCTACCTAGTTCTGCCATATCTCCAAGAATTGCAATCTTTCTTCCTTTAAATTGACTTAAAACATCTATTGCAGCTCTCATAGAGTCAGGATTAGCATTGTATGTATCATCGATGACCTGTGATTTTTTTACCCATGTTTTAAGATCTAAACGTTGAGGAGGGTTTTGCAGGCGCCTCAAACCATCTAAAAATTCCTCTATGTTCAGTTGAGAAATATGGATTGCCGCAAAAGAAGCAAGAATATTTAGCACATTATGCATTCCTATAAGTCTTGTTTTTACATGAATTCTTTTCTTTAAATGCATGGATTCAATAAAAAAAGATAGGCCTCGTTTTGACATCTTAATTTTAGTTGGGAAATAAGATGCTGAAGATTTTTCACCAAATGTATAAAAAGTAATATCGTTTCTTATTTTTTTCCAATAATTAAGATATTTACCATCTGGAACAATAACTGAGCCGTTTTGTTTAATATTATTGATTAGTTCTGACTTTACCTTTAGCACTCCTTGAACAGAGTTTAGTCCGTCTAAATGTGAGTGGCCTATATGAGTAATAATACCTATATTCGGTTTAATAATTTTAGATAAAAGATCTATATCACCCTTTTTTGCTGCACCCATTTCAAAAATTGCAGTACTTTTTTGTGAATCTAATTCTAAAGCACAGAGTGGTAAACCAATTTCATTGTTATAGTTTTGGTAAGTGGCATAACTATCTTTTATGCAGGAATTCAAAATATTTTTTGTAGTTGTTTTTCCATTGCTGCCTGTAACTCCAATAATGTTCCCCTTGTATCTCTCCATTGCGATCTCAGCAGCCTGAATAAGAACATCTTCCGGACTTTGAACTTTAATGAGTTTTGATGAATTAAATATAGAATTTGCTGTTTTTCTTTTTTTTACAATGGCAAGGGATGCTCCATTTTTAATTGCATCCTCCGCATAAAGGCTACCATCTTCATTTGAGCCATTAAGACCAAAAAAAACTGAATTCTTTTGCACCTTTCTTGAATCTATTTGGAAATTTCTAATTGGCAAGCTTGATTTACCATCAAGCTTAAGTAAAGTTAAAAAATCTTTTGTATTGTTAATTAATTTCATCGCCCATAATTTTTAAAACACAATCTTTATCATTAAATGGAACTTTTTTTCCTAATATCTCTATATCTGTTTCATGTCCTTTACCTAATATTACCAATATATTTTCATTATTTAAGTGAGGAAGTGCCGATCTTATGGCCTCTTGCCTATCCTCAATAATTTCAGCGCCTGAATGATCGTTTCCCTGCATTGCATCTGATGCGATGGAAGAGAAAGATTCATAGCGATTATTATCTGATGTAAAAAATATTTTACTTGCAAAATCTTGCACTACTCTCATCATTTTAGGTCTCTTAGATTTATCTCTATCTCCACCGCATCCGAAAACTACAATTATTTCATTATAGGAATTGGCTAATTCAGACAAAATATTAAAGATAGAAAGATGATCATGAGCAAAATCAATCAAAATTTTTCCTTGTTTTAACTTTAATAATTCTCCTCTTCCTTGAGGTAACTTAATTGAAGTGTTGTTGAGAGCATTTAAATTAGTTGAAGAGATATGCTTTGAAATTAACGCAATAGCAGAAATATAGTTCTCAATATTAAATTTAAGAAATAATGAGCAATAAATACTCAAGGTTATCCTTGGGAAATCTAAATTAATTTTTGAAGGCTCGTGGGTTTTATAGTTCACGGAATACTTGAACATGGCTGATGAATTATTAGCACTTAAGAATGTTGATGTTGAGAGTTGTTTTTTTTGAGAGCTAGATAAAGATTCTAGCAAATCTTGGATTTTATCAAAAAAAATAATTGTAGGGTGCTTATTATTCAGCTCTGTAATAGATAATTTTGCATCAATGTAGTTTTTATATGTTTTATGATAATCGAGATGATCAGATTGAATATTTAGTAATATAGTTTGAAAAAAGGGTAAGCTGCCTAACCTTTTTTGCTCTAACGCATGTGAAGAGATTTCAAGAAAAACATACGTTTTTTGTTTTGCCTTACTGGCTTGTAAAATTTGTAATATCTCAAATATTCCAGGCGTTGTATTGCCTTTGGTTTGAATAAGATCATCATTGATAAATGCTCCCAGAGTTCCAATATAAATTGAAGGTCTTTCAAGCCCTCTTATAATGTTGTGTGCCATGAATGCAGTTGTTGTTTTACCATTAGTACCTGTTACACCATGAAAGACAAAATTATCCACACTGAGTTCATGAAATCTAAAAAGGATTTCTAAGATTTGGTCTTCTAAATTATTTAAGCAATAAATTGGTATCTCTATCCTATCCTCAAAGTTCTGATCACTGATAATGCAAGATGCGCCTCTTCTAACAGCATCTTTCACAAAATCTTTTCCGTGAGATGCTATTCCTTGTCTTGCAACAAATAAAGAATTTTTTTGGACATCTCTAGAGTCGTCAGTGATGGATGAAATAACGCATTTATCAAATACATTCGTTTTAATAAAAGGTTTAATAAGAGATAGTTTATTCATCTAGATAATTTAAGACATCAATAGAAATAGCGGCAAATAATGGAGCGGCTACACTACCACCAGAATAATTATTTAATCCTGGCTCATCAATGCTGACAAAAATTGTAAGTCTTTTAGATGTTAATGGTGCAATTCCTGCAAAAGAAGCTATATATTTACTTTGATCATATCCACCCTTAGAACTAGCTTTATGAGATGTGCCTGTTTTTCCTGCCACATCATAATTTGGTATTCTTGCCAATTTTCCTGTTCCGTCTGAAATAACTAATTTCAGAGACTCCAACACATCATTAGCAGCATCTTTGCCTATTACTCGTTGTTGATATACTTCAGCATTATCTAGAAAGATTTTAAAGTCCTTAAGATATCCCTCATTTGCAAAAACTGAATATGCTTGAGCTAATTGTAATGAGGAAGCAGTCATGCTGTAGCCAAATCCAATACTTGCTATTTCATGATCAGAAATATTTTCTCTAGAATTGATAACTCCATAAGCAATTCCAGGGAAAAAAACATTAGGTGGTTTTGAAAGACCAAATCCTCTGTAGCCTGAAATCAATCCATCTATTCCAACTTGCAAAGCTAGCTTTGAGGCTCCAACTTGGCTTGATTTTGCAATAACCTCACTAACAGTAAGATTATTATAATTTTTTGGATCAGATACCATCCTTCCACTCAAATTTATAAATCCTGGACTAGTATCTATTACCTGAGTATTGGAGAGTATCCCCATATCAATGCCCTTGGCTAAAGCTAGCGGTTTTATAATTGAGCCTGGTTCGAATGCATCAACCAAGGCTCTATTTCTTTTTATCTGTCTTTTTGGGCTATTGGGGTTGTATGAAGGGTAACTTGCGATAGCAAGAATTTCTCCAGAAATATTATCAAGAACTATCACGCTTCCACCTTTTGCATCATTGGCCTCAACAAAGCTTGAAAGATGCTTATATGCATAAAATTGAATTCTGCTATCAATAGTTAATTTAGTATCAAGTCCCTGGATAACCTCTTGGGTCACTTGGGGTCTCCTGCTTGCATTCCTATAAATGGTCTCTCGACCTGATACCCCTGATAACTCAGAATCCAAAATATTTTCAAGCCCCTCTAAACCAAATCCATCTTTTCCAGCAAATCCAATCAGGGTAGATACCTGCTCACCTAATGGATAATACCTTTTTTGAAATGATTCGATCTCAATACCAGAAAGATTAAGACTTTTTACATTCTCATATTGAGAGAAATCGAGATTAGAAAAAATTAAAGTTTTTTTATTAAGCTGCTTAATAGCGGAAAAATCTTTTTTTAAAAAAAGAATATTTGTTAATTTGTTAAAATCCTCCTTAGAAAAATGCTTTAAAGCATATAAGTCATACTGATTGATGGATACGGCAAGAGGAAAATTATTTCTATCCAATATGCTCCCGCGATTCGCAGGGATTGATCTAGAAGTCTCAAGCATATTCTTTCCTTTGGTTGCTAAGAAGTCTCCTTCAATATATTGAAGGCTTACTATTCTAAAAACTAAGATAAGAAGGCTAATGCCTAAAAAAATATATATTAAATGTGCTCGCCAACTATGACCAAAATTATTTTTCATAATCTAAGTTAGTTATTTTGGTAATCTCTACCATTTTTAAAATTTCTTTGGCATGACGTTCAACCTTTGCTGGTGAACTCTGGTGATGGTATTCAGTTTGTAAATTAAAATTTATTTCTGTTAATTTATTCTTTGCAACTTGGAGATAAGCATTATTTTCATACTCTTGACTAAATTGCCATCTAATTTTGATAGTCTCAAGACATAGACAAAGTAGAAAAAAAATATTTATAAATAAAATATATATTAAGAGATTTTTTTTCATAACTTTGAAAAAACTCTCATTACTGCACTTCTAGAGCGAGGATTGACAGTAATTTCATTTGAGGATGGTTTAAGCTTCTTCTTAATAGACCTATACGTTTCTTTTACAGAGGTGTTAATTGGTATATCTTTTGGCAGTTCTTCAATCTCAGGTTTAAAGAAATTTTTTACAATTCTATCTTCTAAAGAATGGAATGAAATAATGACCACTACTCCGCCAACTTTAAGAACATCATGTAGCTTTGAGAGCGTTATTTTTAAATGATGTAATTCATTGTTTACATGAATTCTTATAGCTTGAAATGACTTTGTTGCTGGATGAGTTTTGCCAGTTCTTTTGAGAACTGTTTCAATTACTTTTGTTAGTTCAATCGTGGTTTCCAACGAGCTTATTGCTCTATATTTCACTATAGCTTTTGCAATCTTTCTTGATGCTTTCTCATCTCCATATTCATACAAAATATCACTTATTTCTTTTTCAGGCGCGCTATTTAACCACTCAGCTGCACTAAACCCTGA
>JAOMBK010000006.1 GCA_028344535.1 Pseudomonadota bacterium | reverse complement strand
GTGTTGATGGCGGCGATGAGCTGCTTGAAAATATTGCTGAGCAAGGTCTTAACTATTTTAATGAAGCTGAAGATGCATCTGGAGGTGTGAATGCATCTCGTGGAGATGTTGGGGCTTACAACTTAAGAAATATGGGTGTTGGTAATACTCTTACCCTACTTAATGGAAGAAGGCTTGTTAATAACGGAACTTATCAGACAGAATTAATAGGCGGTGACTTTGTTCCAACAGTCTCTGTTAACTCAAATCTCATTCCAACATATGGAATGGAAAGGCTAGAAATCTTGCGTGATGGCGCATCAGCTATTTATGGCGCTGACGCTGTGGCGGGTGTTGTAAATAATGTGCTCCAAAAAGATTATGAGGGCTTAATGGTTAGAGCTAAGGTTTCTGCTTATGATCACTTTGAAACAGAAGATAATACTTTCAATGTTAAATGGGGTTCATTCTTTAATGATGGCGCAACCAATGTCAGCGTTTTCTTTGACCACTATGATCGAGGTAATATTAATGCTCAAGAGGATCCAAGATGGGGTGCAGGAGATCACAGACCCTTCGTTGCAGATGACTCTCCATGGAAAACTAGCACTTCTTTTAGAAATTTAAGCTCGAATTCACTTTATGGACAGTTTGATATGGTTAGCTCTCGTGAACATGCAGGAGAAAGTTATAACCATGTCTGGACTGACTCTAATGGTGAGTTTGAGTTATTTCCTTTAGGGGATTCAAAATGTACTAATAGAGGCCACCCTCTTTTTGATACTGGTTTTGGTACTTGTATCGCACAAGACGGTAACGGAGCACTTAGAAGTAATTTTTGGGGACCGACAGATGTTAGATCTGAGCTTATTAGAAATAATGTTGTGATATTTATCAACCATGAAATGGATAATGGCATGGAATCTTTTACTGAAATTGGAGCTTATAGCTCAGACAGTGATAGGACTGCTCATGCCTCATATGCTTTTAGCTCTTCCAAACACAGAGTTGGGCCAGATAACTATTATTTAAACCAACTTAAAGTTAATGTTGATGGGGTGCCAACCGCAATCTTTGCAGGTAAAAATCTTTATATTGATAATTATCGATACGAAGAAAAACAAAGACTCGTTAATGTTAAAAAAGAAACATACAGATTTCTTCAAGGCTTTAGAGGTTCTGCAGGAGATTGGGACTGGGAAACAGCTTATGTCAGCTCAATTGCAAGACATAGAGACGTGACTAGAAATAGAATGTCAAATAACCTGCTTAAAGCAGCATTATATGACTCTACGCCTGCCGCATACAATCCCTTTAGTGCAGGAGTTAATTCAAATATTGAGAGAGCTTTAATTAGCGTTTACAGAAAAAATGAAAGCACTCTTGATATGTTTGACTTCAAAATGTCAAATGCATCATTCATGACTCTTCCTGCTGGAGATGTTGGTCTTTTGGTTGGTTTTGAGTATCGAGAGGAAGAGGTTATAGATGATAGAGATCCTAGATTAGATGGAACAATTACCTATACTGATTATGAGGGAGATACCTACCCATTAGTCTCTGATGTGGTCAATTCCTCCCCTACTCCAGATGTATCTGGCTCAAGAGATGTGACATCATTATTTGCTGAATTTCAAATTCCAGTTACTGAATCTATTAACGCTCAGCTAGCTGTGAGAAATGAAGACTTTTCAGACTTTGGAGATACCACTGTCGGAAAACTAGCTGTTGGGTGGGAAGTTGCTCCATGGATGACATTAAGAGGATCATTCTCTACTGCATTCAGAGCACCAAATATCATTCAAATCAATGAAAAAATTGTAGCAAGATCTGGAACAAGATATGACCGTGCTGCTTTTAGAGTAAATGAGGTTCAAAGTGTTGAGAATGTTATTGACTCTGACTCAAGATACACAATTCAAAGAGTCGCAACAGGTGCTAAGGGGCTTGAAGCTGAAGAGTCAGACAATACATCATTTGGTGTCGTTTTAACTCCAATGAATGGTTTGATTGTAACTGTCGATGCTTGGACAATTGAAAAAGATAAAACTATTGGTTTATTTGGCAGAGAGAATCAAACTGTTAATGACATGTTATTGCGATTTGCGAATGGCTTAAATAATTGTGATACCTTTGCAGGCGACCCGCTCGTAGTAAGAGAAGCTCCTGATGCTGGAGATGCTGCTGGCTTCGCTGCTGCAGGTGTCTGCCCATTTGGAGACATTAAGTATGTAACAAATAACTATACCAACATGGCTCTTAGAACCATTGAGGGAATGGATGTAGGCATCTATTACGATATTCAAACTGATTTTGGTGATTTTGATTTGAGATATATCGGAACTTTCCTTGATAAATTTGAGCAAAAAGCAAGTGGTGAATTTGCTGCATTGCAAGCTAAGAAAGATAGTGGTGAAATCCCTGAATCAATTCCTTTAAAGGGGTTTGGTGACTTGCTAGAAAAAGATGGAATTTATGATAACAAGCACACTATAAGAGTTTCTTGGGATAAAGGTCCGTGGGGCGCTAGTTTAACTGGACTAAAAAAAGGTTCCTTTGTTCAAACCTCACTTGGATTAAAAAATGGAGTTCCATATCTAGTTCCAGAAATGACGACTATGGATGCAACCGTTTCATATAACTTTGATCTTGGTGATCACAAAGCAAGACTTAGATTTGCTGTGAAAAACTTAGAGGATGAAAGAGCTCCAACTGCTGATAGATACTATGGATACTATGCAGATGCTCATTCGGACTGGGGTCGAAATTATTACTTAGATTTAAGAGTTACATTCTAATATTTAAGCTAAAATTGAAGGGAGCTTTGGCTCCCTTTTTTTTATAAAGATTGATGTATAAATTTATTTTTACTTTTTTGTTTGCTTCTATTGCATGGAATGCGAACGCTGAGTTGACCGATTACGAGTTCGAGGACTGGGCAGGCGCTTCTTTGCCTACCTTCGTAGCCAAGCCTAATAAAATAAATGCAGAGACAAGGCTTGTGGTTGTTATGCATGGAAGGAAAAGAAACGCTGAAGAGTATAGAGATCAATGGGTGAAAGCATCTCAGGAGTTAAATCTTTTGGTGATTGTTCCTGAATTTAGTGAAGAGAGTTTTCCAGAAGTGTGGGGTTTTAATTATGGAAATATCAAAACTAAAAGTCTAGATCCTATTGAGCAAGATTTGCATGCGTTTATGGCTATTGAACCTCTTGCCAACAATGCATTGAAGAAATTTAAAATTAAATCAGAGAATTGGGGTATATATGGTCATGGTGCTGGAGCACATTTTGTTCATCGGTTTGTGCTTCATCATCCACAAGCGTCTTTCACCTTGGCAATTGCAGCGAATTTAGGGTGGTATCTGTCAATGTCAGATCAAGAGTGGCCTTTTGGTCTAACTAATTCAAATATAGATGATGCAAAGCTAAGACAAGCTTTTAGTAAGTATTTTCTACTAATGCTTGGAAGAGCAGATACCTCAACTAAACCAAATACACCTTATGTAGCAGATCATTGGGACATTATTAACTTGCAGGGAGAGCATCGTCTTGCTAGAGGAAGAAACTTCTTTAAATCTGCAGTAGCTAAATCAAAAGAAGTTAATCAATTTTTTAAATGGGGAATGGTTGAAGTTCCAACCACTAAAGGCCACAGCAATACAGAGCAAATGGTTCCCTATGCTGCTGAAATGTTTTATGCGAGGTTGAAATAATGCAGGCTTATAAAAAAAGGGGTTTTTGGCTAGGTTTAGCAGCCTTCTTTTTTATTCTTCTAACGCCTAATCCAGATTCTCTCTCGCCAATAGGTTGGGCTGTGGCTGCTGTTACTCTGTTGATGGCGATTTGGTGGGCAACTGAGGCAGTTCCAGTGGCCGTTACTGCGTTATTGCCGTTAGCTTTGTTCCCAATACTTCATGTAACTGATTTTAAGACAGCTGCTCTACCCTATGCGAATCCAAATATTTATTTATTCATGGGTGGCTTTATTTTAGCTCTAGGTATTGAATCATCCGGATTGCATAAACGATTGGCATTAAAAATGTTAATAGCTATTGGAAATAGTGGAGCAAAATTAGTTGGTGGCTTTATGCTTGTTTCTGCCTCTATAAGCATGTGGGTGATGAATACATCAACGACTTTAATGCTTTTACCAATTGGTTTGGCGGTATGCTCAAGTGTTGCTGAAACTATTCCAAATTTCTCAGCAAAAGAAAGAAAAAACTTTGAAACATCGCTTTTGCTTGGCATTGCATATGCTGCTTCAATTGGAGGAATGTCAACTTTGGTAGGTACAGCTCCAAATATAATATTTGTAGGTTTTATACAAGAAACCTATGGTATTGAAATTTCTTTTGTGGATTGGATGAAATTAGGGGTACCTTTAGCCATTCTTATGCTAGGCGCATCCTGGTATGCAATTACAAAAATAGTGTATCCCGTTCATTTTATAGCTAGTATAGAAACAAAATTACAGCTTCAAAACATGCTGACTGATTTAGGTCCTCTAGGCAGAGATGAAAAAAAAGTTTTAATCATTTTTTCTATGGCAGCGAGTGCTTGGATGTTCAGAACATTGCTTGATAACTTTGTTCCTTTATCTGGCCTTACAGATGCAGGAATTGCTATATTTGCAGCATTGAGTTTTTTCTTTATTCCCTCTGAGAATGCAAAAACAGATTTACTAACTTGGGAACAAGCTAATAAACTGCCTTGGGGATTACTTGTCTTGTTTGGAGGTGGATTATCTTTAGCTGCATCTATTGGTTCATCAGGTCTTGGGGGCTGGATTGGCCAAGGCTTAACCATTTTAGGAAATGTCCCACCCATTGTCCTGATACTAGCAGTTGCAACTTTAATTATATTCTTAACAGAAATCACATCTAACGTTGCAACCACCTCAACATTTTTACCAGTAGTTGGAGCAGTTGCAGTTGCTCTTGGTATAGCTCCAGTAGCCCTGACAATCCCTGTTGTATTAGCTGCAAGTTGTGCATTTATGTTACCTGTAGCGACTCCACCTAATGCAATTGTTTTTGGTTCAGGAAAATTAACCATACCAGATATGATGAGAGCAGGATTTGCATTAAATATTATTGGGGTCTTTTTAGTCACCATATTTGCCTTCTATTTAGCTCCAATGATATTTTGAAATTCATGACTCTTAGAAATATTTTATTTTATCTTCTAGTTGTTTCCTTTAATGCTTGGGGGCAAGTTAGATATATTGACTATCCCTCTCCCTTTCATCCCACCATTGGAACTTCTGGAATGGTCGTTTCACAGAATCAAGCTTCTTCAGATATTGGAATAGAAATTTTAAATATGGGTGGTAATGCAATTGATGCAGCAGTTGCAGTTGGGTTTTCTTTGGCAACAACACTTCCTAGAGCAGGTAATTTAGGGGGTGGAGGCTTCATGTTGGTTTATTTAAAGGATGAAAATAAAACAATAGCAGTAGATTTTAGAAGTGCTGCACCCAAAAATATTTCAAATAATGACTTTTTATTTTTAAAGAATAATTATGACCAAAGGAGATATGGTTATAAAGCATCTGGGGTTCCTGGAACTGTGGCTGGGTTATTACAGACACATGATCGCTATGGGAAATTACCATTAAAGAAAATATTGCAGCCCGTCATAAAACAAGCGCAAAAAGGAATACAAGTTAGCTATGATCTCAATAAAGCTATTGGTAGTGCTGATCAAATAAATCTCGATTCAGAATCTGAAAATATCTATTATCAAAATGGTGATCCGGTAAAAGAACATTTAGTAATGAAGCGGCCTGATTTAGCTTGGACTTTTCGAGAAATAGCTAGAAATGGTGAGGAGGCTTTTTATACTGGATCTATTGCCAAGAAAATAGTTCAAGCTATGAAACAAAATGGTGGGTACATTTCTGCTAAAGACCTTAAAGAATATAAGCCTAGGTTTGCAGAACCCATTCAAACAACTTACAGGAATCACAAAGTCCTTGCCCACCCTCCTCCAGCCGGGGGTGCTGCAGTGTTGCTTGAAGGATTAAATATTCTAGAAAACTTTGATACTGCTAAAGTCGGACCAAACTCAGCAAGCTTTCTTCATCTATTCGCAGAAGCATTACAACGTGGACATATGGATAGATCAAGATACATGGGAGATCCTCAGTTTTATGGTGTCCCGATAAAAAAAATAATTTCAAAGGAAAGAGCAAAATCATTAGCCAAGTCAATCAATTTTCAAGAAGCCACCCCACCGGAAGCCTTGAATCCTGATTCATTATTTCAAGAGGGTGAAAATACAACTCATTACTCAATCATTGATAAACATGGCAATGTTGTTTCTAACACATATACATTAGGTTACTCATTTGGCTCTGGGGTAACTATTCCAGGTACTGGAATTCTTCTTAATAATCAAATGAATAACTTTGCTTATCAGTATGGAAACCCTGAAGTAATAGATCGCTCAGCAAGCATAGGCAATAGATTTGAGCCAGGCAAAAGACCTATGAGCACTATGACTCCAATTATTATCTTCAATGAAAAAAATGAGTTAAAGCTCATCACAGGATCTCCTGGGGGTGCTTTAATACCAGCTGCTGTGTTGAGAGTTGTGACTGGGGTCATAGACTTTGATTTAAATCTTGGGGAAGCCACCATGCTCCCAAGACTTCATAAAGATTGGCCTTATAAAAATTTACGTTTAGAAAAAGGGTTTAGTAGAGATACGTTACAAATACTTGAATCATATGGTCATGAGCTCGAAGAATCAAAAACTATGGGTTCAACACAAAGCATTTTAATCTCTTCAAAAGGCAAAGAGGGTTTTGCTGACTTAAGAAGGCCCAATGCAGGGGTAGCAATTCAAATTGATTAAAGCTTTAGCATTTATTCATAAGATGGAAGGGTTATCTGATGATGATTTTAGGGATTACTATGAAAATCAACATGCCCCACTTGCCTCCTCACTTCTGTCTTTTGAGGGTTATGAGCGGAATTATGTTAACCCAGGGCTGAATCCACTTTATAAATCGCTAGGATCAATAAGTATTTTCAAATACCAATCAATGGAATCGTTAGATGTTATTGGAAAACAAATGTCCTCTGATGCTGGCGATATATTGCGAAAAGATGAAATTAAATTTATGAATGTTCCAAAAAACTATTTTGTTTTAACTCAATCAGATCAATTAACTGAAGTGGAATTTAAAAAAAAGATTTTTTATTCTGCCAATAATATGGAAAATTTAAATCTATTGGATTGTTATGACGGCATAAAAAAAATTTCAGACAATCTAGTTATTGAGCCTAATCAAATCTTTGGCATTGCTGAGTATGGGATCGCTAAAGAAACATCTTTAGATACTTTGGAACATTTAACTCAAGAGCATCCTCAGGCAATAATTGCCTCATGTGTTTCTAGGTAGAATGAGCTAAATATTTTAGCGCTGCATCAATTCTGTTGTTCACCTCAACCAAATCAAACAATGAAAGCGTTAAGCCCAAAGAAGGAGATTGAGTAGATCCCGTCATTGCGATTCTTATTGGTTGATTAAGCTTTGGAGTTGGCAAGCTTAATGCAGTTTGAGCCTCTTGCAATGCATGATCTATAGATTCCTCATTCCAAGCTTCTAATTTATTTAATTTTCTTTGCACATATTCCAAAACAGGCTCTGATCCGCTTAAAAATTTATTTGCTGCTTTTTCATCATATGAATCTATTTGAAAAAAATAGGGTACAAGATCTTTGGCTACTCCAAGGAGTGTTGGTTTAGAGCTCCTCATGGCTTCAATAATCTTATTGCTGTTTTGCTTTTGAGTTAAATCAATTTCAACGCTGTTAAGAAATGGGGTCAATCTTTCCTTAAAATCATCAAAAGAGAGCGCAGCTAAGTGATGATTATTAATCCAGTCTAGCTTTACTGGGTCAAAGACAGCGCCAGCTTTCTGAACTTCCTGAATTCTAAAGTCTACAATTAAGTCATCTAAATAAAAAATTTCTTTGTCACCTTTAGACCAACCCAATCTTGCAAGCATATTGATCATAGATGATTCAAGATATCCTTGATCAAAATAATCTTGCAAGCTTGTTACAGCATTTCTTTTAGATAATCTTTTTTTATCTTGGCCTAGAACCATTGGTAAGTGTGCGTACTCAAGAGGTGGATAACCTAAAGCTTGCTGAATGTGTATTTGTCTAGGTGTATTACTTAAATGATCTTCACCCCTTACTACAGTTGTAATTCCTTGATTAAAATCATCGACGACATTACATAGATGATATGTTGGAGAGCCATCGCTTCTAAGAAGAATCAAATCATCTAATTCAGAGTTCTGGAAAACTACTTCACCTCTTACCAAATCATGAAAAACTAAGTTGCCATCTTTTGGTGTTTTTAATCTTAGGACTGTATTTTCAGAACGCTTCAGTCCAAGATTTCTACTTCTTCCATCATACATAGGTTTTTTACCAGCTGACTCCTGCTCTTTGCGCATTTCTTCTAGAGCTTCTTTTGAACAATCACACCAATAGGCATTGCCGGATTCTATTATTTTTTCTGCAGCCAACCTATACAGCTCAGATCTTTCAGATTGCCTGACAGGAGGCTCATCTGGATCAATGCCAATATCAGATAATCCTTTGAGAATATTGTCTTCATACTCCTTTGTTGATCTTTCAGCATCTGTGTCCTCAACTCTGATTAAGAACTTACCTTTATTTTGCTTGGCATACACATAGTTAAATAATGCAGTTCGTACTCCACCTATGTGCAAGGCTCCCGTTGGACTGGGTGCAAATCTGGTAACTTTGGTCATGATGAATCCCTTTTTGAATTAATTGCACTCATTCTTTTGTCGTTGGCCAACATATCTTCTTTGGAGACGATAATTTTAGGAATGGGAAATTTCTTTAAATCAATATTAAGTGAGCTCATATCACTTTCAGGGTTAGTATTTATATTTGATGTCATAAATTCAAACTTACTTTGACCGCCAGTTAAATGAATATATACATCTGCAAGAATATTTGCATCTAATAAAGCACCATGAAAGCTTCTGTCGTAACCACTTATCTCAAATCTATTTGCAAGGGCGTCTAATGAGTTACGCTGACCAGGGAATTTACTTCTTGCCATCAACAAGGTGTCTTCAACATCGCATATTTCCTCAAGAGCTGGATACTTAGAGGAGACTCTCTTTAACTCAGCATTAAGGAAGCCTAAATCAAAAGCAGCATTATGAATAACCAATATGCTTCCTTCTACAAACTCTAAAAAACTCTCTGCAATCTCTGAGAACTCTGGTTCATTTGAAAGTCGCTCCATTGAAAGGCCATGAACTT
The DNA here is from genome assembly GCA_028344535.1 of Pseudomonadota bacterium. Classification (GTDB taxonomy): domain Bacteria; phylum Pseudomonadota; class Gammaproteobacteria; order Magnimaribacterales; family D2472; genus D2472. The sequence goes on along the minus strand of JAOMBK010000006.1, from coordinate 56,447 downwards.
TCTCCGCCTCCTCATCAATAGATCTTTGAGGGTTTAGATAAGAATGAAAATGTAAATCCGTTCTTTTTCTATCTGCAAGAGCAACGGCACCTACCTCAACAATCCTGTGGCCTTGCTCAACCTCCAATCCAGTTGTCTCAGTATCGAGAACGATGAGTTTCTTTGTCATAAGATAGAATCTATTCCTTTATTCGCCAATAAGTCTGCTGCTTCATTGCCAACATCGCCAGAGTGGCCCTTAACCCAATGCCATTGTACTTGATGCTGAGAAATTAGCTGATCTAATTTTTGCCACAATTCTTTGTTTTTTACATCTTTTTTTGCGGCAGTTCTCCAATTATTTTTTTTCCAGTTTTGGATCCATTGAGTGATACCGTCCATTACATATTTTGAATCAGTAAACAGCTCTACACTGCAAGATTCTTTTAACGCAGCTAAGCCCTCAATTGCAGCTGCAAGCTCCATTTGATTATTTGTTGTATTAGCTTGACCTCCATAAATTTCTTTTTCTACGCTATCAAATTTAATTAAGGCTCCCCACCCTCCTGGGCCTGGGTTACCTCTGCAGGCTCCGTCTGTATAAATAATTACCTGTTTCATGAGTTAAAATATGACATTAATACTTATGACTAATCAATCTATAAAAGCTTATACTGATAATTATATTTGGTTAATTGTAACTAATGAAGATAATCTTTTGCTTACATATAGAGAATCACAACTTATCCAAAGATAATAAAATTTAAAGTCATGAACAGATTCTTGTTAATTCTTGTATTGCTTTTAGCCTCAGGCTGTGAATTACCTTCTATTATTCAAGCTGATCAATATATAGAGCCTATTCCATTAGAAGCATCCGAAGATATTCTCGTTTATGAGAATGTTTGGGATCGAATAAAAGATGCCAGCTCAAGCGAACAAGCCAATCTTGATGAAAAAACACTCGGATACATTAATACGTACCTTTCTAACCCAGCTCAACTCGATAAACTTCTTGAAAAAGGAAGGTACTTTATATTTTTTGTTCTTGAAGAGTTAGATAAATACAGACTGCCAGCAGAATTAGCATTGCTTCCCTACATTGAAAGTAACTATGATCCATTCTCAATCTCCGCATCAGGTGCAATGGGAATATGGCAGTTTATGCCTGCAACAGCAAGAATATATAACCTTGAAGATACATGGTGGTATGAGCAAAGACATGACCCCTTAGTATCATCAAAAGCTGCTGTAAGGTATTTGGCCTACCTTCATAATAGATTTAATAGGGAAATTACCTATACCCTTGCCGCCTATAATGGCGGTCCAACTCGACTTGAAAAACAAATCAAACTCAATAAAAGAGCTGGAAAACCCACTAATTATGAAAATCTTAAACTTCCAAAACAAACGAAGGAGTATGTACCGAAATTTAAAGCAATACTTGAATTAGTTGTTAATGCTGACAAGTACGGAATTAATCTACCAAATTTTCCAAATAAAAAAGTTTTGGGTAGCATAGAGCTTGATGGTCAAGTTGAAATATTGGCTTTCAGTGAGTTTGCTGGCTTGAAACCTGAATTTGTTTATAAATTGAATGCAGGATATACAAAATGGGCTTCTCCTCCAGGAAATAAAACTATATTTAATATCCCCGTTGAATTAGAAGAAATATTAAATCTTAAAAAAGATCAGTTTATTCAAACAAATCAAATCAATTGGGTCACACATAAGGTTTCGCAAGGAGATAGCCTATGGAAGATAGCTGAAGAATTTGAAACAGAGGTAAATGTCCTGAAAAAAGTTAATTATCTAGCTTCTAATGTCTTAAGTTTAAATCAAGAGTTATTAATTCCTTTGAGCAACGATCAAAATCAAACATTTATTCCCTATCAGGCCCATATCATTAGCGAAGGTGATACTTTATGGAATCTTGGAATTCAATATAAAATTTCTCCTGCAGAAATAGCAAAGAACAATGGTTTCAGGATGAATTCACCTTTAACAATTGGGAAAGAATTAAATATTGGAAATAAAAATATTTATCGAACAATTAATTCAAAAAAAAGAACTATTTTGTATAGCGTCAAACAAGGAGATAGTCTTTACCGAATAGCGGATATATTTAATATTGAGATCTCAGATATTAGAAGTATTAATGAATTATCCAATAATGAAATTAAACCTGGGCAGGTATTAAAAATTATTATTAAAGCTTTTTAATTATCAGAAGTTTTTGGGTCTAGGGCATCTCTAAGACCGTCTCCAAAAAAGTTTAATGCAAACAAGGTAATTGTGAATGTTATACCTGGATAGATTAGTAACCAGCTATATTCCTCCATTGATTCAACGCCATCTTTAATAAGAGTTCCCCAGCTACTCATTGGAGGTTGAATGCCTAACCCAAGAAAGCTTAGAAATCCCTCTAAAAGCATTACTTGGGGGATCGTTAAAGTTGCGTATACAGCAATTGGTCCTAGAATATTAGGCAATAGATGTCTCCTAAACATTGATAAGTTTGAAACCCCCATAGCTTGAGCTGCTAAAACAAATTCTTGATTTTTTAAACCAATTACTTGACCTCTTACTATTCTTGCCATGGTGAGCCATTCAACGGCTCCAATTGCCCCGAATAAAAGCCAAAGGTTCCTACCAAAAATTACCATCAAAAGAATAATAAAAATAATAAACGGGAGTCCATATAGAACATCAACTATTCTCATCATAATCGAGTCAACTCTTCCTCCAATATATCCAGCAACTATCCCCCAGGAAACTCCAATAACAAGAGCAACACCAGTTGCAACAAATCCAACTAATAATGAAATACGTGCACCGTATAAAATTCTACTTAATAAATCTCTTCCCAAAATATCTGTTCCTAAAAGATGCTCTGAAGATGGAGGGCTTGCACCCAAATTTAAATCTTGAAATGAATAAGAGTATGGAGCGATCCATGGAGCCAGTATGGCGCAAATTACAAGCATTACTAATATAAAACCACCCAACATAGCAGCTCTATTCCTGGTTAATCTATATATAGCATCTGACCACAAAGAATTATTTTTCATTGCACATCTCTTGATCTTGGGTTCATCCACAAAGCAGCTAGATCAGATAACAAATTAAAGAAAACTATCATTGCAGAGAAAAATATTGTGGTTCCTAGGATCATTGTATAGTCCCGGTTAAATGCTGCTTCAACATAAAATCTTCCCAGCCCTGGAATTTGAAAGATAGTTTCAACAACAAAAGATCCTGCAAGTAAACCAGCAATAGCTGGTCCTAAAAATGATACAACTGGAATTAACCCACCTTGCATAGCATGCTTGACTACAATTATTCTTTCAGCAAGGCCCTTGGCTCTAGCTGTTCTGATAAAGTCCTGATTTAAAACTTCTAACATTCCACCTCTACTCAATCTAGCGATATAAGCAGCATATGCAAATCCTAATGTTAGAGATGGTAAGATTTTATCTCCAGGTAATTGATCCCAGCCAGATACAGGGAGTAATTCAAGATTAAGCCCAAAAATTAAAACCAATAAAGGCCCCATAAGAAATGATGGAACGCATATACCAATCATTGCAATTGCCATAGGGATAAAGTCTAAAAATGTATTTCTTTTTAATGCTGCGAGTACCCCTAAAAATACGCCCATAACTAAAGCAATTAAAATTGCATAAAAAGCTAATTCAAAAGTAACTGGTAATCCAGTAGCAATCATTTCTGAAACAGATCTGCCTGGAAATCTAAATGAAGGACCTAAATCACCTTGAATCAACCCAGTCATGTAATCGACATATTGCTCCCAATTAGATGCATCTAAGTTATAAGCTTCATTTAAGTTCTTCAATACCTGAGGAGATACAGCCTTATCAGCATCAAAGGGTCCTCCTGGTGCAATTTTTATTAAAAAGAAAGTGATACTAGCAACTGCAAATAATACCGGTATAGCAAGTAAAATTCTTTTAAAAAAAATTGCTATCATTAAATATCAATCTCTTTCTAGATAAATAAACTTTGGGTGATGGTGATCTAAGATGTGTGGATTGTAACCTTTAACATCAGGTGATAATTGATAAGATCGAACATATGTATAAAGAGGGATGATTGGCATATTATCGATAAGAATTCTTTCAGCTTCTTTAAATAGTTCATATCTTTGAGTTTGATCATTCATTGAATTTGCTCTTTCAACCATTGAGTCATAATTAGCATCTTCCCAGCCTGTCTTATTATTTCCTCTATTAGGTCTCATAAGATCAAGGAAGGTATTTGGATCTTCATAATCTCCTATCCATCCTGCTCGCGAAACCTGAAAATCTCCCACCATTTCTCTACTCAAGTATACTTTCCAATCTTGATTTACAAGCTCAACCTCGATTCCTAGATTTTGTTGCCACATTTGCTGTATCGCTAGAGCCAATTTTCTATGATCTTCATTAGTATTAAACAAGATTTCAAGTTTAGGAAAAGGATTGCTTTCAGAGTAACCAGCATCAGTCAAAAGTTCTTTTGCTAATTCTGGATCGAACGGAATTTTAGTATCTGGCTGGTATCCATTTGAGCCTGGAGGAGTAAAAGAATATGCTGGAATTTGACCGCATTTGGTAACTTTTTCTACTAAAAGTTTTCTATCAATTGAAAATGCTAAAGCCTTTCTTACTCTTACATCCTTTAAAGATGGGTTGTTAGTATTCAATCGATAGAAATATTGACCCATGTATGGATCAATTCTTAAATCAGGATTATTTTCTTCAATATAAATTGGGCATTTTTGTGATGGCAATGTAGAGGTTACATGCAACTGTCCAGCTCTAAACATTCTATCTTCGGTCATTACATTAGAAACTGGATAAAAATGCATTTCATTTAAACTTACTTTTTCAGAATCCCAATAATTAGGATTCTTTTCTACAACAATTTTATTATTTAACTCCCAAGATTTTAATTGAAATGGTCCATTACAAACAAAATTACCAGGTCTTGTCCATTGGCCGTTTCTATCATCTATTGCACCATGTTTTAAGACCGTGTCTTTGTGAACAGGCCAAGTACTGTAATGACTTAACATGCCAATAAAAAAAGGGGTTGGATTCTTTAAATTAACTTTTAAAGTATATTTATCAACTGCTTTTACGCCAACCTCATCAAAATTACTGATTATACCAGTATGATATTCTTCCGCGCCTTCCAGGTAATAAAGCATATCAGGATATTGAGAGCCCAGACTCGCAGTTAATATTCTCATCCAAGACCACACAAAGTCATCAGCAGTTACTGGGTCTCCATTAGACCATTTTCCATTTTTATTTAATTTAAATATATATTCTTTACCGTCATCGCTTACTGTCCATGATTCAGCAGCTCCGGGAAGATTACCGCCACTATTTAGATTAGGGATTGTTAAACCTTCACATAGAGAAATTAAAATATGATGCTCAGGCACTCCTGTAACAATATGAGGATCAATTCCTTGGGGCTCTGATCCATTTCCAAAATGGAATACTCCTGTTTCAATTGAGGAATCAACTGGTGAAACAGATTTGCTACAACCAGCTATGACAAATGCTAATAAGATAAAAAAGTGTTTAGTTTTCATGCAGGTATTATATATAAAAAAAAGGCCGGTAAACCGGCCTTTTAATTAGTTTAAGCTCTTTTATAGTGAGATTTTAAATCCACCATAAACAAAGGCTCCGCCTGGTAAATCCCAAGCAAAGTCAAAGTTTTGAGCAAATGCATCGTATGCAATTGGAGGCTCTTCACCGAATAGGTTTCTAGCTCCAATAAACACATTGATTGAATCACTGTATTGATAATCAACTTGCAAGTCTGTGTAATACTCAACTTCCATTTGATTGTATCCATAGTCTCCAAAATTATTGGCATCATCAGGGTTAGAACAGTCATCGTTCAAACCATAATATGTAGATAACCAACAATCATCTTTGTTGTCATCTAAGAATCTAAAGTTGAGAGATGTAGTGAAATCATTGTACTCCCACAATACAGATGCGTTAGCTCTCCATCTAAAGTCAGCACCACCATCATACCAACCGAATGACTCGGATGGAGTTGAAGTGGTTGCTTGAGCAAATTCATCTTTAGTGTAATAAACCATGTCAAAACCTGTAGTGAATGAACCATAATTTTCAACATCAAATGAGTAGTTAATTACAAAGTCAACACCTGAAACATTTTGAAGAGCGGAGTTAACTTGGGCTGTTCTAACAGTCTGAAGACCACCGTTACCTGTTCTTGTAACAAATGAACAGAAGTTATCGTCTTGTTGAGTAGAGTCAACATAACATCTGTTTAGAACTGTTCCAACACCAATTGAGTTAAAGATATTTTCTAATTCAATTTCCCAGAAATCAACACTCATGCTTAAGCCATCAATTTGGCTAGGAGTGTATACGATACCAACGGTAGCATTTTCACCTTCTTCAGGGGCTAAGAATGGGTTACCGCCAACAAATGCTCTAATTTGAGTAGTTGGTTGCTCAGCACCACCTGCAGGTACCCCAGCAGCTAAACAGTTAGCCTGAGTTCCAGCAGTTTGTGATGGGAATTGATCTGTATTACAAGGGTCTGTAGCTTGTGGGAATGACTCACCACCACCTCGATACAAGTTTCCTACAGTAGGAGCTCTAAAAGTTTCACCCATAGTTGCTCTAACTAGAACGTCATCAATTGGTCTCCATCTGATACCAATCTCACTGGTTGATGGTTTTCCTGGATTATTACTATTTGGAGTAAATCCAACCATACCACCAGCAGAGTAATCTGATGTTCTTGCAGAAAGTGTTACTTCTAACTCTTGAGCACCAGTTACACCTTCAAGAAGAGGTATATTAATTTCTACGAAAAATTCTTCAACAGAAGTTTTACCTGATGTAGGCTCTCTATAGTTGGTAGAAGAACCCCCGGAAGTAATGAGTGCATCTGGAGTATCAACATAACCTGATGCTCTTTTTTCATAACCAGCAGCAAAGAAGGCTGTTCCATAAGGCATCTCAAATAAAGGACCAGAGATTTCAGCCCAGTAGTTGTCGCTATCAAAGGCTGCATTTTGCACTCCATCATATCCAACATAATCTACCATTGCGTCGTATTCAGCTTGTGAAATTCTTCCAGCAGAAAGACCAAGATCTGGTCCACCAAATATATTAAATGGAACACATTGAGAAACAGGAGCGTCTGGAGTTCCGCAAGTTAATGCACCGCTAATTGGATCTCTAAATGAGTCTCCAACTGCTTTTCCTAAGTGAACAAGGTCAACAAAGTTGTACAACTTACTATCGTATTGAGCATCATTAATTTGAGTACCAACACTCCAGTTATATGTGTTTCCACCAAGCTCAAAATTACCATCCAATCCGAGTCTTATTCCGAAAATGTCATAGTCATAACTATAAATCCTAGGACCAATAGCAATAGATCTAAAACCAAAAGATGTGTCTTGATTCAAGACATTGAAATAACCACCAGCAGTAGCAAATCTACCATTATTTAGCTGCCACTGAGGTCCAGCTCCACCATATGCAGTCATTGGAACCTGCGCTAACTGATTATCACGTCTTGATTTTGTGTAGTTGATTTGAACATATGCAGTCATGTCATCTGAGATATCATAATCAGAATATGCATATACAGAATATTGATCGATTGGATTTTGTACATGGTTAACTGGAGCATAGTTATAACGTCCAGCATTTGACCATGGAATGAAATGCTCAGGTAAAGCACCTGATTTACCAGGTTCTAAATATTTATTTAAAGTAAAGTATCTACCATAGGCAGGGAATGATGATCCGCAAACAAAACTATCGCTTGCTGGAGCAAAGTTACCATATCCTGAGTTTTGTTCAGGGCTAGGTCCTAAGTTAGTTGGGGAGTTTTGAGGGCCGGTACCACTATTTGGCACATTAGAACAACCATAGTAAGGTTGATTTGCTCTTGGAATTTGACCTGCCATAATTTCTTCTTGAGCAGCAAATGATAGAGAAAGAATGCTAGAAGACTTTTCTGATGTGCTTCCAAATTGCATGCTGATGGAATCTTGTTTTCCGTAACCAGCATCATATTCACCTGTAAAAGCTCTCATTTCAAAACCGTCATAGTCTTTCTTGGTAATAATGTTAATTACCCCTGCAACTGCGTCCGAACCATAAATTGAAGAAGCTCCATCCTTTAGGATTTCAACTCTTTGAATGATAGAGGCAGGAATTGTGTTCATATCAACAGAACCAAATGCATCTGTTACCCACCTTCTTCCATCAACAAGAACTAGGGTTCTTCCAGCTCCAAGATTTCTTAATGATATTTCGTTAGAACCATCACCGCCGTTTGTAGCAGTAGTAACTGGTCGAATTCCGTTACCATCATTAGATGAAATGCTTTGTAAGATATCACCAATGTTGTTAAGGCCTGTTCTCTCAATGGCAGCATCAGAGATAATTTCTAAAGGCTTTGAACTATCAAAGACTGATTTCTTAATCTTAGAACCAGTAACGATAACCTCTTCAACATCATCTTCGCTCTCTTGAGCGAATGAAGTATTTGGCATTAGGCCTAAAGAAAGGACTGCAACCAAAGAAAATTTGATTAATTTAGACATATAAACTCCCTAAAAGTTTGTTAGTTCCCGTAATTGTTGCCATTTTGACACAAGATGTCAACTTTTTAGAGTATTTTGAATTGGAATAATTTGTAAAAAAAAGGGTGCTAAAGCACCCTTTTTTAATTTTTTTCCTTTTCTTAGTATTGAAGTGTCAAATTTAAGAAAATATATTGGCCAAAGGCATCAAAGTAACCTGGGAAAGTATTACCATTACCTGGCGCTGTACCAGCGTCAGATGTGTAACCAGGCTCTTCATCAAATAGATTATTAATTCCAAATGTTACAACTAGATTCTCTGAAGGCATATGCTGAAGAGTTACATCTATGTATGTTGTAGCATCAAAATCAATTTTGTTTGAATTAAGGTCTGTTGTTTCGCCAAGGTATCTTAAACCAAGTGATACATCAGTATCCCATTCAGTGGATAGTGTTGCCTTATATTTACCAGAAGTTTCAGGTAAAGGATTCTTGCCACATGAACCACCCCAGTTTCCAGAACATGCAATTGGTGATGCACCTGGAAGCTCTGTAATGTCATAAGTATCTAAGAATGTAGTAACACCTTGAACCTCAACTGGTCCGTATGAAGTTTCAAATGAGTAATCAAAAATCACATCAACACCACTGGTTGTTTCCTCACCAATGTTTGTAAGCTGCTGTGAAATATATCCACCTGACAACCACAATGAACCTGTTCCAGGCATTCTATTAATGAGCCCACAATACTGCGCACTTCCAGTTGATACACATTTATCAAGAGCAGTTTTAGCACTTACAGTACCAATTCCATCTTCCACTGTGATATCGAAGTAATCAACTGTTAAAGTTAAGCCAGGAACTGATTCAGGAGTAATAACTGCACCAACAGTTAATGACTCTGATTCTTCCGGCGCAACTTTAGGATTACCGCCGCCTTTAACGTTGTACTGGTCAGCTGGTGAATTAAGATCAGTGTTGTAAAGATTTGCTGGCAATCCTGTTGCAGCACACTGAGCTTGAGTTGCTGTAGCTGGAGTACCATTCTGCTGAATTGAACAAGGATCATTGTCTAAGTCCACAAGGCCATCGCTAACAGCTGAATACAGTTCAGAAATATTCGCATGTCTCTGCGCAGTCTGGAATGAGGCTCTTAATGACACGCTGTCGTTAACAGTCCAATATGCTCCAATTTTGCTAGAGTCAGTTTCAGCACCTGTAGAGTACTCAGCAGTTCTAAATCCTGCATCAACACTTAGGTCAGCCGTTACTGGAATACCTAACTCAAAAAAGAACTCGTCTACGTCATACATACCACCAATAGGTAATGTAGCTCCACCTGAACCAGATCTATCACCCTGAAGTGTAGGAGTGTCAGGTCTAAAGTCAGTATCTAGCTCTTTAGTTTCAAAACCAGCTACCAAAGATACTGAACCAGGAGCACCCGGAATAGTAAATCCTGTATCACCAGTAATATAACCTGAAAGAATTTTTTGCTTTCCATCACCATTGATAAATGTTGATTTAGCTAAATAATCTTGCGCAGTTTGTCCGCCATCGATTACACCTTGGATACCCTGATCACCAGGTAATCCACCTTGAAAGAGGTTGTATGGAACACAGTTTGCATCGATTCCTTGAAGCTTAGCAACACAAGTCGGAACTCCTGCAACATTAATAACATTCACAGCTCGGTTAATCGCAGTTACAGAAAGGTCATTTCTGTATTCGTTAGCATAGTTAACTGCTGAGTTTTGATAGTAGACATCGTATGACCAATCATCATTGATATCACCTCTCAAACCAATGGTTGTATTGTAGCTTTTGTACATTTGAATTCCTTGTCTTGGATTACCCTCAACATTTCTCTTCAATGAATACAATGGAGCTCTATAATCAATAATTGTTCCAGCGGCTACAGAAGCATCTAAACTATTTATATAAGATAAAGCTTCAGCTCCGGTTGCAAAATTAGGTGCATGAGAACCACCCATTCCTGTCCAATCACTACACGCCACTTTATACTGCTGTGCGGACAACAAGCCGTTATAACATGGCAAATGAGTTATGTTACCAAATGTTCCTGAGTATGCTATCTGAGCATTAGACTCAGATTTCATAGCAGTAAAATCTAAATAAACCTCTGCGTTATCAGTAATCTCATATTTACCAAAGAAACCTACATTTAATCTGTCATCAGGTCTTTGGAAGAAGTTAGTTGGGTTGTAGTTGTATGTTTGACCATCTCTTGGTACGAAATCGTTTCCAGAAACTTTAAGGTCTAAACGAGTAACTAATGGATCTATGTTAACAAACCCAGCAGAGCCATAGCCACCAAAGTCAGCCCATCTTCCTGGAGGAATTGTTGATGAACCACCACATCGAGTTGTACCACCACTTAAGGCACAAGCACTAATATCAAAGTCACCTTGGAGTATAGGTTGTGTATCAGTGTGCTCCATAAATGCTGTAACGTGACCTCTGCCGCCATCAATCTCGCCACCAAATGCAATAGAGAACTTACCAGTGTCTCCTGTTTGCACATCACTTGGTGCTTGGGCATAGCCATAGCTTTTAACCAATTCTCTAAGAGAGCTATTATCATTTTCATGATTATAGAACCCGTGTGAATAAGCAGCTTTGAAGCCAACAAACTCATCATCTAAAACAAAGTTAACAACACCGGCAACCGCATCAGAACCGTATACAGAAGATGCACCACCAGTTAAAACTTCAACTTTGTCTAAAAGTAATGTTGGAATGGTGTTAAGGTCAGCACAGTTTCCACCACCAGTTGTTCCTGGAACCATTCTTCTTCCATTCATTAGAACCAATGTTCTTGAACAGCCAAGGTTTCTCAGGTTAACAGTAGCAGTACCATTAGAACCATTAGAATTAGTGATGGATTGGCCAGGAGAAATTTGAGGCATATCATTAAGATAATCCTCAACCCTAGTTACACCAGCATTTATTATATCTTGCCCATCGACGACTGCGATTTGGGAAGAGCTAATAATGTTAGGATCAATAATCCTTGATCCAGTTACAATGACTTCTTCAACATCATCATCAGAATCTTGAGCAATTGCTAAAGGCACCGATAAAGAGATTATTGCAAAAGCACTGAATAAATATTTATTTAAATCAATCATTTAAAATACTCCTAAGTTTTAATAACACACTAATACTTGCGCATATCGTGCAATGATCGATTATATGCCTGTTTCGGGGAAAGAAACAAGCATATGTTAAAAAATGATTAATATATCCTATGTTAATAATTCACTTTATTAATGATGAAGGAACTCATATATAATGCTTAGCCAATTAGCTATAAGGTTAAAATAATATAATGTTACAAAATAAAAAGATTTTAATAGCAGGACTTGCAAATAAACACTCCATAGCAGCTGGTATTGCTCAAGCAATGCATGCACAAGGAGCGGAACTAGCTTTCACCTATCAAAGTGAGAGATTAAAAGGCAACGTAGAAAAGATTGCCGCAGAACTTGGCTCTGATTTATTATTTGAGTGTGATGTTGCCTCAGATGAGAGCATAGCAAATATGTACCAGGAGCTCTCAAAAAAATGGAAGTCATTCGATGGCTTTGTTCATTCTATTGGCTTTGCCCCAGCAAATGAATTGGAGGGGAATTTTGTTGATGCTGCTACAAGAGAGGGTTTTCAAATTGCTCATGATATTAGTTCGTATAGTTTTACTGCTATGGCTAAAGGCGCAAAACCAATGCTAAATGAGAATGCAGCTCTTTTAACTCTGACCTATCTGGGATCCATGCAATCGCTGCCAAATTACAATGTTATGGGCCTTGCTAAGGCAAGCTTGGAAGCAAATACAAGATTTCTTGCCGCTGCTATGGGACCAGATGGTGTAAGAGTCAATGCAATATCAGCCGGACCCATTAAAACCCTGGCAGCAATGGGAGTAAAAAACTTCAGAAAAATGTTAACCAATTATGCAAACAGAGCTCCTTTAAGAAGAGCTGTTACAACTCTTGAGGTAGGCAATGTTGCAGCTTTTTTATGCTCAGATCTTGCTAGTGGAATCACGGGTGAAATAACGTATGTGGATGGAGGCTTTAATACAGCCGCCATGTCCATAGAAGAGTATGCTGATTAATTAGAGGTAAGATTTTCCAAACGAATTCTTTGCCCTTCTTTGAAAGCTCGGTCAATAAATCCTGAAAACTGCTGAGTTAAGCTTTCATTATAAAAACTCTGATATTGCTCAACTGACTCTGAAAGCTCTTCCATTGATGGTACAGACTCATTTGAGGACTTTGCCCAATATCGATCCCCATTAAATGCTTCGTTCTCAACCAAAGTGCCTAAAGGTGATTCAAATGTTGAATTAATAATCTCCGATGGAAGTAATGAAGAAAATCTTTTAACAGCCTTATAGCTTTCTTGTGAAAAGGCATTTAAATTGGGTAATGCGTTCTCACCATCAATCACACCTTCTGCATCTTTTACAAAATCATTGATAATCATGTTTGCTTTCTCATTGCGAACTTCTTGAATGGCTAAGTCAGCAACATTGGCAAAAGGTTGAACAGCTGGCTGAAGTGCCTGGGTCATCATCACAAAAGCATAGCTTTCATCGCCCTCAAAAATTTCAATTTTGTTTGGCAACACAGAAGAATCGAATAATTGTGACGAGGTAATATTGGCAAACCCATTTAATTCAACGCTTTCGATATCCTGCAAACCAGTAACTTGAACTTCAGCATCAGTTGAATCTGCTAAAGTATTTAAAGTAACTCCTTCAAGCACTAATGATTCTAATGCAAGAAAATCATCTTGCATCAAAGCCAATGCTTCAGCATCAACAAGTTCATTTAAAAGCTCCCGAGACATTTCTGCTTTAGTTTTAATTTGGGGTTTAATGACTTCGGTTAATTTTAATATATGCAATGAGTCCTCAAGCTCAATAATTGAACTTATGGAGTTGAGCTGCATTGATAGTATTGCACTTTCAAACTCTTCAGGAAAAGCATCGCCGGATGATAGGCCTAAATCACCGCCAGTATCTTTTGAGGCTAGATCCTCGCTAGATTTAGATACTGCATCTTCGAATGAAACTTCTTTTGATTGAATGTTTTTATATATAGAATTAATTTCTTCATAAGCTAGGGATGAACTTCCATAATTAGATTTTTCGATCATTAGATGAGAAATTCGATTTTGTATTTGCCCTTCAACGTTGCTTAAGTAATCTGCATAAGCCTCGTCAATATAATCTTCAGGAACTTGAACTTGCTCTTTGTATGCATCATAAGTTAGAACAAGATATGAGAAGTCTCTTTGTTCTTTAGAAAGAAATAAAAAAGGATTGCTGTCATAAAATTGCTGTCCCTCTTCAAGACTAGCTTCTTGTTGGCTGACCAGTATATTTTTATCTACTTTGATAAAGTTTATGTCTCTTGAGGTTTCAAGCATCGAGGCTAAGCCTTCTATTTCAGAATTAATTGGAAAAGCAGTGACCCCCATAGCTGAGACCAGTTTATCTAATGATAGGGTCTCCCTTACAAGCTCAATGTACTCTTCGGGAGTCCAACCGTTAGCTCTGATAGTAGATTCAAAAAGCATTTGATCAAAACCATTTTCGCCTTGAAAAGTATCAATGTTTATAACTTCTTGTTTTGCTGTTTTCTCAGAAGCGATCAAACCAAGTTTTCTGGTTTGAGAAAGAAGAGTTTTTTGATTAATAATTTCATTTTTAATTAACCCAAGAGAAACTTCCTCATCCAAATCATCTAGAGAGAAATCTTCTCCATAAACAGACTTGAGCCTTTGAGAGACTTGATTGGTAGCAAGATTCACATCCATTTGAGATACAGGCTCGCCATTCACAGTTCCAAAAGTTGCAGTGATTGTGCCAAAGGACTGTGAGCCCAGAAATACAAATGGTATTGCAAGAAGAGCTGTAATAACTATAACTCGTTTACCTGACAGAAAGTTTCTTAGTGACTCTAACATTTGAACTTCATCCTCTTTAAAAGCTAACAATCATACATAAAAAAAGGGTGCTTATGCACCCTTTTTTTAAAGACCTTTATATCTAAAGTTAATTAAGAGTTTTTAACTTTATCTTTTAATCCTTTACCAGCTTTAAAGCCTGGAACTTTTGATGCTGCAATATGCATTGAAGCACCTGTTTGTGGGTTTCTTCCTTCTCTAGCAGCTCTATGTCTAACTGAAAAAGTTCCAAAACCTACAAGCGAAACTGTATCGCCGTTACCTAACGCATCACCGATTGAATCTAAAACCGCATCAACAGCTCTTCCAGCTGAAGCTTTGGTAACGTCTGCTGATGAAGCAACTGCATCTACTAAGTCTGATTTATTCATTGAATTCTCCTCTGGTTAATTAATGTACCTAAGCCTATGAAAAGCTATCACAGAAGAAATGTCAAGCTTTAAAACCTATTCTAATGGGGTTTTCTGGAAGTTGTTCTAGCGCTAGATGATTTTGGTTTGCTAAGAATTTTAGAATTTCTTCTTTTTTTGATTGGTTTTGGTTCGGAAGTAAGAGCTTGAGTGATAGCTTCATCGACCCATCTCACGGGAAGAATCTCTAATGCGTGTGTAATTTGGGATGGTATTTCTCTCAAATCGGCAGCATTATCTTCCGGGATAATAACTCTCTTTATACCTCCGCGTTTAGCAGCTAATAACTTTTCTTTCAGGCCACCGATTTTTGTGACTTGGCCATGTAATGTAATTTCGCCTGTCATGGCAGTATCCGATCTCACAGGTATTCCTGTGAAAACAGAAATCATTGCTGTACACATTCCAACTCCAGCGCTGGGCCCATCTTTGGGAGTGGCTCCATCAGGAACATGAATATGAACATCAAATTTTTCATAAAAATTAACAGGAATGCCTAATTTTTCTGATCTAGACCTTACGACTGTTAGAGCGGCTTGAATGGATTCCTGCATCACGTCACCCAAAGAACCAGTTTTAATTACCTGCCCTTTTCCAGGTACATATGACGATTCAATAGTTAACAACTCACCGCCAACTTCAGTCCATGCCAACCCAGCAACTTTACCCACAATGTCCTCAACATCGGCCTCTCCAAATTTAAATTTAGGAACACCGCAATATTTTTCTAAATTTTTTGGAGTAATATTTATTGAAGATTTAATTTTTTTAGGATCTGCTAACACTCTTTCTTTAACTGACTTTCTAAAAATCTTTGCAATCTGTCTTTCGAGACCTCTCACACCCGCCTCTCTCGTATAGTGGCGCACTATGTCCAATATAGATTTATCACTAAGCTTAACTTCTTTATCATCTAGCCCATTTCTTTCAAGCTGCTTAGGGATTAAATATTGTTTTGCTATATTTAATTTTTCATCCTCTATGTAGCCAGGAAGCCTAATAATCTCCATGCGATCGAGCAATGGGCCAGGAATGTTTAAACTGTTGGCAGTACAAACAAACATTACCTCGGAGAGATCAAAATCCACCTCTAAATAATGATCTGAAAATGTATTATTTTGCTCTGGATCTAAAACCTCTAGTAGAGCTGAAGCAGGATCACCTCGGTGATCCATGCCCATTTTATCAATCTCATCTAAAAGAAATAATGGATTTTTTACTTCAACTTTTGAAAGCTTTTGAATAATTTTTCCTGGCATAGATCCAATGTAGGTTCTTCGATGCCCTCTAATTTCAGCCTCGTCCCTAACTCCGCCCAATGACATTCTGGCAAATTTTCTATTCGTAGCCCTTGCGATAGATTTTCCAAGAGAAGTTTTTCCAACCCCAGGGGGACCTACCAAACATAAGACCGGGGCTTTTAATTTTTTAACTCTTTGTTGAACTGCTAAATATTCTAGAATTCTCTCTTTCACTTCGTCTAAGCCAAAGTGATCTTCGTTGAGAATTTCTGTTGCTGAATTTAAATTTGACTTAACTTTGCTTCTTTTCTTCCAAGGAATGCCAGTTAACCAATCTAAGTAAGAGCGCACAACTGATGCCTCTGCTGACATAGGAGACATTTGCTTAAACTTAGTAAATTCATTGTTTGCTTTTTTCAATGCCTCTTTGGACATACCTGCCTTGGAAATATCTTCTTCTAGCTGCGAGATTTCATCGCCCTCTTCACTGATATCACCCAGCTCTTTTTGAGCAGCTTTGATCTGCTCATTTAAATAATACTCTCGTTGAGATTTTTCCATCTGTCCTTTTACTCTATTTCGGATTCTTTTATCGACATCCATCACATCCAATTGAGACTCTATAAAAGCTATTAGAATTTCAGCCCTCAACTGGAAGTCAGCTGTTTCAAGGATTTCTTGCTTTTGCTTAATTTCCATCGGCAAATGGCCAGCTATTGAATCAATAATTCTAGATAAATCATCCAAAGCATCAATTGATGCCAAAACCTCTGGAGCGATTTTTTTCGTAATTTTGATAAAATCATGAAACTTTGCTTTGATGAACCTTGCTAAATTTTCTCCATCTTTGGCATCGATAGCTGGCTCGGTAATAAGACTTACTCTTACTTTAGAGAATTTTGAATCTGACTCCAAAGAGTTCATTTGAGCTCTGTGGGAGCCCTCAACCAAAACTTTTACAGTTCCATCCGGCAGTTTGATTAATTGCAGGATATTCGCAATAGTTGCAACCTTATACAAATCATCAAACAAAGGTGCATCCAAAGACCCATCTTTTTGTGCAGCTAAAATAATCTTCTTCTCCCCAGCCATGGCGGCATTCAGCGCATTGATGGATTTATTCCTGCCAACAAATAGAGTTGAGACCACGCCAGGAAATACTACGACGTCTCTGAGAGGAATAAGCGGAAGATCATATTTAATAGTAGCCATATAAATATAATGAGGGAGAATTAATTAAATTCAACCAGCAGAAGAGGTTTTTTTCTTAGGAGATTTATAGACCTTGATTGGATCTGTTGAATGCAAGACAGAATTCTCATCCACGATTACTTTTTCTAAATCAATATTAGGAAGCTCAAACATTGTATCCATTAGTAGCTCTTCCATAATTGATCTTAATCCTCTTGCGCCTGTTTTTCTCTGCAGGGCCTTTTTTGCTATCTCAAGCAAAGCTTCGGTTCGAAAATCTAATTCAACCTCATCAATATCAAATAGGTATTTGTACTGATTAACTAATGCATTTTTGGGTTCTTGTAGAATTCTGACCAAGGCTTCCTCATCTAACTCATGCAAAGTGGAGATCACTGGCAATCTACCAACAAATTCTGGAATTAAGCCAAATTTAACCAGATCTTCTGGTTCTAAAGTTTCTACAATGGAAGCAACAGATGCCTGAGTATCTTTAACAGCCGCACCGAAGCCAATACCAGATTTATCTGTTCTATGTTTGATAACTTCATCAATCCCAGAAAAAGCTCCACCGCAAATAAATAATATATTAGAGGTATCAATCTGAATGAATTCTTGTTGCGGATGTTTTCTTCCACCTTGAGGCGGAATTGAGGCAACTGTACCCTCTATTAACTTGAGTAAGGCCTGCTGAACGCCCTCACCAGATACATCTCTAGTAATGGAGGGATTATCTGATTTGCGCGCAATCTTATCAATTTCATCAATATACACAATTCCAAGGGCGGCTTTATCAGGGTCATAATCACATTTTTGCAGAAGCTTCTGAATAATATTCTCAACATCCTCGCCAACATATCCAGCTTCAGTTAAGGTCGTTGCATCCGCAATAGTAAATGGAACATTAAGAACTCTTGCCAGAGTTTGTGCCAAAAGCGTTTTACCGCTGCCAGTTGGTCCAAGCAATAAAACATTACTTTTTTGAAGCTCAATCTCATCTTTCTTTGCATTAGATCGCAATCGCTTATAGTGATTATAAACAGCAACCGATAGGGTTTTTTTAGCTTTCTCTTGGCCTATTACGTAATCATCAAGCTGCTTAAATATCTCTAAAGGAGATGGCAAAACATCAAGCACCTCTTCGTCCTCAGCTTTGACTTCCTCTTCTATAATGTCATTGCAAAGGTCAACGCACTCGTCACAGATGTAAACACTCGGTCCAGCAATAAGCTTGCGAACCTCTTCTTGGCCTTTGCCGCAAAAAGTGCAGGATAGTTTATTGTTGTCTTTATTTTCCATTGGTGGTTGGTCTGCTCTCTAATATTTCATCGATTATGCCATAGGCTTTAGCTTCCTTAGCATTCAAAAAATTATCTCTATCAGTGTCTTGCTCAACTTTCTTTAAAGTCTTACCGGTATGCTTAGCAAGTATCTCATTAACCTTTTGTTTAACCAAAAGCATTTCTTTTGCGTGGATCTCAAAGTCAGAAGCTTGACCTTGGAAGCCACCAAGGGGTTGATGAATCATGATTCGAGAATTAGTTAATGCAAATCTTTTACCTTTTTCTCCACCAGCAAGCAAAAGCGACCCCATGCTTGCTGCCTGACCAATACACAATGTAGAAACCTCAGGAGCAATAAATTGCATAGTGTCATATATGGCTAAGCCCGAAGAAATAACACCCCCAGGAGAATTAATATAAATACTAATATCTTTTTCGGGATTTTCTGACTCTAAAAATAGAAGCTGAGCAACTACTAAGTTAGAAATATAATCGTCTATAGGGCCGGATAAAAAAATAATTCTTTCTTTTAAAAGTCGTGAATATATATCAAAAGCACGCTCCCCACGAGGAGTCTGCTCTACAACCATTGGCACCAAACCAGAATTTATTTTTTCCATATTTTATTTATTAGCTAGTTCTGAAAATTTTATCACCTTTACTTTAGATTTAAGGGCAGAATCTAATTTTTCAATGAGCAAATTTTCTAATATTACCATTCTGTACTGATCAAGCTGCTGAGGCTGGCTTTGAATCCATGCCCTAAATTGTTCGCCATCCTTGTACTTTTCAGCCTCCTCTTCGATAAACGCATTTAAATCCTCTTCTTTGACTTCAAGCTCGTATTTTTGTATCAAAGCTGAAAACAAGAGATCCAACCTCACTCTTTTTTCAGCATTTTCTTTAAACTCATCGACCGGAAAAAGATCTTCAGGAGCATTTTCAGCAGTTTGACCCATACGCATTAATGAATCCTTCCTCATGAGCTCTGCCTGTTCTGCAACCGTAGCATTCGGAACTTTGAAATCATTACTCTGAAGAAGCGTTTCATAAATGGATTCCTTGGTAAGAGATTTTTCTTGTTGCGCTATCTCGCCTTCCATTCGTTTTGAAATTTCTGCACGGAAGCTTTTTTCATCAGAAACATCTTCCATCGCAAGTTTTTCAAAAAGCTCTTTGTCAATTTTAGCCTTGTGCATCTCTTGCACCTCATGAACTGTAATAAAAAATTCAGTCTCTTTGCCTGCTAAATCCTTCTTAAAATAATCTTCTGGGAAGTTTGTTTTGAATGAAAAGCTTTCTCCTGAATTCTTGCCAACCAAGTTATCTTCAAATCCTGGAATCATAGATTTTGAACCGATAACCAATTTAAAATCTTTAGATTCATTTCCCTCAAAACCCTCACCATCAATTTTTCCCTCAAAATCAATGACCACTTGATCCTTCTCTTCAGCTGCTCTTTCAACTTTTTGCCACTCGCAATACCTTTCCAAAATATCATCAATCGCCAGATCAATATCTGAGTCATCCAAAGTGATTTCAGATTTTTCAAAACTTTTCCATCGAGAAAGCTTTGGCTTAATTTCCGGAAAAACTTCAAACACTGCTGAATACGAAATAGGCTTCGCAGCATCTTCATTCTCAATACTAATTGCAGGAGAGGATGCAGGTTTAATGTTCTGTTCTTGAAGCTCTTTTGGGTAGCTCTCTTGGATAAGCTCATTTAAAACTTCGTAGTGAATGGAATCTCCGTAACGTTGCTTAAGAACGTCATCAGGAACATTGCCTTTTCTAAATCCATCAAGTTTTGCTGTAGATTTGATCTTTGAAAGCTTACCAGCATATTTTTTTTCGTAATCCTCAACAGGAACTGAAACAGTCAACTTACGTTCTAAATCTTTTAGTTTTTTTATTTTGCTACTCATTTTATTTATCTAATTTTAATGGGGCGAGCGATGGGGTTCGAACCCACGGCCTCCGGAGCCACAATCCAGCGCTCTAACCAACTGAGCTACGCCCGCCAAGAAACGAAACATTATAGATGTAAAAAGCATATAATAATATTTTTTTAAGGGGGATATTTTGGTTAACCAAGATTTTTTAAATAGCACCAATAAACTGTTTGATCAAGCTTTAAGCTATACAGAAATTTCACCTGATTTAGCCACAAGAATCAGGGTCTCCAATTCAACTTATACAATCAATTTTGGCGTAAAGTTAAGAAAAGAAATACATACATTTACTGGGTGGCGTTCGGTCCATTCAGAACATTTTGAACCAGCCAAGGGCGGCATTCGATATGACATCAATGCTTCTCAAGAAGAAGTAGAGGCTCTTGCAGCTCTTATGACCTATAAATGTGCAATTATTGAAGTTCCATATGGTGGCTCTAAAGGCGCTCTAAAAATCAACCCAAAAGAGTGGACTAAATCTGAGATTGAAAAAATTACTCGACGATTTGCTCAAGAACTTATTAAACGCGACTTGATTCATCCTGCCCAAAATGTTCCAGCGCCTGATGTAGGAACGGGCGCAGAAGAGATGGCTTGGATAGCGGATGAGTACAGACGCATTCACCCTACCGATATTAATGCCTTAGCATGTGTAACTGGAAAGCCAACGCAGAAAGGAGGCCTAGTTGGTCGATCAGAGGCAACTGGAAGAGGTGTTCAATACATAATAAGAGAATTCTTTCGACATGAAGAAGATTATTTAAAAGCGGGATTTAAAGGTGGCTTAAAAGATAAAAAAGTTGTTCTTCAAGGGCTTGGAAATGTTGGGTACCATGCTGCAAAGTTTTTACAAGAAGAAGATGAGTGCAGAATAGTTTGTGTCATGGAACACAATGGAGCAATTCTTAACCCGGATGGCCTAAATATAGAAAAAATAAAATCACATCAATCTGAGCATGGAAGTTTTGAGGACTGCAGTGAAGGCAAGTTTGAAGCCAACACATCAGAGTTCTTAACCATGGAATGTGACATTCTTATTCCAGCGGCAAAAGAAAATGTTATAGATAAGACTATCGCTCAAGACATAAAAGCCAAACTGATTGTAGAGGCAGCCAACGGCCCTATTACCTTTGAAGCAGATGGGCTTTTAAATGAGCGCAATGTAACTATTATTCCAGATATTATGGCTAATGCTGGTGGAGTTGCGGTCAGCTATTTTGAGTGGATAAGAAATTTAAGGCATATTCGTTTTGGCAGACTTGAAAAAAGAAGGAATGCTTTTCAGTTTGATACCCTTATTTCAGCGATTGAAACCATGACAGGAAAAGAGATGCCAGATCAATTTAAGGAACAGTTCATTGAGGGTGCCAATGAAATAGATTTGGTTAGATCTGGCCTTGACGACATGATGAGGGAAGCTTATCAAAAAGTAAGGCAAAGCATGATTGAAAATGATATTCCCAATCTTCGCACCGCCGCATACAAAGTGGCATTAGATAGAATTGCTACAAGTTATGATTCAATTGGCTTGTAAAAATTTACGGAAAAATATTTCCATTATTTTTTGTAGGATCCCATAGGTCATACTTTTGCATAGCTTGAGCAAATAAATTCCCGTTTTCAAAATAATTTAAGAGGTCAATTACCTTCACGAAGTCTTGAGCAAAAAACCAATCAGGATTAGCTATTTTGCATTGTCGGATGAAAGGAAGAATAGAAATATCCAAAAGACTGACTGCATTGCCAAAAATCCATGGATTAGGTTTAATCTTGGCCTCTAGATTTTCTAGAATAACTCTGCACTCTTGTTGGTGATCCCTTGGATCGACGCCATATCGAGATGAGTACTTGTAACGATCAAGATGATATTTAAATTTTGAATCAAATAACTGAACAAGCTCTAAAGCTAATGATTCTTCTGCTTCGCTGTAAATATGGACATTGGGAGCTGGAGATTCCATGGCCCAAGAAATGATGTCTAGACTTTCGTCTAAAACTTTATTGGTAAATTGCAAAACAGGAACAGTACCCTTGGAAGAAACTTTTAGCATTTCATCAGGTTTGTCTTTAAGTAAAATTTCTCTTAATTCACATTCTTTTGAAGCCAAAATTAATGCCATTCGTGCTCGCATAGCATATGGGCATCTTCTAAAACTGTAGAGTATTGGAGTCATTTTTTATTTGATTGGAAAGTAGCTCCGATATGTTTTTCATTCCTAAGCTTTGCTAAATCAACCTGTTTTTGCCTATCTGCATAACGTTTTTTTTGATCAGGCGTTTTTGTATTATAACAATTTGGACAACTCACCCCCCTTACATACTCATCCTCAAGCTTGTCTGCCTCTGTAATAGGCATCCTACAACCATGACACATATCATAAGAGCCAACTTCTAAATTGTGATTTAGCGCTACTCGATCGTCAAAGACAAAACATTCTCCTTGCCACAATGATTCTTCTTCATCTACTTTTTCAATATAATTTAAAATGCCGCCTTGCAGATGATAGATATTTTTAAACCCTTTTGCCTTCATCAAAGAAGATGCTTTCTCGCAACGAATACCACCTGTGCAAAACATGGCCACTTTATTATCTTTATCAATACCTGATGATTCAAGGCTTTCAAGCCAATCTGGAAATTCTCTAAAATTTTTGGTCTCTGGTTGTATAGATTTTTCAAAAGTACCAATTGAAAATTCATAAGTATTTCTTGTATCTAAAACTAAAACATCTTCCTGAGAAATCAAACTATTCCAATCTTCTGGCTGAACATATTCGCCAACAATTTTTGTCGGATCAGCTAATTCATTGCCAATGCTAACTATTTCATCTTTTAATTTAACCTTTAGACGAGGAAATGGATCTACTGTGCTCTTGGAGGTTTTAAAGTTTTGCGATTCGTGGAGGTTATGTGATTTAAGAAAATTTTTAAATTGATCAATGGCAGCCTTGGTTCCAGAGACGGTACCGTTGATTCCTTCATGAGCCAGGAGAACCGTGCCCTTGATATCCTCTTTTTTTAAGAAGTGAGTAAATATTCTTTGTAGTTCTTTTACATTTAATAAATCTGCAAAAGCATAAAAAGCCGCAACTGTAAAAAAATTTTTATTCATCTACCTAATTCAATATATATTTACTTTAATAATTTTCTTCATTAATTTATGAAAAAGAAAACTAAAAATAGAATTTACACATTCATCATAACTTTGTTCATATTTTACTATATGTTTGGTCGCTATATTTAGCTTTCAGAAATAACTGCTAGAGGGTGAGTAAAGAGCCATAACAATGGCGCGCCTGAAGAGATTCGAACTCCTGACCCACGGTTTAGAAAACCGTTGCTCTATCCAACTGAGCTACAGGCGCACTGGTCGGGGTAGTAAGATTCGAACTTACGACCACTCGCTCCCAAAGCGAGTGCGCTACCAGACTGCGCTATACCCCGAGACGAGTGATCTTAAAGTTTTAAGGTTAAATAATCAATCTCCATTGCATAAAAATTTAATGATGGGAAAATGGAGGTATGCCATCAAAAATTTTAGACGGAAAAGCGCTTGCGAAATTAGCTGAAGAGGACATAAAAGCTAGCGTCTCTAAATTAAAAGAAAACGGCATCACCCCAACCTTAGCTACGATTTTGGTTGGCGTAGATCCTGCATCAGCCACCTATGTAAAAATGAAACAAAATGCTTGTGCCAGACTTGGCATGGATTCAATAGCAGTTGAGTTAAGTAAAGAGACTACTACCGAAGAGTTGTTAGAAGCCATAGAAAAACTGAACCAAGATAGCAATGTTCATGGCATCTTATTGCAACATCCTGTGCCATCACAAATCAATGAGCGAGATTGTTTTGATGCGATTAATGTTGAAAAAGATGTTGATGGTGTGACCTGTATTGGATTTGGCCAAATGACCATGGGGGAAGAGGCATTTGGTTCATGCACTCCAGCTGGCATTATGCGCATCCTTGAGCATTATAAAATTGAAATTTCTGGTAAAAATGCAGTTGTTGTTGGTAGAAGTCCTATTCTCGGAAAACCTATGGCCATGATGTTGTTGAATAAAAATGCGACCGTTACAATCTGTCACTCTAGGACAACCAATCTACAAGAGCATATTAAAAATGCCGATATCTTAGTGGGAGCGGTTGGAGTCCCTCGCCTAATTCAAAAAGACTGGATTAAAAATGGAGCTGTGGTCATTGATGCTGGCTATCATCCTGCAGAAAAATGTGGAGACATAGAACTGGAAGATATTGACTCCATTGCCTCTGCCCACACTCCTGTTCCTGGAGGAGTTGGTCCCATGACGATTAATACCTTAATTCTTAATACGTTGTTGGCTGCTCAAAAATTAATTTAGCATGTCTAACCTTCCCCTGATTGTTGGTTACGGTGGAATTAATGCAGCTGGAAGATCCATCTTTGATTTCTCTCACCAAAGAATGTTATTCGATAGTATTAATGCAGAAAAACAAAATGAGGTATTGCAAAGTCTTGGCCACCTCATGGGAACCAATAAAAAAGAACAAATCTTAAATAGCACCCTGCTAAGAACCATTGATGATGATTTTTTTGATGAGCATAACTTTAGATCTCCAGAATTACCTACCTTAGCAGGAGGGCAACTCCCTTCAGGATTTAATCCTGCTAAAACCTACAATTCCAGACAACATCCACGCAGCCTTGCAATGACTATTTTTGGTTTATCAGATGCTGTCATGAGTCTTGGTTTGCCATGGGAAGAAATCCTCTTAAAGGTACCTCGACAAAAAATTTCATGCGTCTCGGGTTGCGCTGTTGCGCAAGCAGATAAATATGGGATGGGAGGAATGTTTCAAGCACCCTTGGCAGGCTCGAGAATCACAAGCAAGCATATGGCCATGTCACTAGGAGAAGGTAGTGCAGACTTTGGTCACGCCTATGTGTTAGGAAGCATGGGTTCTACAGGTAACTACACAGGTGCATGCGCAACTTTCCAATACAACCTGAAGCTAGGAATTTCAATGATTCAATCAGGAGAATCCTTGATTAGCATCGTTGGCGCGGCTGAGTCCGGGATTGTGCCTGAGATATATGAAGCATTTTCTGCCACCAAGGGTTTAGCAGAAGATGTAAATCTTATGAAGTTACAAGAAAAACTTGGTGAAGACTTTTCTGAACCCAATCATCGTAAAATCTGCAGGCCCTTTGGTGAGAATATTGGCATGAGTTTAGGAGAATCTGCTCAGTTTGTAATCCTGATGGCAGATAGTCTTGCTCTTGAGCTTGGTTTAAATATTCACGGCGCAGCATTATCCAGTCATATTCATGCTGATGGTTATAAAAAATCAATTTCAGGCCCTGGAGCTGGAAATTATCTAACGGTTGGAAAAGTTTTTAGCGAAATTAAAAAACATTTTGGTAAAGATGCTATGCATAAGACCTTTTTTCATGCGCATGGAACAAGCACTCCTCAAAACAGAGAAAGTGAATCTCATATTATCTCCAGCATATCTAAAGCCTTTGGCATTAAATCTTTACCTGTGACAGCTATCAAATCTTATCTCGGCCACTCTCTTGCAGCAGCTGGCGGAGATCAAATGATCAGTTCGTTGGGGAGCTGGAGAAATAATTTGATTCCAGGCATAGCCTCTACCCCAAAGCTTGCCGATAATGTCTATACAGAAAATGTAAATTTTTTATTGGAGAATTTAGAATTTGAAAACAATGATTTTGATTTTGCTGTTTTAAATGCAAAAGGTTTTGGCGGCAATAACGGCACTGCTTTGCTTGCCTCTCCTTCTAAAACCCTGCAACTGCTCCAATCAAAATATTCCAAAGACCAAATTAAAAAATATCATTCTCAAAAAGAAAGTGTTGATGAGCAATTGCTAGAAAACAAAAATAGAGTTCTCAAAGGTGACATCCAATCAAGGTATATTTTTGGTGAAAATGTAATAGATGGAATAAATAATTTCCAGGTTGAATCTCACCAAATCACAAATAAATTAAATGATGAGAAGTTTGATTTGCAGTCCACACTACCCTACCAAGAATTTTTTACAACATAAGTACATACATGTACCCAAAAAATGGTACATATAATTACTTAAAATACGAGACAAAGCTTTTAAACATGCCTTAAAATAATAAATATATCCGCGTTAGGAAGGAGAAAAGGTACATGTCTTATGATAAAACAAAAACTGACCCTGTTTTAGGGCACAAGGTACATGAACATTTAGTTTCAGTGGGGGTTGAAACTCCAGTAATCGATAATGGCTTGTCGCGAAGAGAAAAGATTGAGAAGATCGAAGGTCACTTTGATGAAATTGTTGCAACCTTGGGGCTTGATTTAAAAGATGATAGCTTGATGGATACTCCAAAACGCGTTGCTAAAATGTATGTCAATGAAATCTTTTGGGGGCTAGATTATGATGCCTTTCCGAAAGCCACTGTCGTTGAGAATAAGATGAACTACAATGAAATGATTGTTGAAAGAAACATTTCTGTGCAATCAAATTGCGAACATCATTTTGTTGTTATTGATGGCTTAGCAACAGTTGCATACGTTCCTAAGAAAAATGTATTAGGGTTATCAAAAATTAACCGAATCGTTGAGTACTTTTCTAAACGACCTCAGATTCAAGAACGGTTAACTGAACAAATATATCATGCCCTTTCCTATATCTTAGACACAGAAAATGTGGCGGTCATGGTTGATGCTCAACATTATTGTGTTAAGTCAAGAGGTGTTGAGGATACTGGTAGCTCAACCATTACAAGCAGGCTAGGTGGCAGTTTCAAAGCACACCCTGAAGTCAGAGCAGAATTTTTATCTTTGCTTAAGGTTTAGTTTGCTCTGGGTCATCGTCGTCTGAGCTAACTTCCTCAGACTCGCCCTCAACAACGTCAACTTCTTCATCCGATTCTGAGCTCTCAGTTTTTTCATCTTGTGAACCATTGAAAGGCCATGGTTTAGTATCAGTGTTAAAGCTAAGAAAGTTTAAAGAGTCGCTAAAAAAACCATGCAGCCAATTGTTAGCAGTCTGAAGCTGATTATTAATTTTAGAAGTAAACAAATAGAAAAAAAATTGAACTGCGGCAATGATTATTAAAATACCAACAACACCATTAATTGCAAATGAATATATGACCATAAAAAAGAAGCGCTGCCATTTTGTTAAATCTAATAATTCGTCTTTATTTATTTCATTCATAATTTTTTTTCCTTGTAAGTAAATTCTACATCAACTTCATTGGGGTGATCGAGCAAATCCTGAATTAATTGATCAGATGATGAGTCAGAATATAAAATTTTGTATAACGAATTTACGAGCGGCATGCTCACATTCATTTTATTTGCTTCATGGTAAACAACTTCAAGTGTCCTTGCACCTTCAGCAACTTGCCCAACTTTCTCTTTAGCAGCTATTAAAGAAAGATCTTCTGCAATGAGCTCACCAAGCTGAAAATTTCTTGATAACTTTGATGTGCAGGTTGCCATCAAATCACCCATGCCTGCTAAACCTAAAAATGTAATCGGATTTGCTCCCTTGGCAACGGCAAATCTACTCATCTCTGCCATGCTTCTGGTAACAATAAATCCTAATGCATTTTCTCCAACTAATTTTGCATGAGCAATTCCACAGCAAATGGCATATATATTTTTTAGGGCTCCAGCCAATTCAACGCCTTGAGTATCTTGGCTAGAAAAAACCTTAAATGTTTTTGAGGACAGCATTGATTTGATCTCCATGTTGATACTCTCATTCTCTGAGGCAATGACAGTTCCTGCAACCTTTTCTTCTGCTATTTCTTTAGCAAGATTTGGTCCGCTGAGGGCTCCAATTCTGTTCCCTATGATATGTCCTAGGTGCTGATTAATAATGTCTGTCATGGTTCTAAAGGGCTCGGGCTTAATTCCCTTGGTGCAGGAAATCACTGTCACAGAGGGGCTAATCAATGGCTCTAAGCGAGATATCACTTCCTCAAATATAATGCTTGGGGTCGCGACTAAAATATATTGTGATTCTGCAACCACCGATGCTAGATTGTCATCAGCAGTAATATTATCTGATAGTTTTAATTCAGGATGATAGGTAGCATTGGCTCCCTCAGAATTAATCCTCAAAGCCTGATCAGCATCTCTAACCCACAAACGAACCTCATATCCATTTGATGCAGCAATATTTGCCAAAACTGTGCCGAAGCTCCCACCCCCGAGAACCGCAACTTGTTTTTTAATTGTCATTTACCCTAAGTATTTATCTAACTGTCTAAGATATTTAGCAGGATCTTTTGGCGATCCACCCTCTGCAATAATCGCATAATCAAATAAAAATTCAGCAAAGTTAGAGAACTCTTTTCCAGATAAGTTACCTAGTTTTTTAATAAGTTTATGTTTTAAATTAACTTCAAATACGGGCTTTGACTCATCAAAAGTTTGCCCTGACGCTTCCAATATTCTTTTTAGTTGAGCGCCTGGCTCATCTTTGGAAAGTACCAAGCAAGCTGCGGAATCAACTAGACGAGAGCTTGCAATAACATCGGACACTCTGGCATCTAAAGATTTTTTCATCTTATCAATAATTTCCTGCTTTTCTTTTGTAACCCTAGGTTTTTTTGCTCCTTCCTCTAATTCTTCTTTAGCAACATTGATTAAGGTTTTACCTTTAAATTGCATAAGAGTAGACATAAGCCACTCATCGATTCTGTCAGTTAAAAGCAAAACCTCCGTTCCATTAGCTTTTAAATGCTCAATATGGGGAGAGTTAACCGCGGCCTCATAAGTATCTGCAATAGAGTAATAAATCTTTTCGTCATCACCATCCATGCGCTCAATGTATTGGTCAAGGGTGGTGTCAATTTTATTTTCATCAGATGCGGTGCTGGCAAACAAAAAAAGCTCAGCTATAGATTCAGAGTTTTCATAATCTTCAGCGGGCCCTTCTTTAATAACCAGACCAAACTCCTTCCAAAATTTCTGATAATCTTCCGGTTGATCTTTCTGCATTTTTTTCAGGGTATCGAGCACTCTTTTGCTTAAACCTTTTTTAATTGAGTCAACCAAAGGATGGTCTTGAAGTAACTCTCTAGAAACATTTAGAGGTAAATCGCTGGAGTCAACCACTCCTTTAACAAAACGAAGGTATAAAGGAAGGAAGTGAGCAGCATCATCCATAATGAATACTCTCTGAATAAACAACTTAATTCCTCTTGGAGTATCTCTGTTCCAAAGATCGTATGGAGATTTTTCAGGAATAAAAAGTAAACTAGAATATTCTTGCTTGCCCTCAACCTTATTATGCATCCAAGTTAAGGGATCATTTGAATCATAAGAAATGAACTTATAAAACTCTTTATACTCATCTGCTTTTACAGATCTCTTTGATTTTAGCCAAATGGCCTCTGAATCATTAATGGTTTCTGGCTCGCCCTCTTCAGGGTTTAAAATTAAAGGGAAGTTAATATATTGAGAATATTTTTGGAGCAAAAACTTGACTCGCATCAATTCGGAAAACTCTTTATTTTCTTCATTGAGATAGATAGTGATCTTGGTTCCTCGATCTTCTTTTGGAATCTTTGATAGCTGGTAGGTGTCCTCTCCAGTGCTTTCCCACATGACTGCCTCATCGGAGGTTGCATTTGCTGACCTGGAGTGAACTGATACTTTTTCAGCCACCATGAATACAGAGTAAAACCCTACTCCAAATTGACCTATAAGATTAGAATCCTTTTTTTTGTCACCAGTCATTTCTGATAAAAATTGAGCGGTACCAGATTTGGCAATGGTTCCAATATTTTCAATAATTTCTTCTTCCACCATACCGATCCCATTGTCTGAGATGGTCACCGTATTATTTTGTGAATTCAAACTGATATTAATTTTTAGGTCAGCGTCTCCCTCAAGTAACTTTGAGTTTTCTATGGCATTAAATCTAAGCTTATCAAGTGCATCAGAGGAGTTAGACACAAGCTCTCTAAGAAAAATTTCTTTGTTTGAATACAATGAATGAATCATCAACTGCAAAAGCTGCTTGGTTTCCGTTTGAAAAGATTTTGTTTTTGGTCTAGCCATAGTTGTTTATCCCCTTTGAAATCAATATGGTGTTGAAACCATTAAGTTCAAGTATTTGTTTAATTTTTTTTTGAGTCAGCTTTGCATTTTTTACTACAAAATTTAATCTCATCCCAAGATCGCTTCCATTTTTTTCTCCAAGCAAATGATCGATTGCACTGCTCGCATAGCTTGGTTTCAAGATTTAATTTTTTGTGCAAAAGAAAATTTAATCGATTAATAAAAAAAACTGAATGATGCTAAGTGCAAAAATTACGATGGTGCAATAGACGCTCACACCATGTGAAAAAGAAAATATTTTATCCCAGCCTCTGTCTTTCGCTGCATTGGTAATTGGAATGCCAACCAAACCAATGAAAGCATGAGCAGTTATATTAATACCCAACCACCAGCTTAGTGATGAGTCTTGGAAATAAAGAATTAAAATCGCAGGCAATGATAATAAAAATAGCAGGAGATAGTACCTTGGAAAAATTGTACGGAGGAACCTTGAAGCTGCATCCTCATCAAGAGTTTTAAAAATTACAGGTGTAGTTAAAGCAAGATGGCTAAAGATGACCCCAGCAATCAAAAGATTGAGAAGTATAAGTGCTATTTGGCTGCTCATATTTTATTCAAATGGCGATCCGGACGAGACTCGAACTCGCAACCTCCGCCGTGACAGGGCGGCGTTCTAACCAGATTGAACTACCGGACCGCGAACGCTTGTGAATGATAGCTTTTTTGAATTTTTCTGCAACTTTTTTTTGTGTACCTTTAAGCAATTATTTTGTCAAATTTAATGAATAAAAATTTTAGCAATAATTTTACTCAAAAGTTGAAATTTTGTTATGCTAATTGAACTGTCCATGGGGGAGAGTTAAAAATAATAAAAAATGGAGTTATTATGAAATATTTCTTTGCTCTCATTGGTTTGACCAGTATGCCGACTTTTGCTGCAACTACTGATCTTGCAACCAGTGATCTCACAGGAATTTCTTTCTGGCTTGTAACTGCAGCAATGCTTGCAGCTACAGTATTCTTTTTTGCAGAAAGAGATGTTGTTCAAGGTAAATGGAAAACATCATTGTCAGTAGCTGGATTAGTTACTGGTGTGGCGTTTTGGCACTATTTATATATGAGAGGCGTATGGGTTGATACTGGTACATCTCCAACCGTATATAGGTACATAGATTGGCTAATTACCGTTCCACTTCAAATTATTGAGTTCTATTTGATCCTAAAGGTCTGTACTAATGTTGGTTCAGGCGTTTTCTGGAGACTATTAGGAGCATCACTTGTTATGCTAATAGCTGGATTTATGGGTGAAACAGGTTCTAATGCAATGATTTGTTTTGTAATTGGAATGGCGGCTTGGTTGTATATAATTTATGAGGTCTTCTCTGGAGAAGCAGGTAAGTTAAATGCATCAAGCGGTAACGTAGCTGCACAACAGGCATTTAGCACAATTCGTTTGATTGTGACTGTCGGTTGGGCTATATATCCAATTGGTTATTACTTAGGTATGGGAGCAAATCCTGATATGGCAAATGCTAACCTTATCTATAACTTAGCTGACTTCTTAAACAAAATCGCATTCGGTTTAGCAATTTATGTTGCTGCCGTTAGTGATAACGACTAAGTTAATAGCTTAAATAAAAAAGCCCAGATTTTTTCTGGGCTTTTTTTTGTCTGATTGGTGGGTGATGACAGGCTCGAACTGCCGACCCTCTCGGTGTAAACGAGATGCTCTCCCAACTGAGCTAATCACCCAATATTTAAAATAAAGCCTTAAGTTGATCTTCCATATTTTGGTAATCCCAAAAGGCCCGTAATGATACTATTTTATCACTTGAATTTACACGATAAATTACAATCATTTTAGTTTCTATTTTGACATCTCCAACAACGTTCACTATCTCTGCATAATTAGCGCACTCATCTGCGCATGGAATCGACTCTAAGATATTAAATTCTATGTTGCCATTGGCGATGACTGTGTCATAAAACTTTTCAATTGCGGTAATCCCTTGGTGACCATTACCCTCTGGGTCCAACGGGCTTTTACCAATTGGATCCTGCACTATGGCATTTTCGTCGAAGAGAGCTAACCAATTTTTTTTATCTTTTGCGACAGCATAATCTCTTGAAAGAAAGCCGAGCTCTTGTGCTTTAGTTTTGGGTTTCATGTTTTAACTCCGTTGTGGGTTTAATCTCTAATCTAGCAAAATATATACCAAGCAAGGCTAGGATGACAAAACTTAATTGGATGAAATTGAGGTATTCATAAAATACTATAGCTCCAAAAATAGTTGCAATGATTGGTTGCATTAGCAAGCCAATAGATCCTAAGGAAGCTTTAATCTTTGGCAAACTGTATGTAATAAAAAACTGGCCTCCGACTTGGCACAAAATAGCCATAGCTAATAAATTATAAAATTGAGCTGAGGAGCTAGGCAAAAAATCTCTTGATTCAAACAAAGCAAACACAAAACCAAACATTCCAGTGAACAGTGTTGTGTAGAAAATTATATTAATGGAGCTCTCTTCACCTAACCGAGAAATAATCAATAAATAAGTGGCATATAAAAATGCTGCCATCAATGCAATGCCATCTCCCATTAGAGCTCCCTCAGTTTTAATATTTGAGAAATATATGAGCCCAATCACTCCAATAAAAGTTAGAACAAAAGACAAAATAAATTGTCTAGAAATGGATTCTTTAAATACTAAGACAGCAAAGATCACCATGTAAATCGATGCAGTGTTTACAAAAATAGTTGCATTGGCCACTGAGGTGAACTGTAAGCTCCAATGCCAAGAACTCATATCGCCTGCAAATGCGAGTGAGGCAATAAGCACCAGCAATAAATGCCTTCGACTTTTTAACTTAAATGCTTGAGAGCCGTTGTAATAAAAATTTATAAGCGCTAGAAATGGCAGAGCTAAGAACATTCGATAGCATAAGTTCCAAGAGGGAGATAGCTCGCTCCACCTTACAAACAAGGGAGCCAATCCTATGAGGCTGCCTCCAAGACACAGGATAAAAAAATTCTGCGCTGACTTTAATTGTGATGACATCAATATATACTTCGTTTATGTGTGCTGACATTGTAGAACAAGGAG
The DNA here is from genome assembly GCA_028344535.1 of Pseudomonadota bacterium. Classification (GTDB taxonomy): domain Bacteria; phylum Pseudomonadota; class Gammaproteobacteria; order Magnimaribacterales; family D2472; genus D2472. The sequence continues at coordinate 22,622 of JAOMBK010000006.1, read as the reverse complement.
ATGAAATTATCTCTGTTGGGCAACTGAACCAACAGGCAAAAAAACTTTTAGAAAATCAATTTAGAGGCGTGTCTGTTCTGGGAGAAATTTCAAACATAGCGCGTCCCTCTTCTGGGCACATCTACTTTACTTTAAAAGATGAAGATGGCGCTATCCGATGTGCCATGTTTAGAAATCAAAATTTAAGGTTGAACTTTGATCCACAAAATGGTGATCAATGTATTTTAAAAGGTCAGGTCAGTCTCTATGCCCCGCGCGGAGATTATCAATTAATTGTTAGCTCAATGGAGCCTGCAGGCGCTGGTAATCTAATGCATCAATTTGAAGAGCTCAAGAAAAAATTAGATGAAGAAGGTCTTTTTACTCAAGAAACTAAAAAACAAATTCCTTTTCAACCCAAACACATTGGAGTCATCACTTCTGAATCTACCGCAGCATTTCAAGATATCCTGACGACCATTCAAAGACGTGCTCCTATCAGTCAAGTGTCTCTAATTCCTGCTACAGTTCAGGGCGATACTGCTCCAAAGTCAGTGATTGAGGCTTTGCAAAAAACTTTAAACTACAACAACCTAAATCCTGAAAATGCTTTGGATGTAATTTTGATATGCCGAGGCGGTGGATCAATTGAAGACTTATGGGCTTTTAATAATGAAAGCTTAGCTAGAGAAATATTTGATTTTCCTCTGCCCATCATTTCTGGTGTTGGCCACGAGATTGATTTCACGATCACAGATTTTGTTGCTGATCTCAGGGCCCCAACTCCAACAGCAGCTGCTGAAATGGTTACAGAGTATTATTTTCAACTCGAAGACAGGCTTGAAGAATGGAAAACAACCCTTGGTTATTTAGTACAAGCAAGGTTAACAGAGAAATCTCAGACAATCCTTCTTGCCTCACAAAATTTAAAAAATCCGCTCACCATGCTCAAAGAGCAATCTCAATCTCTAGATAACGTAGAGATTCGTCTTGCAAATGTCATGCAAAACATCGTGAGTGGTGCCAAACAAAATTTCCAATTGGCTGCTACTCAAATTTATCAATCAAGCGCATTGCAAAGGTTTAGCAAACATGAAGATCGCCTAAAAAATAATCTCAACTCATTGAATTCTCAAATAAAGAATTTAATTGATAAGAAAAAATTAATGCTGGCGAGCCTTAATGCTAATTTGAAAGCAATCAGCCCTTTGGCTGTTCTTGACAGGGGTTATGCAATAGTAATGAATGAGAATGGGCAAGCCTTAAAATCCTCAAAAGATCTTAAGGTGGGTGATAATGTAACTACCCGTCTTGCAGATGGAGGTTTTATTTCAAATGTTTCAAAAAAAGATTAAGACGTCCAAGCTTCTAGCTCTGTTGGCTTTGATGGGCACTCAAACTTTTGCAAATGATTTATTTCAAGGTCAAAGCGGAGAAATCATATCAATTCCAGCAGCAGCTCAAGAAAAATCTGATGTCTTAACCTTTAAAACCTCTGCAGGAACAAAACAATTGGTAAGCCTCCCTTTTGTAAAACAAGATCTTGTGATTACCAGACATCATGTAAAGGTGAAAGTAAATTGGGTGAACTTTGGAGAATCAAGAATTACTATTGCTGATGAAAGCAAGGTTACCTTAAGCAAAGAAGATCAAGCTAGAGCAAACAAAGAGGCCATAGAAATTAAATCCGCCTTAAGCAATTCTTCAACAGAGATTACTCCTTCTTTTGATTTTGTCGCTCCGGTTCCAGGAATTGTGACATCACCTTTTGGCAAGCAAAGGTTTGTGAATGGAATGCCTAGATCAGCTCATTTAGCTCTAGATCTTCGTGGCAGCATCGGAACGCCTATTGTTGCCCCTCTAAAAGGCAAGGTGGTTTTAATAGGTGATTATTTTTACACTGGATTAACTTTAATTCTTGACCACGGTCATGGTTTATTTTCTTCCTATGCACATATGAGTGGAATAAAAGTAAAGCTCGGTGATTTGGTTGAACAATCCAACGAGATAGGTTTGGTAGGAGCCACCGGTCGAGTTACAGGACCGCATCTGCATTGGACAGTTTATTTTGATGGAAATAAAGTGAACCCAGAGTCTTTGATTCAAGACGGTTATTTAAGCTCCATTTTGTAAGTCTTCATATATTAAAGACAAACTCGCCTCATCTTGGGGTTTTAAGCTGGTAAAAACAATCTCTCCCTCTGGAGAAATAAAATATGTCGCTGGAAGTGTTTTTGGTGTTTGAATGCCCCACAAAGTTTTTGGATGAGTAATGATTGATGGGTATTTAATGCCAAATTTTTTGATTTGAGGTCTTAGATCTTCAGCTTCGAGTCGATCAAAATTAAATGCAAAAACCTCAACCTCAGGATATTTTTTTGAAAAAGAAACTATTTCAGGAATTTCTTTGATGCATGGAGGGCACCAATCTGCCCAATAATTTACCAAGACCCACTTACCACTGAGGCTGGATGAAAAAATTGGTCTTGAATCAAAAATTTCTACATCGCCCTTTTCACAAGAAACTAGAAAAAGACAAAACAAAGTTAATGGTAATTTAAATTTCATGTTTTATAGTATTGCAAAAGGAAACTATTATGCATCAAAAATATCTTCTAATCTTGTTTTATTCGGCGACAGGGGCTGTGAGGAACCTGGCGCATGCGCTGGCTGATGGCGCAGAGAAAAAGGGTCTTGAAGTCAAGATTAGAACTGTGCCAAAAGTTTCAACTGTAGCTGAAGCCGTTGAGCCGAGCATGCCTAGTGAAGGTGAGATTTATTGCACCAAAGAGGATCTTATTCATTGCTCTGGCTTGGCGCTTGGTTCACCAACTAGATTTGGTTCCATGGCAGCACCGCTGAAATATTTCCTAGATTCAACTGGAGATATTTGGTCAAACCATGAATTAGAAAATAAACCTGGTTGTGTTTTCACCTCAACAGGATCTCAACATGGTGGTCAAGAGATTACATTATTTAATCTTATGACTTATATGCTCCATCAAGGTATGGTGTTTGTTGGCTCGCCCTACTCCATCCCTGGGCTAAATAAAACTAAAAGTGGCGGAACTCCTTATGGGCCATCCCATGTAGCCAATACAAAACAGGGAGACTTAACTTCACATGAGAAGGAAATAGCTGTTGCAACTGGAGCTAGGATGGCTGAACTAATACTAAAATTAAAATGAATCTTAGAAAAAGCTTCCTAATATTGATGTGTGCATTGCTAATAACGCATTTATCACAAGGACTATTAGTAGGGACTCCTTTGATAGGTATATTTATTTGGTCGCTACCTCTAATAATCTTTGGATATAAAGCTTATAAAAGCCCTTCAGCAAAGCTCTATCAAATCTTTGGATTTATTATTTTGATCTACTTTATGAGTGCATGCCTGATTGTTTTTGGGCTGCCAGATGCCAGCTTACTAAGTTGGTTAGAGTTGATTGAAATAGTTGCCCTTTTCTTGGTGGCAGTCTATGCGGCACGCGAACAATTAAATGTAAAGTAAACTTGACAGTCAAGTAAACTTTACATATTATTAATCTATAACGTTTGCATCTGTGATCAAAAAACTCCCTAGAAGTTATTAGATCAACTCCTCCATGGTTAAAATGCAAGCGTTATATTTATTTAGAAATATTACAGAGAAGCAAACATGGCAAAAATCATACACAAAGGCATGTGGATTGATATCAAATCCTTAAATGCTGAAGATAAGAAAAACTTTTTAACTTCCTTGGCATTTGGTTTCATCGCCTCTATTTTGTGGGGAATGCATTTATCACATATTGGTTTTCTTGGAAATGAGCCAACCACTGACACATGGATCTCAGAGACTGGACTTCTTTTTATTAGAATTTTAATGATTGTGTTTTTTTTGATAGGTGCTTTCTTTTATAAAAAATTCTATAGCGCTCAAGATGATTTTTACAAAAGTTATCACAACTTCACCTTTGCTGGTGGGGCCTATGGTTTTTTGGTGTTTGGGTCAATATTGACCGTAATGGCGCCCTATTTTAATTATCACCCAACTTTTTACGAATTCTTTCTTGCCTTTGCAGCTGGCACAGGCTTTGGGGGTTATTACTTTTATAAAAAATATATTGCTGAATAATTGAATGAAAAATAACCTAAAAGAATTACGCCAAAAAGAGAACATCAGTCAAGATGATCTGGCTTCAATTCTAAAAGTTAGCAGACAAACGATTAACTCAATTGAAACAGGAAAATTTGATCCATCATTAAAATTAGTGATGAAAATGACCAAGCACTTTAACGTTCCATTGGAACAAATATTTATTTACGAGGAAGAGAAATGATCACCCTAGTCTTATTAATTATTGCTGGTGTAACCATAGCAATTTGCGGAACTGCAATCATTGCTAAAATTTTTGCATTGTTTTTTACCCTCATGGCTTTTATTTTTTCAATGGCAGTAGTGTTATTAACTTTTGCTTTTGTTTTAATCATGCTTTTGACTGCATTGATTGGAGCTATTGTTTCAACCCTTTTTAGTTTTTTAATCTTTTAATTTTTTAATCACTCTGGAGAGTACCTATGAATGCACTTAAATCTATTTTTTCTTGGCTTGGTCGATTTTTAGAAAAAGCAAGAACGGTCATGCTGAACCTTGGTACAGCCTTCGTTTTGATTTTTTTTACAATCATCATTATTGGAGCGCTAACCTCTTCTGGGCCTAAAGTAAAAGATCCAAGTGGCAGAGTGCTCTTTATTGATCCTGTTGGAACAGTGGTTGATCAAGAGGTGTTTAACTCAGATTTTCTGTCTCAACTTGGCGCTGACTCTTCAATGGATCAAATTCAAACAAGAGATCTTATTCAGTTAATTAGAGCTGCAGCTGAAGATGAAGAAATTCCTGCTGTGTTTATTGATTTCTCAGCAACAGGCTTTGCAGGCCCTACTACCGCAATAAATATCGCCAAAGAATTAAAAGCACTTCGTGAGTCTGGTAAAAGAGTGATTGCCATGAATGATCGTCTTTCTACAACCTCTTATCTCATGGCTTCTCAGGCGTCTGAAGTATGGGTGCATCCAGTTGGAAGCATCAGCGTCAGAGGTCTTGGTGGAATGCGAAACTATAATAAAGATCTTTTCGATAATCTTAAAATTACTATTCATAATTATTCCCAGGGAGATTTCAAATCAGCAACTGAAACAAGTTGGAGATCGAGCATGTCTGATAATGATAGGATGCAGAGAGAGGCCCTGCTCTATCCTATTTGGGATGAAATGAAATCTCTTATGGCAGAAGGACGTGGGATTGAATCAGCTGATATCCAATCTTTTGCAGATGGCTACGTTGGATTTTTTGGTGAGGCTGCCATTGGGAATATTGCCTATGCTGAAGCAAACAATATTATTGATGGGACCAAATCATTTCCAGAGTTCCGTCAATATATGATTGGAGAATTTGGTCTAGATGAGGAAGCTGAAACTGAAACCTATAAAACTATTTCCTATAACGAGTATGCAAAACAAATAGATGATGAGTTGTCAGAAAGCGACAATCATATTGCAGTTATTACTGCAGAAGGTGTAATCATGGAGGGAGAAATAACTCAGGGTGTTGCAGGCGCCAATGGAGTTGTAAAACAAATCAGATCTGCGCATGAAGATGAGGATACTAAAGCCATTGTATTCAGGGTCAACAGTCCGGGTGGATCTATCATTGCCAGTGAAATGATGCGAGATGAGCTCTATGCTGCCAAAGAAAAAGGCATCGATGTGATCGTATCTATGGGTGACTACGCTGCATCAGGTGGGGTATATATTTCTACGCCAGCTGATTATATATTTGCTGAACCGACAACGATTACAGGCTCTATAGGCGTGGCAATTGCCCTACCAACATTAGAAAATGCCATGGATTATATTGGGGTTAATTTTGATGGTGTGGTTACTTCCAAGCATGGTGGCTGGGACCCAACACAAGCAATCGATGATGGCCTTGATAAAATATTTGCAGGCTGGGGTGCAGATGCATACGATCGATTCGTTAGTTTTGTTGCTGAATCAAGATCCAAATCTTACGAAGATATTAAAGCGATTGCAGGCGGCAGAGTCTGGATTGCAACAAGCGCTAAAGAGATAGGCTTGATAGATGAGATTGGTGGCATTGATGATGCAATTACATTCGCTGCCAACATGGCAGAATTAGAGGATTATCAAGTTGAGTATTATGGGCAAGAGCTTTCTCCTGAAGAACTCATTCTAAAAGAATTGCTTGAAAATTTTGATGTGTCTCTTGGAGAACCAAAAGTTTTATCAGCTCTGAATGGTCTGGTGGATTTTTATGAGACATTAACAGACATTCAAGAACCAAAAGCATTATTAACATGTAAGAACTGCCTAATAGACCTTGACTGAGTTGATGCGTCAGGGTCAGCTAAATTCTGTGATAGATCGTCGATATTCGCTTGATGAAATTCAAGATGCAATAAGCTATTCTGAATCAGGTCGTGCAAAAGGCAAGATTATTATAACTATTTCAAAATAATAACTAGGCCCTCAAAACCTCTTAAAAAAATATTTTTTGCTTGACTTACATTAAGCTCTAAGTTGTATAGTCTTTACCTTCATAACAAATAAGTGAGATGACTGCGAACAATAATCCAATAGCAAATTTTTTAAATATGCTCTCAATGATTAAAGAAAGAGAGGTCAAGGCTGTAATTTTTTCATTTTTATTTGTGGTTGTATTGATGACTGCCTACTATATTTTGCGGCCAGTTCGCGATGCTATGGCCAGTGACTGGACTGACGCTGAAGTAAGCTGGTTATGGACGCTTAACTTTTTTATCAGCACTGGAATTGTAGCCCTGTATGGCATGGCAGTTTCGAAGTTTCGTTTTCGATTGCTGGTACCAACCATGTACAGTATCTTTGCCGGGTCATTCGTTATGTTTTATCTCTTAGGATCCATATCTGACGATCGAATCTTAATTGATAAAGCATTTTATGTTTGGGTAAGTGTATTTAGTCTTTTTAATATTTCTGTTTTTTGGAGCTTCATGTCAGAGCTCTTCAGCAAGGAACAATCAGGCAGATTATTTGGCATCATTGCAGTTGGCGCTAGTGTCGGCGGTCTTATTGGTCCCTCTATAACAGCATTTTTTTCAGTATCCATTGGCACCGACAACTTAATGTTAATCGCTAGCATGATGCTATTGATCCCAATACCAATTATCTTTTATCTACAATCAAAAGCCACAGACCTAAATAATGAAAAATTAGATCTAACTCCTACCAGTCATCCGATTGGTGGTAATCCAATTGCGGGTTTCAAGATGCTTTTTTCAAATCCATATTTAATATCAATTGCTTTGTTTATTTTTCTATACACGGGTATTAGTTCCTTTATTTATTTTGAGCTAAAAAATCTACTTAGTGATTTAAGTCGCCCTGAGCGCTCTGCGATTTGGGCGCAAATGGATCTTGCGGTCAATATTTTATCAATTTCCATTGGGCTATTTGCTACAGGTCGAATTGTCGGTAAATTTGGTATGCCGGTAACCATTGCAATGGTTCCAGTAATGGTATGTATTGGTTTGTTAATACTAGCCTTCTCCCCTCTTTTGGGCGTCGTAATGATTCTACAAATTATCCGTCGTGCAGGTAACTATGGGATGACTCGACCTGCTCGAGAGATGCTTTTTACACTTGTTGATCGAGAAACTCGCTTCAAAGCAAAACCGGTGATTGACATTGTTGCTTATCGAGGAAGCGATATGCTTATGGCTTGGTTCTTCACGGGGCTTACGCAGGGTTTAGGTTTAGGTTTAGCGGCAGTAGCTGGCGTTGGCGCTGGAATAGCTGCCTTGTGGTCACTAGTAGGCATCTATCTTGGGCGCTGGTTCGAGCGCGATAACTCTGAGAACGATTCCATAATATTTGAAAATAATGTTCAATAATAATTCGAATGTCCAAAATTTATTCAAGCGATCGTAATGCTTGTTCGCTTAGCTTCATTACGTTTTTCAATCTAACCATAAGCAAAGGATTACAATCATGACAAAAATCTCTAATATTAAAATGTTGGCACTTTTTCTAGCCTATAGTTTTTTTACTGTGGCAGATCTTGATGCTAGCTCTAAGCATAGCTCACAAACAAAATATATCAGCTATAGCCAAATTGGTAATCCTGCCGATGTGCTCGAAGTAAAAACAGAAACTACCCATGTTTTAAGCAGTGGTGAAGTTCGAGTCAAAGTATTGGCTGCACCAATCAATCCATCTGATCTATACCAGATTAGTGGCAATTACGGCGTTGATCCTGTTTTGCCTGCCAGACCAGGCAGCGAAGGTGTGGGGCGAGTTACCGAAGTATCTCCGGAAGTAAAAAACTTATCGGTCGACCAGTTAGTTCTTCTTGCCAGTGGCAGCACTTGGGCGGAAGAAATAGTAGCTCCAGCTGCAGGATTTTTACCATTGCCTAACCTTGGGCCTATTAGTGCTGAGATAATTGAACAACTTTCAATGTCAGCTGTAAATCCATTAACAGCATTGCTCATGCTTACCTCCTATGGAGATATTCAAGAAGGTCAGTGGATTGTACAAAGCGCAGCTAACTCAGCTGTTGGCGGTTATGTGATTCAGCTTGCAAAACAAAGAGGCATCAAGACAGTAAATGTCGTTCGCCGGGATGGCTTAGCTGATGATTTAATGTCTAAGGGAGCAGACGTCGTTTTAATTGATGGACCAGATCTTGCTGCGAAAATCGCTGAAGCCACAGATAATGCACCAATTATGTTGGCGCTAGATCCAGTAGGCGGAGATACCTTTGGTCGTTTAGCAGATAGCTTAGGCTATGGAGGCACGCTTGTTACTTACGGAGGTCTATCAGGTAAGCCTGGAGCTTTGAATACTGGAAAGGTTATTTTTAATGACACGCGAGTACGTGGCTTTTGGCTTTATAAATGGTATCAAATAGCAACGATGGAAGAGAAGCAAGCTGCCTTTGGGCAAGTTATTCCTCTTATTGCTAACGGTACGTTAAAAGCCAATATTGATTCGCGCTTTTCAGTTGATCAAATCAAACAAGCTGTTACTCGTTCTTGGGAGGGTGGAAGAAATGGAAAGGTGCTGATAGTGCCAACCTCTCTTTAATATTTAAAATAAATTAAATATTCAACGTTTCTTTGATTAGGGGAATGGTGATCTTTCTTTTTAGCGAGGCTGCTTGCTTATCAAGAGTAATAATGTTTTCAACAAGGAGTGAAAACCTTCGAGTTTGATGTTTTAAGAGAAACTCTAGCTCGGCTGTATCTATGCTGATATCTAATTGCTCAGCTACAAAATTAATTGCTTGATTGAAGGATTCATCTTGGACAGCATGAAGAGTGATGAATTCCATGCGCTTAATTCTTGATAATAAGTCGGGAAGTTGAGTATTTTCTTCTAAAGGTTGAGTGCCGCCGAAAGAAAGTATCAGACTGCAGTTAGATTGTTGGCACTCATTGATCAAATTAAATAAAGCTGTTTCCCAATTCTCATTTGCAAGTATAAGTTGCAAGTCATCAATGCATACTGCATCCAAAGAAGCTAAATTTTGAAATATTTCTACTCCCATATTGAGAGCTTTATTCATAGGTATAAAAGCAAACTGCTTTCCTGAAGAACTGAGCTCATTGCAAATAGCTTGCATTAAAAATGATTTTCCAGATCCCTCCTCGCCATGAATAATTAATTCATGGGCATTTTTACTGAGCGCTATATCAGCAAGCCTTGTCAGGAGATTTAAATTATCTGACGAGCAAAAAAAGCTTTCAAAAGATGCTTTTTGATCGATATGAAATGGGAAAATAAGCTGAGTTGGTTTATTCACGATGCAACTTGGCTGTTAATTTAAACCAATTCAAACCATATAGAAACAAACTTATTAAAGTTACTAAGGCAACCAAAAAATCTATCAGGAAGTTAGTCAGATTAAGATCAAAGATAATATCAATAAAAACAGCAGCCAGATAACCAATATGTACAAAGGTTGTAATTTTTCCAAATATATTTGGGTTTGGTGCAGCGGTTTCATATACCGTCATGTGGAATGCAGCTCCCATAATAATAATAAAATCTCTCATTACAAAAACTATAAGCACAAAAATAGGAATATATGAATTCATCCACAAAATTAAAATCGTTCCAATCAGTAATACTTTGTCGGCTATCGGATCAAGGATCTTGCCAAGATCTGTTTGCCAGTTCATGACTCTGGCCAAATAACCGTCAAGGCCATCTGTTGCTGCAGCAATAGCAAATATATATAAAGCAAAGAGATAATTTTCTTCAGCGATAAATGTAAGCAAGGGGTACATCAAATAAATTCTGATAATCGATAGCAAATTTGGTATGAAAATAAAATATTTACTCATTGTTAGTTTAAATACTCTAGTTTTAATTGATTGATATCTGCATTATATTCTTTAATTAAAAATTTAGTGCTTCCTCTAAGCTCCTTCATCAAGGAGTCTGTTGTTTGGAATAATTGAGTCATATAGTCAATTTTTGTTCGTTCAAAAGCATGAAAAGATCTAGATTTAATTGCAAAAATTTTATCCAACTCAGATTCAACTGATTGAAAATCTTGAAAATTTTTTAAACCCTGAATTGAGACCATCACCCTTTCTCCTGATGCACCAGGCTCAAGCGGTTTAACCTCAAGCAAATCATCCAAGAACTCATGGACAGCATTTTTAAAAAATTCTATTACTTGCTTCTCTTGCAAAGGAGAGATGGATTTGAGGTCTCCATTAACAGACCATTGATTGATACCAATTCTTACAAGCTCAATAGCTAAAAAAGCATCATTATAAAATTTCTCCTCAATATAATTTGATGGCGAAAAAAGTATATTAGCTTGATTAAGTAAATTTTGATCTTCCAAATCAAATTCAGGTAACTCTAGATAGACTCCTCTCTCGTGAGCAATATTTTTAAATGTTTGCTTTATTTCTGCAGCTAACTGATCACTTGATGAGCTACTACTCAAATAAACAGGCGCTGACTCACCAGTATCGATTTTAAACAAGATTAAGATCACTGGACGATTAAAACCTATTAAAGGTGTGCCAATTTTGCGCAGCTCAGGGATTAGTGATTCGCCATTAAATCTAACAGATAAAAATTCCTGCTCTCCAATGAGCTCAGTTGAATAGGAGGAAACAAATTCAATTTTATTAAGTTGAGCATCACCAATTCTCCAAAGAAATTTTTTACTTCTAGAGCCTGATAGTTTTTGTATCAATCGGTTAAATGCTTTATTTAATCCGTCGTTAGTATTGGTATACTGATCCTCAGGAATCTTAACTTCAAACAATGCTGGTAACTCTTTGGTAAAAGCAATGTTAGCCATAAGAACATTCAGCAGAATTAAGATTTTAATTTTTTGAATCATATTTTTTATTGTAAATGACTAGTAAAACAAAACCTACAGATCCTTATGCCAAGGCGGGAGTAAATATTGAAAAAGGTAATGAGCTGGTTGACTCAATTAAAGCAAGTGTCAATGCAACTCATGATCGAAGAGTTTTAGGTGGGATTGGAGGTTTTGCTGGTCTTTTTCAGCTTGGGTCTAAATACAAAAATCCTGTGTTGGTTGGCTGCACCGATGGAGTTGGAACGAAAGTTGCACTTAGCCAGGCTCACAATAAAACCCATCTAACTGGACAGGACTTAGTTGCTATGTGTGTAAATGATATGGTTACGTGCGGCGCTGAGCCATTGTTTTTTCTAGATTACTTTGCTGCCTCAACACTTGAACCAAAATCCACCGCAAAAATTGTTAAAGGCATAGCGAATGCATGTAAGAAAAGTAACTGTGCTCTGCTTGGTGGCGAAACAGCTGAAATGCCTGGCCATTATGCAAAAAATAATTTTGATTTAGCTGGATTTTCTGTTGGCGTCGTGGAAAAAGCTGATCTGATTGATGGTAAAGGGATAAGACCTGGGCACATATTGTTGGGAGTGGAGTCAAGCGGTCCTCACTCCAATGGTTACTCTTTAATACGCTCTATTCTAAAAAAAAATAAAGCTCCAAATTCAATCATGCAAACCTTGCTCAAACCAACACATTTGTATCCTGCTCCGGTCTTAGAACTAATTAAAAAAACTCATGTCAAAGGTATGGCACATATAACTGGAGGCGGTTTGACAGAAAATATTCCTCGAATTCTTAAAAGCGGATTAATTGCAAATGTAAATTTATCTTCGTGGAAATTTCCTAAAGCTTTTCAGTGGCTCCAGGAAAAAGGAAAAATATCAGAAGCAGATATGCTTAGAATATTTAATTGCGGAATTGGGATGGTTTGTATTTTAGACAAAGCAGAAATATCCAAAGCAAAAAAAATCTTGTCGAGCCATAAACTACGCACCTTTGAAATTGGTTCCATAATCAAAGGTGATCTTAAAGAGCAAATTCAATACTATTAATCATGAAAAAAATAGTTGTTCTGATTTCAGGAGGTGGCTCAAATTTAGAAGCCATCGCCAAAGCCTGTCAAATTGGAAATATACCTGCTTCGATAGAGTTGGTCATTTCTAATCAGCCTAACGTGAAAGGATTAGAGCGAGCTCAAAAATTTCATTTGATGAGTAAAGTGATTGAACATCAAGATTTCAACTCGAGAGAAGAATTTGATCTAGCTTTATTAGAGCAGATTCTTCCCATTGAACCTGATTTGGTTGTGCTGGCTGGGTTTATGAGAATTCTAACAAATGATTTTACCAAGGCTCTGAGTGGAAAATTAATCAACATTCATCCTTCCTTATTGCCTGATTATCCTGGGCTAAATACTCATCAACAGGCAATTGAAAATGGAGATTTAATGCACGGCATATCAGTGCATTATGTTAGCAACGAGCTTGACAGTGGGCCTATTATTACGCAAGGTGCTTTAAAGATAGACCCTGCTCAATCTGTGGCAAAGTTAATTAATCGAATTCATAAAATTGAACACGCCATCTACCCAAAGGTCATTGCAGATATAGCGAAAGGATACATCTCTCTGCAAGGTGATCAAGTGAAATTTGCAGCTGAAAGTAATTTCGGGCCAAATCATATGGAGTTTTTTAATGTATAAATATTTTGGAATATTATTTTTTTTAATTTCAGCCGACCTAACAGCACAAGAAATTCCTGACTATAAAGGAGAATATGTTTTCACTAATTCACGAGTTTCAATGGAGGGAATAAGAGAGCTTATTACTCATCAAGAAGCAGGCAAGAGAACCATTCAATTTAATGCAAAATTTCCACTTGGCAGGATAAAAATTATTTCAGATTTCACTGAAAGTAATAATCTCATGACCTCCACTAAATATTATGTGGACGTTAAGTGGACTCTGATTTCAGACAAAAGAACTTTAAATTTTGATCAGGCTTCAGGAACTTTAAGTTCCAAAGGGAAGTTTGATTGGAGCCAAGCATTACCAGAAAACGAAAACGTATTTGATCCATTGAATGTCCAAATACAAATTAGAAAAAATGTTATTGCAGATCTTCAAGAATTTTCATTGCTGCTACCAGATTTGAAAACAGGAGCAATTGAAGCAAACAACTACAAGGTTGTCGACAATGGAAGTTTTGAGGTGGATGGCACTATCTATCCTTGCATCATTGTAGAAAGAATTAGGCTGCAGGATGATAGAACCACGCGCTACTTTCTAGCCCCAGATCTTGATTACTTAATTATAAAAGTTGAGGATGAGGATCAAGATGGGGATACAATGCTTGAACTTAAAAAACTGTATTAGGTTTTTGGAAGCGTGACCCCTGTTTGTCCCTGATATTTTCCACCCCTGTCCTTATAACTAACTTCACAATCTTCATCTGATTCAAAAAAAATCATTTGAGCAACACCCTCACCTGCATATATTTTTGCTGGTAAATTGGTGGTATTTGAAAATTCTAGAGTTACGTGCCCCTCCCACTCAGGCTCGAGGGGCGTTACATTAACGATGATTCCACATCTCGCATATGTTGATTTGCCCAAGCAGATAGTTAATACGTTTCTAGGAATACGAAAATACTCAACTGTTCTGGCAAGAGCAAAAGAATTGGGTGGAATGATGCAGACATCTGCACTTATATCAACAAAACTATTATCATCAAAAACTTTTGGATCAACGGTTGCTGAGTGGATGTTGGTGAAAACTTTAAACTCGTTTGCGCAGCGAACATCATAGCCAAAGCTAGAGACTCCATATGAGATAAGTTTTTCACCCTTATCATCAACTCGCACCTGATTTTCAGAAAAAGGCTCAATCATCCCTTCAGATTCAGCCATTCGTTTTATCCACACATCTGGTTTGATAGACATTAAATTACAATCCTCCCTTGGATAGCTCGCGCAATAGTGTTGCCGTCGACATACTCTAACTCTCCTCCAATAGGAATACCATAGGAAATTCTTGAAACTTTAACGCTCTCAAGATGATCATTAATAAAGGATGCTGTTGCATCACCCTCAACGGTTGAACTTGTTGCAAGAATCACTTCCTCGATCTTTGCGCCTTGAATATGACGCAATAAATCCGGGATGCCAAGATCATCAGGTGAAACTCCGTCAATTGGTGAGAGGCGTCCCATTAAAACAAAGTATCTACCCTTGAAGCCGCCTGTTGACTCTATAGCCAAGACATCCGAAGGACTCTCCACAACACAAAGGCTGTATGCATCTCGCGATTCATCACTGCAAATTCTACAGACAGGTTCTGATGTCAATTGTCTGCATACCTCGCAGCGTTGAATAGAATCCAAGCACTCCTCTAGAGTTTGAGCTAAATGCAAAGCTCCATCTTTATTTTTATCGAGTAAGAATAATGCCATGCGTTGAGCAGACTTCTTACCAACCCCAGGCAAAATAGTTAAGGCTTCTATTAGCTCATATAGCAAATCTCTGCTCATGGGCTCACCTTCTTGATTGATTCATCAATAATTTTTCCACCGAATGAATCAAGAATGTCTTTTACAGCTGCATTCTCTAGCAAAGCATCTTTGTCTTGATTGAGCTGGTTTTGCACCCTCTCAACTTCAACGGCTGCAGGAGATGCCATGACCTCTCCACTTTCTATGATTAGCGAGATTTTATGCCCTAATTGGGCTGAAATAGCTTCTAAGAATTCTGTTTTCAATCCTTCAGTTGGATTAATGAGCTCATCCGATTTTTTTAAAGTTAAAACATGATCAGTAAAACTCACAAACTCAAACTCTGAAAAAACCTGACTCACAAACATGGATAGATTTAATGAATTGAATATTGAGTTCCAACTTTGCATATCAAGCGCCGATGGAATGCTTGGCTCCACAGTCATTGATTCCTCTGCAGACCCCTCATCAACTGAGACTTGTTTTGGTTTGGACTCAGGTTTTGGAATCTCAACTTCAACTACATTTTTTTTTGGAGTTAAGGGCTCTTCTGCTACTAATTTAGAATTTTTTTTTTCTATTTTTGGAGCTACCCCCTCTGAAATAGGCTGAAAGGCAAGCATACGCAAAATACATAATTCAAGAGCCTGCTTTGGATGCGGGTGCACATGGAATTTGCTTAAAGCATTTAAAGCAATCTCATAATGCAATTGAACAATCTGAGGATCAATGCTATCGGCTAATTGTTGAATGCCCGAATCTTCACTATCTTGAAGCTGTTGGTGCAATGAGATTTTATGAAAAACTGAAATAATAATTTTTAAGACTTGCTCATACTCAACATTCAGCTCGGTGATTTTATTCAAAGCTAAATAGGCTCCATCTCCATCTGAAGCAGCCACATGATTCACGAGTTCAATAATATAAGATTGATCGATGGTTCCTAATAATGCTTTCACTTGATCTGACTCAAGCACTCCATTACCGTGAGCAATGGCTTGATCTAAAAGCGTTAGTCCATCACGGATAGATCCCTGGGCAGAACTTGCGATTAAAGCCAAAGACTCATCATCATATTTAATTCCCTCCAGATCAAGTAAAGACTGAGCATGATCTCGAATTTGATTTTCTGGAATGATCTTAAGATTCAATTGCAGACAACGAGATAAAACAGTTTTGGGAACTTTCTCGACCTCCGTAGTGGCCATCAAAAACATTACATGGGGTGGAGGCTCTTCCAAGGTTTTTAACAAAGCATTAAAACTGCTTTTAGATAGCATGTGTACTTCATCAATGAGATAGATTTTGTAACGAGCATTTGCCGGTTTATATTGAACAGACTCAAGTAGCTCTCGCATATCATCCACACCAGTTCTTGATGCAGCATCAACTTCTAAAAATTCTATATGTCGACCGGCTTTTATTTCCAAACAAGCCGCACATTCATTGCATGGCTCGGCTTGCGGCATGTCACCTTTTTGGCAATTAAGACATTTGGCAAAAACTCTGGCAATTGTTGTTTTGCCTACCCCTCGGGTACCGCTAAAAATATAGGCTTGATGGAGTTTATTGTGCTTAATACTGTTTTCTAAGGCTTTTAAAATATGCTCTTGTCCAACAACTTCAGAGAAGGTTGAGGGTCGATATTTTCTAGCTAAAACCTGGTAGGACATAGGAGTAAATCATACCATGTGATTTTATAAAATCCGCTCAATAATTTGGGCGCTAAATCCCCGGTTAAATAGAAATTGTTTTTGCTTCATCTTCGATTTGTAGTCAGTTGGTTGGATGCCTTTAAATTTCTTTTGTAGCTCATTTTTAGCATTTTCTATCCAACTTTCATAAGCCTCAATGGCATTGCCAATGAAAATTGAGTCAACTTTTTTAGAATACAATTCCATCTCTATTTTTTTTGGCCCAAAACCTTTTCTGGCCCTCGAATTAAGATATATTTCAGCAAAACGCTCATCATTAAGAATGTTATTTAGTACAAGTTTATCCAGCGCTTCTTCGATAATGGGCAGTGTTTCGGGGAAACGTTTGTTGAGCTTTTGCATAAGCTCGTGACGAGAATGCTCTCGCCTAGAAACTAAATCCAGGGCTTTGTTGTATATAAGTGTGAAAGCTTCCGAAGTCATTGCAAAGGCATGACTCTAGACTTGCCTTTGTTTTTTATAATCTTCACTCGTTGACCAACAGCAAAACTATAATCTCCTTCTTCTTGGATAATGGAAACTGTTTTGCCTGAATCCAAATCCAATAATAACTCGATGGCAGGCTTCCTGGTTGCCGCATCTCCCATTTTTGAACCGACCGCAGAGCCAACCAAGGCACCCAAGACTCCAGCTATATCAGATTCAGTCTCAGAATCAGTTACTGAAGCGCCTGCAACGCCACCAATGATTGCTCCTGCCACAGCACCAGTATCGCCATCACCTGATAATATCACTCGATCGATTGAAACAACCGTTGCAAAAATAACCGTCTGCATTCTTTGCGCATCAGAACGATCAACCACCTCAGGTCGCAATGAACTGTAGGAACAACTCACCATAAACATGGCAAAAAGAATGCTAATAATATTTTTAGATGCTGTCATTATCTTTAATCTCCTGTTTAAAATTTTTCTCAAGCTCATCTGCAATCAAATAATAAGTTTTACCCTTATAGAAACCATCAAGAAGTTTGACCTCATATATCGAATCATTGAATTTTGATGCAACAATCTCAATGCTCTCATTTTTTTTCAAACGCACTAGGTTTCTTCCGTCTACCATGGAAAAAGTATCCCAGGTTTGAAATTTTCTACTTCTATGGGTGTGATATGCATCGCTGGATAAAAAATATACAACTTGCCCACTGCCAAAGGAGGAGCTTTGAGAACCATTTTTAACCAGTTGCCAAACTGTACCCATGAGATCAGCCGCAGGATCATCAGCTGTTTCTGCTAAAAGATTAGGCGTAGCAATAATTAAGCTAAAGACGAGTAAATATTTTTTAAAATCTATCATATTAATTTTGACTTTAATTTATGTAAAAAGTTCATGAGCTTTAGGCAAGATAAACGTATAAGCCATATGCACTCATTCCTAGCATTAACACCCATGAGCCCAATGCTCCGACAACACGATAAGGGGTGCTTTCTCTGGAAATTGAAAGTCCGTAGGCATGTAAAATTCTAAAAAGAAAAAAAGAAGATCCAAGCAAGTGCAGTTTCCAGTCTGCAATACCTTGCATTTCAAGCAACAATAAAAGCATTAATGCCAAAGGAGCATGTTCGATTAAATTGCCGTGCGATCTAATAGATTGAAGCAATTCAGAGGAATCACCCTCTCCAAGTAACGTATTAGTTTTACCTCTTGTGACCCCAACTCTAAAAGCAAGAAAAATAGCAAGAATTGTAATCAATGAAGTGTATAAAAGTGTTATTTCCATAAATAAATTAGTTTAGATAAATATTGTTTACTAGGTTAAGTGTAATCTGATAGCAGAAAAGATTGGAGTATTTCTTATAAAAAAATTTTGCATCTATTAGAATAGAAGAATGGATGCAATAACCAATCTTTTAACACGAAATTCACCTCGTGAATTAACCACCCCCATTCCCTCAGAAGATGAGATGCATGAAATTTATCAAGCAGCGCTGCGAGCTCCTGATCATGCTTGGTTGAGACCCTCGCGTTTTATTGAGGTGACGGGTGCAGGTTTAGATAAATTATCTAAAATTTTTACAGAGTTTGCTGTAAATGAATTGAAGGATGTTACACCCTTGCAAATGGAAAAGTATCAAGCTGCGCCATTTAGAGCACCCATGATTATCATCTTGGCCACTCAAATCAGCGAACATCCTAAAGTTCCTAAAGTAGAGCAAATGCTATCGACAGCGACAGCAGCAGAAAATATCTTGCTGGCACTGCATGCAAAAAACTATGCTGGAATTTGGCGGACGGGTAAATTTGCCTTCAACAAGAAAATCGCTGAATACTTAAATTTAACTTCTGATCATGAAGTAATTGGTTATTTATATGTTGGCACTCCCACAGGAACCAACAAAAAGATACCTCAACTTGATGTAAATAAATTTGTGACCCACTGGAAGGAATAATTTTTTCTTCTTTTCCTTGAATTTTTTATAAAAGCACTTAAGTAAGTATTGTAGATGCCATTTGGGTCTACGTTTATTAACCGCATACGCCATTTGGGTATGCACTTTTAGTCGCTACTAAGGAGGACTATATTATGGTACTTAATTTTACCGATCCGTTCCTAACCACTCGTGTGTTAGGTTTTGAAAACCTGTTTGATAGATTGCAGAGATTCTCTGAAACCACAGAAAGATCTTCAAGCTATCCGCCATACAACATTCGAAGAGATGAAAACAGAATCTTTATTGATGTTGCTGTTGCTGGTCTATCGCGAGAAGACCTCAACATTGAATTGGCAGAAGGTGTATTAACGATAGAGCATAAAGGGCCTAAAGCAGAGCTCTTGAATGACTCGAATGAGGTTGTCTATCAAGGCATAGCTCAAAGAGCCTTTAAACAGCAGTTTACTTTAGCTGAAAATGTTGAGGTTCATGGTGCTGATTTAGTTAATGGAATGTTAACTCTGGCTTTGGAAAAAATAATTCCGGATGCTCAAAAGCCTCGTTCGATTGATATCAAAACTCCTAAAATTCTAGGCAGTAAGTAAGTCAATCAAATTGGATCGGGGGAGCTTATGCTCCCCCCTTTTTTATTACAATGGTTTAACATAAAAGGCATGAAACAAATCTTCTTGGCTTGTAGCCTCTTTCTTTCCATTCTGGGTTCCTCTAACCCTGTGGAAACTGGGCATGCTAAAGCGAGCTTAATCACAAATATACAAGATTCCCAACAAGAATCTTTTTATGTTGGTGTTCGACTGGAGATGCAAGAAGGTTGGCATACTTACTGGGAAAATCCAGGTGATTCTGGAAGCCCGTTTGAAGCAAAATGGAATGTTGCTCAAGGTGTTATTGTTGAGAATGTTGAATGGCCAACCCCAGTAACCATTCCCTACCCACCCCTAATGACATTCGGCTATGAGGGAGATGTTGTTTTCCCATTCAAAGTGTTTCGTGCCATTGATGCTGATCTTTCTTCGATTAGTGTTGATTTTGATTTTTTGATTTGTGCAGATATTTGCATCCCTGAAACAGCTTCTTTAACTCTTGATTTATCATCCGCAACACCAAATATTCTGCTGGATGAAGCGATTCAAAATCTGCCAACAGAGTTTATTCAGACTCAAAGCATTGTTGAAGATGGTAATTTAAAAACAACATTTAAATCCTCTCAACCAATAAGCAGTGCATATCTTTTCCCAAGACAAGATAATTTATTTACTTATACACCCACTCAGGAATTGGTGAACTTGGGCAATAATTCCTATGAAATAACTCTTCCTGTTTTAAACGATGAGGCAGCTTTCATTTCTGGTATTTTGAGCATCAATGGCGAAGGATTTCAAATTGAAGAAGAGCTAGAATCTGCTTCTGGTATGTCTTTGTGGCAAGCCATATTATTTGCTTTAATTGGCGGCTTGATTTTAAATTTAATGCCCTGTGTATTTCCTGTTATTTCTCTTAAAGTTTTAAGTTTTGTCTCCATGGGAGGCGATGACAACAGCAAAATAAGAAATCATGCTCTGTCATTTGTTGGTGGAGTCATGTCCACATTTTTATCGATTGCTACAGCCTTAATCATTATCAGGTCTACTGGATCTATGATTGGATGGGGCTATCAACTGCAATCTCCTGTTGTGGTTGGAATCTTAACGCTCATCATGCTGGGTATTGGTCTCATCCTGTTAACGAATATTAATTTTGCTGCAGGCTTAACCACTTTAGGATCCTCTGTGCAATCAAGAAATGACTATTCGGGTTCTTTTTTCACTGGCGTTTTGGCAGTGGTGGTTGCATCTCCTTGTACCGCTCCATTTATGGGTGCTGCAATTGGCTATGCCCTCTTACAGCCCTCCTTCGCAACACTGCCAATCTTTCTTGCACTCGGTTTAGGTTTTGCAGGACCATATTTATTGTTAGCTTTAAAACCTGAATGGATTAGTGCCCTTCCTCAGCCGGGAGCTTGGATGGAAACACTCAAACAATTCTTTGCTTTTCCCATGATAGCCACAGCTCTTTGGCTCATGTGGGTCTTCATGGTACAAACCTCAGGCGATGCTCTAATTTTATTGCTGCTGCTTGGGTTAATACTTGGAATTGCGATTTGGATGATTGCTACATTCAAAGGTCGATGGAAATGGATTGGTATGCTCGCAACTCTGCTGGCGGCTGTGCAGGTTTTTAACAACCTACCTGAAAACACCATTGGAATGGTTGCAGATTCCTCTGCTGAACAATGGAGCTTAGATATAGAATCTGACTTACAAGCTCAAGATCAAGCTTATTTAATTAACTTCACTGCGGCTTGGTGCATTACCTGCCAAACCAATGAAAAAACTGCATTTGCCAGAGACAAGGTAAAAGAATATTTAGCGGAACAAAACATTACTTACATCAAAGCTGACTGGACAAATCGTAATGAAGAGATAGCCATAGGGTTAGCTAGATATGAGCGCACGGGAATTCCTTTATATATTTTTTGGAAACCTGGCATGCTTGGATCAAAAATTTTGCCTGCTGTGTTAACCGAAGATTTACTAATTAAAGCAATGCAATGAAAATATTTATCACTCTTGTAGCTACTCTGTCGATTTCAAGCTTTACTTATGCAGCTGATATTAAATTACAAAATCCTTCTATCAATGAGAAGGCACCGAATTTTGTAGCCGTTGATAGCTACGGCAAATCAATTCAACTATCTGATCTCAAAGGGAGTCCGGTTATATTGGAATGGACTAATCATGACTGCCCATATGTGGCAAGACATTATAATGAAAACAACATGCAAAGCATTCAAAAGATGGCTCATGATGCAGGGGTTATTTGGTTAAGCATCATTTCATCAACTCCTGGAGATCAAGGCCATATTAGCCCAGAAAAAGCCAATACATTAACAGACTCTAGAGGAGCCAGCCCCACTCATGTCTTGCTCGATGAATCAGGCGAGGTTGGTATGCTGTATGGAGCTAAAACCACACCCCACATGTACATGATTGATGCAAATGGAATTCTTAGATACAAAGGTGCCATTGATGATATTGGTCGTGGCATGCAGTTTTTTAATGCCTCTTTTGATAAAGCAATAAACTATGTCAGCTCCCAAATGGATCAACTAATTGCCAATCAATCACTGACTATAAATTCGACCACTGCATATGGCTGCAGCGTAAAATATAACTACGACTAACTGCAAATAGTTTGCACAGACTTTTCAAAAGGTGTTTTTTTAGAAAGTCTGAGCTAATATAGATTCAAAAATATTGCGTTCAAAATGAATTATCCAGCATTTGAAGTTTTTGGCACTCAGCATTTAGTTACCTTGTTGATATGCGCCCTTGTGATTTACGCATACCCCAAATACTTTGCAAATCAAAGTCCAGCCAAACAGACTCAAGGCGGAAAAATTCTTGCAGGCATTATGATTTTACACATGGTGACACAGCCCATTTACGATGTGCTGCTATTTGATCTGCCTTGGAAAGGTGAATTCCCTATGCACATGTGTGATTTTTCAATGTTGGCAATGATTGTGTACCTCCTCAAACAAAATGCTCCAAAAATTCTTTTTCACTGCGCATATTTTTGGGGTATCTGCGGTGCAACGATGGCTTTGGC
>JAOMBK010000005.1 GCA_028344535.1 Pseudomonadota bacterium | reverse complement strand
GTCACTGTTGGAGCGTGCTTCAACGAAAGCATCTTCGGCAATGGCATGAAAACTTTTAACCTCTGCCATGAAAGTTTTAAAAGAGTCGTAAACTTTTTTTACATCCGGATCATTGGCAGCAGAGGTATCTAAGATCTCTTCAGAAATAGTGCGAAATTCATTAATCACATCTGCTGGCAATTCTCTTAATTGAACATCATGATTGGTAATTAAATCCTGAAGTGCTCTATTGTTAGACGCTGTGTACTCATCCAATAAATCTTGGTTGACTGCCTTGGCTGCTACTGTGACAATCGATTGAAGATGAGGTGGCAAGGAATTCCATGCATCTAAATTAATGGTGAATTCCAGCATAGAACCTGGTTCGTGCCAACCTGGATAGTAGTAGTATTTGGCAACTTGTTGAAAACCAAAAGCAAGGTCATTATAAGGACCCACCCATTCAACCGCATCGATGGTGCCTGTTTGCATGGCAGTGTAAAGCTCGCCCCCAGGAATATTCACTGGAATGCCGCCAGCTCTTTTGAAGACTTCTCCACCAAAACCTGGAAAGCGCATTTTGAGTCCCTTGATATCATCGAGTGAATTAATTTCTTTGTTAAACCAACCAAACATCTGTGTACCAGTATTGCCTCCTGGCAGGGGTTTCATATTGAAGGGTTTATATAATTCTTCCCAAAGCTCTAAGCCGCCACCTCGATTTACCCAAGCATTGATTTCATCAGCAGTAAAACCAAAAGGCACGCCTGCAAAAAACTGTGCAGCTGGGACCTTCCCTTTCCAATAATAAGCTCCACCATGCCCCATCTCTACTGCGCCTGAAGAAACCGCATCAAAGACTCCCATCGCAGGAACAAATTCCCCGGCCCCATAGACCGTTACCTTGAGTTGGCCTTGCGTCATTTCTTCAACCAATTTACTAAAACGTTCTGGAGCCATGCCCAGGCCAGGATAATTCTTGGGCCAAGTGGTAACCAATGACCATGAATAGTTTTGAGCTTTTGCCTCACCAGCTGTGCTTTGCTCTGTTTCTCCACATGCCATGAGTAAACTTAAAGACAATCCAATTATTAAAAAATTTTTCATCCCAACATCTCCAATTTTGCAAAGGCGAGTACCAGCCATTTACTGCCAGCCTTTTCAAAATTAATTTGAACCCTTGCTGACTCGCCCGATCCCTCATAGTTTAAAACGACACCGAGCCCAAAGGTAGGGTGAACCACCTTTTGCCCCAAACCAATGCCCACCTCATCTTTAAAGTCCATGGTCGATTTTTTTGGTTTTCGCACATAGGAAGTGGTAACAGAAGCACGTGGTCTAATCTCTTCAATAAAAACTGCGGGAATTTCTTTTAAAAATCTTGAGGGCGGATTAAACACGTCCGACCCATGCAATCTTCTAGACTCGGCATGTGTTAAATAAAGCTTTCTCATTGCGCGCGTAATGCCGACATAACAGAGTCTTCTTTCTTCTTCTAATTGAGAAGGAGATTCAATAGACCTACCATGCGGGAACAAAGTTTCTTCTAGGCCAGTAATAAAAACCAGGGGGAACTCTAATCCCTTGGCTGAATGTAATGTCATTAACTGCACAGCATCTTGAAACTCATCGGCTTGAGTATCTCCAGCATCTAGGGAAACAGTATCTAGAAAGATTTCTGCAATCTCTTTGTGAGATTTTTCTTTTTCAAATGATTGCTCAAAGTTTTTTGCAGAAGTTACAAGCTCTTCAAGGTTTTCAATTCTTGTTTTGCCTTTTTCTCCAGCTTCTTTTTTGTGGTACTGATAAAGACCAGATTTTTGGATGATGAGTTCCATTAAGTCAGACAAAGGCATGGTATCAAGCAACTCGATGCAATGGGCAATCAACTCAAGATAAGCTCTAAGACCTTGGCCAGCTTTGCCTCCCATCTTGCCCTCATCAAGCAATTTAGCTGCAGCTTTTATATAAGAAAGGTTATAAGCTTTAGCGGCATCTCTAATTTTTGCCTGAGACTTAACTCCGATGCCTCTGGTTGGATTGGCAATAGATCTTTCAAATGCAGGATTGTCATGCGGGTTAAATACTACCTTCAAATAGCTCATAGCATTCTTGATTTCCATACGCTCATAGAACCTAAGACCACCATAAATTCGATAAGGAATATTAATTCGTAACAATGCCTCTTCCAAAGCCCTTGATTGCGCATTGGATCGGTAAACAATCCCCACATCTTGATAAAGCTCACCACTGTCCATCCAATTCTTAATGGTTCCAGCAATAAACCTTGCTTCATCTTGCTCGTTGTATGCTTGATAAAGAGTAATAGGCTCGCCTTCAAGGGAATCCGTCCATAAATTCTTTCCTAAACGATCTTGATTGTTATCGATCAAGGCATTGGCAGCACTTAGAATTACACTGGTGGAGCGGTAGTTTTGTTCTAAACGAATAATCTTGGCTTTATCAAAGCTTGCTTCAAAAGATGCAATATTTTCTACCTTGGCGCCCCGCCAACCATAAATGGATTGATCATCGTCTCCGACAGCTGTAATGGTAGAGACATCAGAGGCAACCTCTTTTAACCAGTTATATTGAATGGTGTTGGTGTCTTGAAACTCATCAACCAAAACAGCTTTAAATCTATTATGAAAAAAATCCTTCACGGTTTTATTGGTCTTGACCAACTCATAAGCCTTCAGCAATAACTCGGCAAAATCTACTAAGCTATCATTGAGACAAGCCTCTTCATAATGCTTGTAGATCCCTTTAACTGTCTGAGCATAAAAGTCTCCATTGTCATTTACTTTATCTGCGCGAATGCCTTCATCTTTCCAGCTATTGATCTGCCACTGCATTTGCTTGGGTGGCCAGGCACCATCATCCAAGCCTGCTTCTTTGACCAAACGTTTAATTATGCGTAATTGATCATCGCTATCTAAGATGGTAAATCCAGAAATAAGCCCTGCTTCTTTATAAAATCGTTTCAGTGTTCTGTGTGCTAAGCCATGAAAAGTACCGCACCACATGTCGCCTGCAGGAGACTGCAGCAACTCTTGAATTCTAGATTGCATCTCTTGTGCTGCTTTATTGGTAAAAGTAACTGCCATGATGGATGATGGATTTAAGCCCATGGCCTCAACATTCCATGCAATTCTATGAACCAGCACCCTGGTCTTACCTGAGCCTGCACCAGCCAAAACTAAAAGACTCTTATCTTCTGAAGTTACCGCTTCTCGCTGCGGATCATTTAAGTTTTCTAGTATGTGAGAAACATCCATTAGGGGTTCATTTTTTAATCTAAGAAGCCTATTCTAACCTTTATGCAAACTAAATTATTGAGAGAAATTAAAATAGCACTACCTAACTTGAGAAAATCTGAAGTCAAAGTTGCTGAATTTATATTAAACAAGCCAAGCGCTATTATTGAGCTCACTACAGCTCAAGCTTCTAGTGAAATAGGCGTCAGTGAACCTACACTGATAAGGTTTTGCAAAGCGGTTAATTTTGATGGTTTCCAAAAATTCAAGCTGACACTTGCGCAGCAACTTGCTGCAGATGACTATTTTAATTCCTATGAAATTGATCCAGAAGATTCAATCCAAGAGTTAACTGAAAAGGTGTTTGATAGCACCATCAGTGAAATTTTAAATGTTAGGTCACAGCTTGATCAGGGAACCCTTGAGGAGGCTATTGAAACTTTAGCAAATGCCAAAAGAGTTGAGTTTTATGCTTTTGGTGGATCTGTGCCCATAGCCATGGATGCTCAACACAAGTTTTTCCGACTCAAAATTCCATCCTCTTGTATTTCTGATCCTCACATTCAATTCATGTCTGCAAACTCTCTCAATGATAGAGATGTGGTCGTCGCCATCTCTCAATCTGGCAATACTGCTGCCCTAGTTGAAAGCATTAAAACCGTTAAAAGTTTTGGAGTGATTGTGATTGGGCTGATGCCATCGAATACGCCCCTATCTAGGATATGTGATATTTCTCTGGATATTGATGTTGGAGAAAATGCCAGATTGACCAGACCGCTTACCTCACGACTCGCTTATATGGCGATCATTGATGTGTTGGCAGTTGGAGTGGCTCAGCTTAAGCCGGAAGCACAAGATCATTTATTCAATATTGTTACTAGTCAGAATTCTTTAAAACTAAAGTAGCTAGTACCTTAGGTTTTCTCTAAACCAAAGATTGACCATCCACTTCTCGCCTTTGATAACAGGCATGCCTCCGTGCAAAGATCTTGGATTAATTTTTGGGTGAGTATCAGCAACATTTGATAGAGTATTATGAAAAACTACTGCATCTCCTTTTTTTGGTGGAATATTTATCCCAAGTTCTGGAAAACCTGTTTCTCCACCATCCTCAACATCATTTAAATAGGCAATCACAGTAATCATACGTTGGCCACCAGGCTCCCAATTGTTTTTACCATCCTCAGTTTCGTAATCAAAAGAATCAAAATGAGGTTTATATTCAGTGCCCTTTTTATAATATACAAGCTGATATTGTTCAGCATTTCGGATTGGCATTTGAACCAAGATTGAAAATCTCTTACTGACTTCATGAACAATCTCATTAGCATTGTGCTCTATCCAGCAATTTTCACTTGTTCTACTTTCATGTTGAATGTGCTTATCTGGGCTTATAACTGTTGAAGGTTTGAGCTTTCCCTTTGAGGCCTCAATAAAAGCATCGCATTCATCATTGCTTAAAAACTCATTTACCACATACAAAATAGGATCTGCAGAATGCATCATTACATTGTCAGCAATTTTTTTTGGAAATTCCTTAGTCATAATTACAAATAATTGTATGCTAACTATTTAATGAACACTTAAAAATGAGCATATTTATTTCAATTGCATCTTATCAAGACCCGCTGTTAGTTTCTACGATATTTAGTGCTTACAAAAATGCACAAAATAAAGATCAGCTTATTTTTAGTGTTTGTGATCAATCAGATAACGGAATTAAAGTTGAAGAAATAGAGTTTAGAAATCAAATTCATTACGAGCATATTGATCCACTTTTTTCTAAAGGGCCATGCTGGGCAAGACATCGAGCACAAAGCTTTTTTGATAATGAAGATTATTTTTTACAAATAGACTCTCATACTCAATTTGCACCAAATTGGGATGTAGCTTTTATTGATCAACTAAGCAAAATTTCATCTCTAGAGTCAGATGATCGATATTTTAAAAAGCCAATAATTACGTCTTATCCTAGGGGTTTTGAGGTTATTGATTTTGAAAAGGGAGAATTTGGTCTTCATATGGAAGATAAATTTACCCAGGTGATCATGTATAGAAAAGATAGTTTATTTTCTTCAGGTTCATTTTCAAGACAAATTGGGATGCCGACTAAATCTGAAAGCATTACTCATGCAATACTAATGGCTGCAGGTTGTATTTTTACCAAGGGCTCTTTTGTCAAAGAAATACCCTATGATCCAAATTATTATTTTTATGGAGAAGAACTTTCAATGGCATTGCGGGCGTTTACTCATGGCTATTCATTTTTTCATATACCTGATGCACCTTTATTCCATCTCTATACAGATACTAGCAATCTGCCCAGGAAACTTCACTGGGATCGAGAGGATGATGAAAATAGAGCGATTAAATGGACTGAATTAGATAGAAAGAGTTTAAATAGGCTAGATAATTTATTTGCTGGAAACGTTGAAGAGCCTATGAACCTTGGGAGTGAGAGATCTTTAAATGACTATGCTTTGATCAGCGGTATAGATTTAAAAAATAATGTAGTGTTAGATTTAGAAAAGGCTACCGAATCTAGTTTTCTTGAATCCCTTGATTGGAAAATTAGTCCACTTAAACAATAGGAGAATTTTATGAGTGATGAAGTAAGAAAATTTTTAAATAGTTATGGGGAGTTTGTTACCAAGGTAACAAGTGAGCCAAGCTTGGATCAAAGCAGTTTAGATGCACGCATGAAGGAAATTGATTCCTCTGCTCCAATAGAGTCTGCTAGGCTGTTAACAGCCGCACTAGGATTAGGCAGTGAGACAGGCGAGTTTGTGGAAATAGTGAAGAAGATGTTCCTCCAAGGCAAACCAGCATCAGAAGATAATATTTTTCATATGAAAAGAGAGCTGGGAGACATTATGTGGTATTGGGCTACAGCCTGTATGGCTTTAAAACTTGATCCCTATGAAGTAATCAAAGAAAACCAAGATAAGCTTGAAGCAAGGTATGGAGAAAAATTCGAAATTGATCGCAGTGAGCACAGAAAAGATGGAGACTTATAATCGTAAATTAATAAGTAGATTTTTGATTTAAATCTTCAACAGCCTCTTTAAATTCTGAGGTTAATTGATTAACTAAAGTTTGAACTGATGGCGAGTCTTTGATTGAGCCAATGCCTTGACCAGAACCCCAGATATCTTTCCATGCTTTCGCATCGGTGTTACCCCCTGAGCCAAAATTCATTGATGATTTATCTGCCTCAGGTAGATCATTTGGATCTAAACCAGCATTCTCAACTGAACCCTTTAAGTAGTTACCATGAACGCCGGTAAATAAAGATGAATATACGATATCATCAGCAACACTATCGATCAGCATATCTTTGTATCCTTGATCAGCATTAGCTTCCTCAGTAGCAATGAACCGAGTTCCCAGATATGCAAGATCAGCTCCTAGAGCTAAGCTTGATGCAACTGCGCTTCCAGAACTTATAGAGCCAGAAAGAATAATTGTTCCATCAAAAAATTCTCTAACCTCTCTAACCAAAGCAAAAGGAGACAGTGTGCCAGCATGCCCACCAGCTCCAGCACAGACTAGAATCAAACCATCAACTCCTTGTTCAGCAGCTTTTTTTGCATGTCTGACACTGATGACATCATGATAGACAAGCCCGCCATATGAATGAGCGGCTGTAACAATTTCTTCAGGCGGTCTTAAGGAGGTAATAATGATTGGAGCTTCATGCTTTACACATAGCTCCATATCACCCATCAATCTATCATTAGATGCATGACAAATTTGATTAACCGCATAAGGAGCAATGGGTAATTCTGGATTTTCAGCCTTTGCTTGAGCTAATTCTTCTTTAATTCTAATTAGCCATTCTTCAAGCACATGTTGAGGTCGTGCATTCAATGCTGGGAACGAGCCTACAATTCCTGCCTTGCACTGTGCAATCACTAATTCTGGTCCAGATACTAGAAAAAGTGGTGAGCCAATTACTGGAATTGCTAAATTATCTTGTAAAATTTTTGGAAGCGGCATGATAGTCCTTATTTAAAAAAAGTTAGTTTAACTTAAGCCTTGAAGTTATTAAATAGGAGTCAGTGGATTAAAAAGCTTCATCTGCAACCCAGCTAATTGACCAGTTATGCCCAAGACGATTGCCTTTATAGGTGTCTGGAAGAATGGTTACATGACTGCCCTGTATATTTATCTGTTGGGGGTCCTCTGACAAATTTTTGTATGCGCTATCAAGTTGATGTTGAGTTCTCCATTCAAAGAGCGCTGTGTTATATAAAATCTTCTCAATGGGTTCGTAGCCACAAATATTTTTTAACATCGAGGTGCCCAATAAGGGCGAGGCTACAACATGAACTTCAATTGGAGTGGTTGCTTTCCAATGTTTTAAAACATGAGAAACCAATATTCCCCCATAGCTGTGACCCATTAGTGAAACTTTTGTTATAGATTTATCTTGATTCAAAATATCATTGATTTGATTTGATAATTTTTCTGCTGAATCTTGAAAACAGCCATTATCAGGCCAGCGATAAAAATACATATGCTTTTGCCTTGTATCGATGGTTTTGATGGGATGTATCCATTCATAACCCTCGCTGCTGCCTCCGTGGACGGCTATAAAAATCTCCTGCGCTTCCTCTGAGCTTGGCTCCAATGTATTTAGACCAAAAGGAAGATTAATTAGCCTGTGGCCTAATTTTTTTACAGGCTCATCATTGGTAAAGTCCTTCAACTGAATGGGGTTCTGAGATGATGAACCGCAGCCAGCTATAAAAAGAATTAGAATCAATGAACAGAATAGATGTTTCATAAAATTATTTAATAAAGTAAGCAACACTATGATCATCGAAATCCCTGACACCAACTTTGTCAAAGCCCATCTTTTCATGAAAGTTTAAAGAAGGCTGGTTAAGAGGCTGGGTATTTACCTCTAATGCTATTGGTAAATCATTATTTTTAGCTTGGACAAATATGTTTTCATAGATAGCTTGTCCCAAGCCTGCTCTTCTATGTTGTTCATCAATTGCAATCCTGTCTACATAGAGAAATTTCTTAAGCCTTTGAGTAAAAAATTTATAATTTTCGGATCCATAACCTGAGCCCTCTCTCATACAGATTATAAATCCAACAATCTTATCATCGTCTAGTACCAATAAATTGTATGCGCTTAGTTCTATTAATTGTTTTAAATGGTTCGTAGACTCCAACGAACCAACCTCTGGAGTATTTGACTGATTTAGGTCATAGATTGACTGAAGTTGAGCCTCATTAGTAGTTCCATCAGAAAAGGTGTGTAGTTTATATTGGGGATTCATTTTTCTATGAATAGCTGCCCATGGCCTCTAGAAAATACAAAATAATATTAATTATGTTTAAGTACATACTGAAGGCAAGATCGATCGCGGTGTTCCAATCATTTAAACCTTGATCAGAACTTACATTAACCATGCTGATAGAGGCAAGCAATGACATGGAGAAGATAATAATTCCTATTACTGCTTTTATTTTTTGTGCTCCTCTTGATATACCTCTAACAAGCGTAGCAAGCTCCCAAATAATTAACATTATGATTAGAGAGGCAACTGTTGATACAAAAATTGGGTTTGCAAAGTTTATTCCGCTAACAGAGACCAAAACAAACATTGCAGCAGTTGTTAGAGTTGCTCCTTTGAGACCTGTCATGCCATCATTTTCATCCATATCCATAATGATGAAACCGATAACAGAGCCATAAAATATGGCACTAATAGTCATAAAGATAAATTGAATAAATGAACTTGAAAAAATTATGAAAGCTGTAGCCGTCCACATTGAAATGATCGCAAATAAGACAAACCAAAAGAAAAATAGCGTGGTGGCTTTATTTTGCACGATACAAATATCAGTCTGCCTATTTGGATTAACGGCCTCTGCAAAAGCAATGCCTAAAAATGTCTTATTTGCATAAAAGGCTTTCTTGCATTGTTGAATAATAAAAAATGTGCAGCCATAAAGGACCGCCAATTCAAAACCTAGAATTAAATAAACTTTAAAGGCTAAACTGGTGGCGCCCATAAGATGCTCTAGTTGCTAGATCCCTCTCTAATGATTTCAACATATGTTTTGATGCCTGAGATAAAGCTATCAACATCTATGCTTTCATTGGTTCCGTGAATACCAGTCATGTCCTCTGGAACGATAAAAAACGGATTAAACCTAAAAGAATTGTCAGCAATTTTTGAGTAGTGCCTAGTATCAGATGCTGCAATCATTAAGCCAGGAACTGGAACGATTTCGCCATAAACTTTTTCTAAGGAAGAAGAGACTATTTTAAATCCAGGAGAATCCCAAGAAGATATTTCAGATGCTTCCCTGCCTCCTAAAAATCTAACCTTTACATCATTTGATCCAACAACACTCCTAACATGATTGGTAACACTTTCTGTCGTATCTCTGGGATGCAGCCTAAAGTTAATTAGGGCTGTTGCTTCAATTGGAAGAACGTTACTCTTTACGCTCCCATTTAGCATGGTTGGAGCTGTCGTGGTTCTAATCATTGCATTAATTACTGGTGTTGAAGATAGTTGTGAATCGAGCACTCCTCCAAATAACCACCTATTAGCAAATAGAAAACGGTATCCAAATGGCATATGTTTACTGACTTCATTAAACATAGCGGCACTTAGTCCTTCTAAGCTTCCAGGCAAAGGTTCTTTTTCAAGTTTTACCAGAGCCTCTGCGAGAATTGTAACCGCTGTTCTTTTGGGGGGTGTGGAAGAATGCCCTCCTTTGGCCGTAGCAATAATCATAAGGTTAGCGCTGCCTTTTTCAGCAACATTAATGGGAGCAATAAACTTATCTATACCAGGAAAGAACCCTTTATTTACAAATGAGCCCTCACCGAGCGACCATGAAAGTTGAACGCCTTCTTGTCTAAGCTTTTCTGTGATTAAAGCTGCGCCGCTGCCACCGACCTCCTCATCATGGCCGAAGCTAAAATATGTTGTTCTCTTAGGCTTAAAATTATTTTTAATCAGATAGGTTGCGGCTTCCATTAAACCAATGACACCGCTTTTATCATCCAGTGCGCCTCGTCCCCAAATTCTATTATTCGAGATGACTCCAGCAAATGGATTTTCTTGCCAAAGATTTTCAGTACCAGGGATTATAGGAACAACATCATGATGGCCTTCAAACAAAATCGGTGCCAGAGTTGAATCACTGCCTTGCCATTTAAAAAGTAACGAGTGCTTATGCTGATCTATCTCCATGACTTGATGAAACTCTGGGTAGGTTGCCGCAGCCCATTTAATAAAATTATCAAACTCCTCAAAAGGGAACTTTTCTTCATCCTGATAAGAAATCGTCTTAAATCTAATTGACGCAGCTAGATTTTGACTGGCCTTATCCCCATCAATTTCAATAGTTTCGCCTTCGATAATTCCAACAACTGAAGCTGTATGAGTTACAGTCCTATACAAAGCTATTGATAAGAAAATAAAAAGAATAACAAGAACTGAAAGGAATAATTTTTTTAACATTTTTTACTCCAATAAAAGATTATTTGAGATTCTATGACAGTTCTGGGCGTTTCCCTGCAAAGTTAGAAAAATACTCGGTGATGAATTGTAAATCTTGCTCTACATCACCTGAGGGACTAAAAAAATCACCCAGTTCAATTGTCTTATTTGAGAAATCAATTCCTGCCATCATGATTTTACTATTCGTTTCATTGGCAATGCGCAAAAAACCAGACTTGAGTCTTTCCACTTTCTTTCTGGTGCCCTCT
The DNA here is from genome assembly GCA_028344535.1 of Pseudomonadota bacterium. GTDB lineage: Bacteria > Pseudomonadota > Gammaproteobacteria > Magnimaribacterales > D2472 > D2472. Next base: position 56,613 of record JAOMBK010000005.1, on the reverse strand, counting down.
GGGGCAATGGCGATGATAAAGCCTTTATATTTCTCAGTAACATTATAAATTTCATTTTTTAGTGCTTCTGGGTTTGCTCTATTTACAGGAATGCCACCCATTTTTCTAAGCAATCTACGAAAGCCTTTTTTAAAAATTGAATGTTTGCCCACCCAGTGAATATGAACATCAAGACTTAATATAAGTGACATGGCAAGAACAAAATCCCAATTTGAGGTATGCGGACCAGCGATCAGTACCACGCGCTGATCTTTAGGAAGATGACCGGTAGTTTTCCAGCCTGTGACCTTCATTAAAAATTTACCCAGCCATCTGAGAGGTCTTGGTCTATATGCACGCAAATGCTCAGGGATAAAGATTTTATATTTGCTCATGGTGGGTAGTCTATATGTTTTTAATATGTAGTTCTAATTTAGGTCCACTAAGTTTTCATATTTTTCTATTGCATCTGAGATCTTTGATCTCACATCCTCTTGAGCAGATTTTTTTGTATTGGCATAAAAGGGATGTGGCAATGTTGCTAACTCTGCAGCTTTCTCCATAACCCTGTCCATAAATTTGTCCTCTGGAACAACTTCATCAATATAACCTACCGCAATTGAATCCTGAACAGAATATGCATCTGCATGAAAAACTGCAGGATAAAAATAATTTTTATTTACTCTGGCCTTAAGAATTTCCATGATTTGTGTTGGGATGTCCATATTGTTTCGAACTTCATTTGCCTGGCATACATATTGACCATCTATAGCAATCCTATAATCTGCTGAGCAGGTCAAGAACAAGCCTAATGCAATTGAATGGCCCGAAACAGCTGCAACAATGGGTCTATCAAATGAAAAAAGTTCCAACAGAAGACGATAGCCCAACTGCACCATCTTTGTAATTTTTTCCATATCACCAGTTGCTAATGTTTTTAAATCAAATCCACCTGAAAACAAGCCTTCTCTTCCAGTTATAACAAGCGCTCCAGAGTCTCTTGGTACCTTGGCTAACAGTTCATTAACTTGAGAAAGCATGTCGTATGAAAAAGCATTAGCCTTACCATCATCGAGCTTGATAATGGAAATATCATTTTCTTGAGATAGGGTGGCAATTGAATCTGTCATATTATCCTTAGTGATGAGTTATTGAGTTGAATATATATTAACAAGAATTACTCCGTTTACTATTAAGAATAATCCTAAAATTGCTTGCCAGCTTAAACCCTGACCATAGATAAAATAAGATAAAACTGCGATTGATAATACTCCTAAACCACTCCAGCACGCATAAACAATAGCAAGGGGGATGGCTCTTAAAGCAAGTGTTAAGAAATAGAATGAGGCGAAATAACAAATACTCATAATCACGGTAGGTAGCTTTTCAGAGAACTCCTTTGTAAGAGGAAGCATTAAAGTTCCTGCAACTTCAAAAATAATTGCGCCTAATAAAGATAAATATGCTGACATAAATAAATTTTGTCTTATTGAGAAATATTGTCTAGGTAAGTCTTAACTTTAAGTATGGCATTCTCTCGAATATCCATATAAAAAAGCGCGTAATCTAAACCATGATAATTTCCTTCAGAGCCACCAAAGGCCTGAAATCTGGTTCCTGTTTGATCAGATGCAAAAAGCAATCCATTTTTGCATTGAGCTTGAACGTATTGCTTGAGCGGTGCCTCCAAAGGACCAAAAGTTTCTCCCTTAGGGCCATCATCACCAATGAAATCTAATGCAAATTCACCTGAAACATAGACAGCACCTCTGGCATCAGCAAGATCAGATAAGCTCCCTTCGTTTTTCCAGGTGATAGGATTAACACAAATATTATTTCTATAAATTGGCATTTCCTTATTCAGATAGTTTTCATTGTATGTATCCCAATGAACGAGACAGCCTAATTGAGCTGGGCTATCACAAATAGAAATATCGCTCATTTCATTCATTCTATCCTTAGAAATTGTGCCACCAATAATATAAGCTCCCACCATCCTGGAGTATAAATCTGTCCCATCGATTTCTTCTGCTAGCAATCTAATAGAATGATGCGTGCCTTGACTGTGGCTTGCAAGAATAAATGGTCTTCCAGTGCTGAAGTTATCGATAAAGTGCTCAAAAGATTTTTTTACATCTTGATAAACGAATGCATGAACCTCCTCACGAAGTTCATCGGTCCCAAAATAACTATAAATAGATGCTTGACGATAATGAGGGGCATAAATGCTACAACAACCGTTGTAGGCACTTGCTTGATTGGCCATCATCCATTGGGTATTTTCTTTTGTCGCTGACTCTTCTTCGAGGGGGTCAGTCCAGTGATGTCCTTTTAAATATCCAGTTGGATGGACAAAGAATACATCCACTTTTGAGTTTAGTTGATCGGCGCCCTCTTCTCCTGCAGGAATCAAGTCTGCCTCATCTTCTATGAATGGAAGAGATGCCCATGAGCTTACTTTTGAATAATCAAGTTGGGGAACTGCATCATTAGGATCGAAAGGGTGATCTGGTCCACCAAAGAAATAGCCATATGCCGTATCCATTGTTAGACCCTGGTCACGCAGTTCATCAATATAAGGAAAAACCCATGCAATAAAAGCTAGAAGAAGGCATGCAAAAATAAGAAGGGTTCTCTTCATGGTATTAATTTATTTTTTTGAGTATCCAAAAACCAAGCCAAGTACTAACTATCGCTTTGAATGTTTGCGAGAGAATAAGCGGCAATGAAAAAACAAAATCCAACCAAGCACTCCAGAACCATGAATAAAACCAATCTACTATTGGTAGTACTAATATGAAATAGTTTTTAATAAATTCTATGTTGGATAATGTTAAAACTTCATAATCAGATGAAAGCACAACTTGTATGCCCCATAAAACAACGAAAATTTGGATGGGTGTTGTAGCGATACAAAAATATGCAATAATTTTAAGAAATGTATTCATAAATAAATTAGTCTATGAATAACTATAGTGTGTTTACAGGAGAAACAAAAATGTATAAAAAATTTAGCTTATTTTCTTTATTGATGATTTCTATCTCAATATCTCTTTCGGCTTATGAGCCTTATGGGTCTCATACCTCTGATAAATGGCAAATATGGGCTTATTCAACTGCAGCCCCATCCTTCTTGGGTGATAAAGCAACCATCATAGGCAGCAGTGGAAAAGTAATACGAGAAGGTACAAATGGATGGACCTGCCAAGCAGGAAATCCAAGACCGGTTCCTGCCAAAGGTTGGAAAAGTGCGCATGATGCTATGCCCGCATGTTTTGATGCAGAGGGTGCAAAATGGATGGCAGCGTTCATGAAAAATGAAAAGCCCGAACTATCTCGTTACACCTTTATGTGGATGTTGCATGGTGATGTTGGAGAAGACAATACAACTCCATTGGTCATGAGCAAGGAAGACTCCACTCCTGGTGAATGGATTGAATCAGGCCCACACTTGATGTTGATTCCTAAAGACGCTTCTGAAGTTGCAAGTTTTACAGATGACTTCATGCATGGCGAGCCCTACGTGATGATGCGTGATACAGATTATGCTCACATCATGATCCCAACAGAAGGTTACTACAAATATACTAAGTAATTAGTTGCCATTAAAAGAGCTCCGCTAAACTAAGCGGAGTCTCTGTTAGGGCTGCTTTGCCAAGCTATTATAGAAAGAGGAATAGTTAGCAAATAAATCAAAGCTAGAACATTTATCGTAATCCAGAGAAAATTGATCATGCTTAGAGCAATAATAGAAAACAAAACAAGAAATCCTAATTTTGATTGAATAAAAAACTGTTTTCTTTTAATTGAAAAAGTTGGAATTCTGCTCACTAGCAAGCCGCTTATTAAAATTATATAGCCCGCTACAAAATTAAGGTTTTCATAGGCCCAGTTATAGCCCATAAATGAATGCGTTAATGGCAACATAATCAAAATTGCTCCAACGGGGGTTGGGATGCCGCTAAAAAAATGCTCTGGCTTGCCCTCTGTGGTCTTCGATTTCTCTAATCTCACATTATATAAAGCTAATCTTAAGCAAGAAAATATAATGAAAGCCAGGGCAGCAAATGCACCAATGCCATGGTCTTGATTAAAAATAGACATATAAATTAATAAGCCTGGTGCAATTCCAAAGCTTAAGAAGTCCGATAAAGAATCTAGCTGAGCGCCAAGATCAGATTGGCTTTGAAGATGCCTTGCTAACATGCCATCCAACACATCACATACTCCAGCAAATAGAATACAAACAATGGCTAAATTAAAGTCTAATTCAATAGCAAATCTAATCGAGCTCAAACCAAAACTAAGTCCTGTTAGAGTGATTACGTTAGGGAGAAGGACTTTAAAATCTAATTTTTTCATTTATTATTTTAGGGCAGCTAAAATTGATTCGCCTGCGACGACCTTATCTCCAACTTTACATTTCTCAACAGCATCTAATGGCATATAAATATCAACTCTTGAACCAAATCTGATGAGTCCAAACCGTTCACCCTGATCAAGTTGATGGTTTGATGAAATAAAACTTAAAATTCTCCTGGCGATTAAGCCGGCAATTTGAACAACTACAATTTTGGCTCCGTTGTCAGCATTTACAACTAAGCTGCTTCTTTCATTTTTATCACTTGCTTTATCTAGGCTTGCATTTAAGAACTGGCCTTTTTTATATACGATGTGTTCTACCCTCCCTTGAACAGGGCTTCGATTTACATGGACATTAAACACGTTCATAAAAACACAAATTCGCTTCATCTTTTCTGCTTCAATAGGCACTTCTGCTGGGGGATAAGCTTCATCAATCAAGCAGACCTTTCCATCTGCAGAACTAATAATTAAGTTTGAATTTTGTGGGGTTTTTCTTTCAGGATCTCTAAAAAACCATAGAACAAAAACTGTAAGGAAAAAGCCAATTGCTACGATGGCCATTGCCATAGACAAAAATAAAAGAATCATGGAGCTAATAAATAAAATGCCTGCAAACTTCCACCCTTCTGGGTGAATGAAGTATCTTTTGTTATTTTGCTTATTCATTTGCTCTCTCTTAAATCAGTCGTGCATTTTATGCCATAAAGAGCGCTTTTAAAAATTAAATGTTAGCTAAAGCCAATTATTTGGCTGTATAAAATTAACCCTGCCATTGAAACCTGCAAGATTAGGGTGATCCATAAGATAATTTTGGTAATTGGTTTAGGCCGCAATTCCTCACTTAATTTGCTTGTTAAATATAAAGCGCCAATGTTAATTATTGGCAGCCCAAGTGCTGCCCAGATTCCAGCAATTAACAAAAGGGTAATTGGATTTGGCAGTAAAAAATAAGCAATGGATGAAAACAACGGTATGACAAATGCAATAACTTTAATTAAATGCGTTCGGGTATTTTCTTTTTCAGTAATCAAGCCAATTGAAATTAGATAATCTGAAATTGTTCTAGTGAATGCTGCTGTTCCAGAAAGCAAAGTTGAAAAAAGAACAAAAAAAGCCAAGGGAATAAAAAACCATTTAGCCCAAGTTCCTAAAATTGTAGTGAACATATTTAGAAGGGTTTGAATGATATCGCCGTCAGGGGGAGGATAAAGACCCAAAGCATTTAACACGGCTGCGCCTAAGAAAAAAAATGGAAGAGTGCCTATGGTTACAAAAAAGACTGTTGCCCAGACGTCTGTTTGCATTACTTTAATCCAAGCTTTGACTTCCTGTTGATCGCCATTATGTTTCGCATAGCCTTTTTCTAAACACCAATAGGTGTATGCCATAATCTCTCCATAACTAATGCCAGTAAAACCAAACACTGCAAGAGCTAAAGCTGCATGCTCAAAGGGAAATGAAAATGTAAGGCCTCCTAAGATTTGCGAACCTGAGATTGCATAGGGCGTTGATTGCATTGAAATAGTAATAATTAAAGTAACCACTGAAAAAAAGAACACCATTCCCAGCAGAATTTTTTCCAGTGTTTGATAGGTTCCAAGATATAGGATAAACCAAGTAATTAAACATGCTGTTACTACCCACAATTCGGTACTAAGCATTGGAATCATAAGATGTCCTGCTTCTGCAACAGCTCCTGCAAGGCCGCCCATACCTGCAATAGATGGAATCACACCAATGAACATAAACCAAACCAACCATGAAGCTTGCTTGCCTTTAAGGTTTGTTTTTGGCCCAGGCATATCTGAGAAAGATTCTAAGAAAGTCTGATTTGTTGCTATGACATAACGGCTAATTTCAGCCTGTATAAGTGGTTTGCTCCAAAGACTCAATAAAAGCCACCACAATAAAGCAAAGCCAGTTGCTGCTCCCAACAAAGGCGAGAGAGCTATTGAGCCACTTCCAACAACGCTGCCAGTTACAATGATGCTTGGCCCAATGAATTTTAAGCGTTGAATGAATGAAGTGGGTGCTTTAATCATAATTTTTTTGCAGAAGTACTACATCCTTTGATTTGATTTCGCATTTCCAGTTCCTTTGAGAGGCTATCACCTGAAAGGTTTTTTCACAATAAAAAGTCACATGGGTTGGATCTCTTCGATAATACCAATTCTCAAACATCTCATCGGAGGTTAAAAAAGAAGTCATTATTCCAAGCCAGCCCCCTGGTTTAATAAGCCTATTTAGAGTGTCAAACTCTTTGAATGGATTCTGGAAGTGTTCTGCTGTTTCTGTGCAAGTTATAAAATCATATTGTTTTGATAAAACAGCGGTGTCTGGAAAAAAGAATGGGTCATACAAAGAGATAGAGAATCCTTCTTTTTCCAACATGCCTGCTAATGCTGGTCCATGACCACAGCCAAAATCTAACCCTTCTGCTCCAGTTGAAATTTTTTTTAATAATGGACCTATTAACTTTCTTAAAAAAGATTTATAGCCTTCGTCATTAATATCATTGTTGTGTTCAAGATATCTATTCTTTTCTGAGACATTGCTTATGTAATGTAATTTATCTAGAAACTTGCCATTACAAAAAGTACATTTCCAGTAAGTTTTATTGTCATTGGTAGAGAAACTTTTTACGCAACAATTTCTACAAATAATACAGTGCATCAAAGAAAGAAATAAAAGTATATAACGATGCTCAATGGCAAATAAATATAAATTACTCTATCAGCCCATTTTAAAAATTTTGATTTCTCACTTTGAACATTAAAAAATGTTGAAATGAATTTCTTGTTAAGGCCCTTTGAGTTAATAATTGCTAACGAAATGGATGAAACGCTAACAAATAACATGTATATAAAAATTATTAAAACATAAAAACCTACGATTCCCATTGAGGTTGACATGTCAAAAAAGGAGACAACATTTGATCTAATGTTTTCAGTAAAAATTGATCCTAAAATAATTAAAATAATTATAAAAGAAGTAGCAAGGTTGACAATTCCATATAATAACTTCCAAATATTATCCATTAATTTCGTCCTTGCATATTTTTTTAAGGCCTTCTATGGATACTATCATTCCTTGTTGAATGCCATCAGCAAAAATATCTGGAGAAATTTCAGTTGTCCAACTTAGCTTGCACTCTCGATCATTAAGGGGTGCTACTTGCATGGTCGCTAAATGATGTTCAATCGGAGCAGGTGTCTGTATGGCAGAATACTGAAGTGTCATGCTTGCATGGTCTTTTTTTAAAATTTTTTCGGTAATCTGCCCCATACCAGACATTTCAAAATGCCTGCAGTCGCCCTCTAATGTTATTTTCTCAATTGTAGGCACCCAGTCACATCTTCCAACATCAGACAGGATGGACCATAACTCGTCTGCTGAGCAATTAAACTGAATCTCCTCTTTTAGCTTTTTCATCTTTTTTATCTGGAATTAATGCTCTTTAAAATTTTTATCTCTAACATAACCAACCCTGGTTGTTTTGAAATGTTTCAATGGAACTCCAAGGCGACCAATGGTTTCAATAACATTTTGTGAAACATTGCCATAAATCTCAATAGTAAAGCCATCTGCTAACTCAGCATGTTTTGCAACATATTCTTGAACTGGTGGATTTGCATCATGCTTTATAAATGCTTCACTATTTGAATAAACTTCTGTCCATGTGAAGGCAAGGGAATCATCCGGATCAGCATCAAAATTATGGAACAGCATACCTGGCTCACTTAGCTCAACTGCATTATCAACTTCGTTGGCAATTTCAAGATACTCCTCGACCATTCCTTCTTTAACATGAATCCTCGCAATAAGAATAAATGGGTTAGTTCCCTCAGCAGATTTGTGCTCATGATGAGCGGCTTCTGATAGTGGCATAATAAATATTGACAATACCAATGCAAAAAATAGTTTCATGTTGTCTCTCCAATAAAAAATTTAATTCTACCCTAAAGCTTCAAGAATTAGAGTCTTGTTCGGCTTGAAGCATCACCTCAATCGGTATTTCTAAAGCGCCCCGTTTTAAATCCCACATCATAGAAACAGCACTAGTTTTTAAATCGCCATAATAATGAGGAAATGAACTCGTTCTATTCCCGGGTGGAATAGGAGCCTCAAACTTTAGTTTCTCATGCGTCATCCCATGATTTATTTGAAGCAGCACAACTGAGTCTTCTTTAGAAAAATATAAAGACAGGGTTGCATTAAGTTGAGCCGCTGTAGAAAGATGAATAAAGCCATCTTCTTTATCTAGTTCTGTAATTATTACGCCAGAAGCCTGAGCTTGCTCCCACTCATCAAGAGTAAGAACTTTATATATTTGATTATCCAAATTGAACTCCTTGGTTAAACTCAAAACATTCTCGGATATTATAAAAGCAGAGAACATTAATAAGCAGGTTAATAGTTTTATCAATCTAGATCGCTCTCGGTCCTAATAAAGTAAAACTTTAAAAAACCATATAAAGCCCAAACAACAACAAAACCCCACCATAAAGCAAAAAACCAATCATTTTTATTTGTTCCGTTCCAATCCAGCCACTCAAAGACAAATGCCTCAACAAACAAATCAAAGGATAGTAGTAAAAAAAATCCAAAAATCCACAAAAGAAAGAAATTTGATAGCTTCACTAGTGCCTATTGCTTGATTAAATCCATCTTCTGGTTGATTTTATGTATTGCTCAAAGTCATGAGAAAATAGATCTCTCATCGCTCTTTCTTCAGGAATAATTTGAAACTTTGTTATATATGCACAAAATAAAGCAATTAAAATTATGCCGCCTAAAAGATTAAAAAATACAGCTATCGAGCTCAATACAGTCGCCATACCTAGATACATTGGATTGCGAGAATACTTAAAGATTCCATCCGTCACTAGCTTTGTTGCTTGCTCGGGGCTTAAAGGGTTTACGGTTGTCTCGTCTTTTCTAAACAATCGAACAGCGGATACTAAAATAAAAAAACCTGATAAAAGCAAAAAGATTCCAAGATATAAAGAGTACTGAATCTCAATTGCTGGAAACATCTCTCTAGAAAAATAGATAGACATGCCAAATACCAAGGTAACTAATGGAGGTGGGATTTTTGTTTCCATTTTATTTAATTCTCCTAACTCTTAAGCTGGTTTTCTTTCCTTGTACCTTCATAACATACCCACTCATAAAACCTTCAGAAATAGAAACTGTTTGCCCTTTGTTTACTGGGGTTCGATCATAAATATCCTTTACACTTCTCCAGGTCTGATCATTATCTAGAGTGATATATATTTTATAATTTCCGCGCTTATTTACATTAACTATTTTTGCTGTGATAGAAAAATCTTCTTTTGGTTTTTCTAAACCATAATCTTTTGTCTTTTGTTCATCTATTTTTATAACTTCTGTTTTTTCAGAAATCCTTATTGGTTCTTTAATTGATTTGTTTTCTTGGAAGAGAGCATCGTAGCAACTGAGTCTAGCTGAAGGGTCAACTAGATCTGTGCACTTTTGTGCTTCTGGATCATAAGAAAAAACTGTCATGCTTAAAAAAAATAGGACAGCCAAAAGGGTAGATTTTAATTTATTAAAATTATTCATAACTATAAAAATATAAACCTCTAATAGGAGAAGTCAAAAATTTTTTATGATCAGATAGCTTAGACTTTGTTTTTTACATGAGTACTCGGCGGCCCAATGAATACGCTTAACATCTCCCTAAAATTATTTTTATTCTTAATGTCGTCAATCATGGATGACCAAGCCATAAAAGTTATCTTTGTTGGATTGAAGGTATTAACATTGTTGACCAAGCCAAACTTCACAGCCTCTTCTTCTTGCTCAAAGGTTCCAAACATTCTGTCCCAAATTATTAATAGGTTCCCATAATTTTTATCTATGTATTGCTCATTAGAGCCATGATGCACTCTATGGTGTGATGGAGTGTTAAAAATCCACTCGACAAAGCCTAGCCTCCCAACAATTTGCGTATGACCAACTATTCCCCACAAAGTACTAATCACTCCCGCTACTGCAATAATTGTTGGATCAAACCCAAGCAGGGGGAGCGCCATAAAAAATGGTATTTTAGAGATGGGTCCAAACCATGCTTGCCTAAAGGAAACTGCAAAATTCATTTCTTCGCTTGAATGATGGCTAAGATGAATGGCCCAGAGGAATCTGACCCTATGTGACATTCGATGATAAATATAAAAAACAAAGTCAATCATGACGAAGGTTAGAACCCACATTGCCCATAATGGTAAAATACTAGCAAGCTCAATAATCTTAAATTGATATAAATAGAAGTGAAACGCCAAAATTAAGCCTTTAATGGAAAAGGCTACAATGATATTCCCTGCAAGCAAACCAGCAGTACAAAGAGTATCTTCTGTTTTATAGTATTTCTTATTTTGCCAGCTAGAAATTAGAAGTTCGAGAAAAATCATTGCCAGCACAATTGGCGCACCTATTGCGTAAACTTCATTTACCGTCAGATTAGTCAAAATATTACCTACAAAAGATATAGGTTAATATGATTTTAATCTTTTAGCACATTTTTTCAGATCTGCTACTAGGCATTATCTCCATAATCTTGCATGTGTTTTGCAGTTCTTTCATTGGTTCCGTACATAAAATGGTTTTCCATTTTTTCTCTGTATTTACTTGCAGGAACAGTTAGCCCTACCGCTTCAGCCACCTCTCTTTGATGCATGGGTGTTGCTCCACAACAAACACCAAGTAATTTAATTCCAATTTTATTCACCTCTTCAAAAAAAGCGCGCATCTCATACCTATTACAATAAAGTGGATCAAGGGCTGTTGGAAATGTTCTTCCATGCGGTGCATGGCATGTGCAGCCATTGTTATCAGGCAAGTTGAAGAAGGTGGGATGTTCTTCGGTTGTCCTGAATGGAAGTGGTAAAGCTGCCATATGGCAACTGATCGCTTCTCTTATTTCTTTTAAATAAGGCAACATGGTTGCTGGACCTCTAAAACAGTTCATTCCGACAACGTCAGCACCTCTTTGCTCTAGCTCTTTACAAGTATCAACTATTGAGACGCCATCTCGCATAATATTTTCTCCCATTGGAGCAATATTAATAACTGCAGGCAATCCTGACTTTTGGATAATTTCAAGCGCTTTATAGGCTTCTTCAGCATAATAAAAAGTTTCGCCCATAATTAAATCAGCTCCCTCATCTACAGCCCATTCAACCATTTCATTGAACATCCTTTCCACTTCAAGTTGAGAGCCCTTATCATCCTGCTCCCAAATATTTGAATTTGAAATATTGCCTGACATTAAGTTAGGCTCTCCTCCACCAATGGGGTTGTCCGCAACTTTTTTTGCTATCTTGAGCGCAGCTCTATTTAGAGGCTCTAAGAGCTCTTCTTTATTGATCACTCTCATCTTCTCTCTATGTCCGTTATAGGTAAAAGCCTGAACAATGTCAGATCCTGCATGTTGAAAGTCTTTATGTAGATTTTCTAAAGCCTCTGGATGCTCTAATGCAACCATTGGGACAAACTCGCCAGAAGCTAAATAGCCTCTTTTTTCTACCTCAAATAAAAAACCCTCAGCACAAATGACTGGGCCTGCATCTAACCTTTCTATTAATTGTCTTTTCATATTTTTATACCTCAAAAATCACCCAAAAATAATTGTGAATAACACAACAATTGGGTTTTTATTTAAATCCTGGGAATAATTTCCGTTTTAGCACTTTCTTTTAAATCGCGGCAATAGGATCAAATCGCGATTGAGCATATTGTAATGCTAGGCAATTATTTTGCAAATATTATTTAAACTAACTTAGGTCGTCTCTGGGCTTAAAGTCCAGCACGGTAGCATTAATACAGTATCTCGGCATACCGTTTGGGCCATCTGGAAAAACATGCCCCAAATGAATATCTGAGGTAACCGATCTTATTTCTGTCCTTCGCATTCCGTAGCTATTATCAGGCTTTGTATAAACCGAGCCCTTAATCGGGGCTGTAAATGACAGCCAACCGGTAGAGGAATTAAATCTGTCTTTAGTATCAAATAAAGGAGCGCCACTTAATTTATCAATAAAAATACCATCAGGAGTATTTTTAAAAATTTCATATTCTTTACAAAACCTTGCATCTGTTCCCTGCTGAAATGCAACTTTGTATGCTTCTGAGTCTCCAAGCTTAAAGTAGCCAAGAGCCTCATAAAATTCTTTGGGGTTTAGATAGCCTTGGTAACCAAAGGCCTCTTTTCCATTTTCTAAAAATAAAATAGTTGGAGTAGCCCAAGTTGGTGAATTAATAGCTAAGCCTTGTAGCTGAGATGCTAACCTAAATACTAGTGGAATATTGCCAAAATAGTTCTTTACAACATCAGCTCTAAATTTGTCACAATATGGGCAATAGCCCTCTGCTTCAATCACGATAATATGCTTTCCTGAAAGTAGATCTGAATTATCGACAATTTGAATAGTTTCTTTTTCAGCAAACTTAACACCCGTAGAATGATCGGGACAGTATCCATTTGGATTTTTTGCTATGTAGTCCTGATGATATTTTTCTGCCTTATAAAAATTTTTAATCGGTTTAACTAAGGTTGTAATAGAGCCATAGCCTGCAGTTGATAAAAGCTCTTGAAAGGTTGCAAGAACCTCATCAATTATTTCTTTTTGTTCTTCTGTTGAATACAATATAATGGATCTGTATTGGGTGCCAATGTCATTTCCTTGACGATTTAGCTGAGTGGGGTCATGTGATTCAAAATAATGCATTAACAGTGCTTCGGTAGAGATGAGGTTTTTGTTGTAAGTGACCTCTACTACCTCAGCATGATTGTTAGCATTAAACTTATTTTTAAGTTTTGTAATTTCCCTATAAGTGGCTCGAACGCCTTTTCCATCGGCATAACCAGAAACAGCATCGATAACTCCAGGCAAAGATTCATAACCCTTTTCAGCTCCCCAAAAGCAACCCGAGCCTAAAACAATCTTTTCTGAATGAACGGTAGCTTCACTAATATTTGTAGCTGCAAGCAAGCCCACAAAAAATGGGAGGGTGCATATGTATAGCGAGAGAATTATTTTTTTCATCAAGAATAGATTTTATCAAATAAAATTAGTGCCCATCATAAATAAAGCAACAACAGAAAAGGTCCAAACAAGGCTTCTTAAAGGTTGAGCTTGATGCCCAGATTCATTGGCAGGCTTTAAGTTAAAACCTGAAATATAGATTACTGCAAAAATGACTCTAAAAAGAAGCCAGAAAGATGCGGCCATAGTGTTTGCCTGAACATCGAGGATAATCGAAAGAATTGCTAGTGCTAGGAATGCTGGCAATGACTCTTTTAAATTTTCAGTTGCGCGCCTTGATCTAAGAAACATCTCTTCTGTCATTTTTCGCTTAAGAGTAACCGGAAGGAATAGCTGCAAAAAATATAAAAGTAAGGTGTATAAGATTATTTCAACCATGGTATTTAGTTTAAATGCTGAATAAGAAGCGTGGGGACGTTTTGGGTATGAGATTTTACAGTAGCAACCAAAGTTTTTTCCTTCACGCCTTTTTGAATGGGCGTTACTTCAATCCCCTCATTTGAAAGTCGCTGATGAGCCTTTTTTATGTCTTTTACATCCCAAGCCAGCCCCCACATCTTATCGCTAGGCGGTAAATCATCTTCTTGCTCTATAACTTCTATGGTGGTTTTGTTCAGTCTAAAAAAGAGCATTCTTTTTTGCCAATGCTCAATGGTTTTATCGAGGGCAAGACGAATGTTAAAAATATCTTTATAAATTTCTATGAAGCCGTTTGCGTCATTGGTATTAATTACCACATGATCTAATTTGTGAGGAGATGACGGCTCTACACTTTTGGGTTGAGGGAGGCTTCCCTCGGTGTGCTCGATCACAAATGAAAAGATGCCTCTAGTTAGCTCAGGAGGAAGAAATAAATTTTTCCATTTTCTAACCTTTTGATCAGAAGAATTGATGCCCTCCCCATCCGAAGTATCCCCTATGAGGAACTTCCTCTCTTGAAGAGAGCTATGGATGCCAGCAATATCCTCTGTGGCAAAGACCATGCCAATCAAACCTTCACCAGAAGTATCTAAGTAATAATTTACAAGATCAGCACCCAAACCCTCGCTGGTAGGAGCCAGTAACTCAAAATAAGTATTTTGGAAATTAAACAAGGAGTTGCTTGTGCCTAATTCTTTGTGTGTGCCACTCCAAACAGGCGCCATGCCAAATAATTTTTGGTAATTATTTTCAGCTTCCTGCAAGTCTTTAACCGCAACAATAAGATGATCTAATTTGTTAAACATTTTATATAGCTATTTTTTTCCAGTTAAAACCAAGGTTCCTGCCCAGTCTTCAGATTGGTTGGCACGCCAGCTTGTCACATCATTAAAACCTGCTTGCTTGAAAAAATCAGCCCACTCTGCTTCTTTAAACATCAACATTCTGGTCCCTACTTTTTCTTCCCAAGAGTGAGAATCAGTATTTTCATAGTACAAATCTATGCCAGCGATAAATCTTCCTCCCTCATTAAGCCAAGAGTTGGCTATTTTATTCAGTATTGAAGTCGGGTCTTCTAGATAATAAAGCACCTCCATAGAATGAATGAGATCATACTTTTGGGTGGGTTCATGTTCATCAATATTAGCAAGAATATACTTCTCATCACCTGCTCGCTTTTTTGCGTTGGCGATCATTTGAGTGGCTCCATCAATGCCATGAGCATCGCTACATGTGGTATTTTCAGCAACCTTTCTTACCACCCAACCATTGCCACAACCTAAGTCTAAAAATGTAAAATTTTTATTAAAGCTCTCTCTTTCCTGAATTGCAAAATCAAGCATCTCATTGACCGCATCAGCGTGACCTTTTTCCATGCCAATGTCTTTGCCTTGCTCAGCCCAAGCCCCAAATACATTAATTGCTTTTTGCATTCTTTAATTAAAAGCTTTTTTGATAGCCAATAATGACTTGATAATCTGTCTTCATTTGAAGGTTATTCTTGTTTTGATTTACAGGTTTAAGTATTTCAATACCGATGCTGTCATTGCCACCAGGAAGAACGTCAAAATTAATATTCATACCTAAACCAAAGAATATTTCTGTGCCTCCATAATTTTTTGGGTTTGCTGTTTGAACAGGCGCCATGATTAATGCGTTGCTTCCAGATAAAACATCTTGATCAATAAACTTTAATCTAGAAGAAATGGATACCTGTTTTGAAAATGGATACTGTATCCATGAATTAAGCTCGGTTTGGTCGCCAAAAGACCAGCTAGACTTAGATACAACCATCTTTCTTTTAAGTTGAGTGCCCCAAATCATGCCTTCTTTTAACTCTCTGGTATTAGTTAGACCTAAAACTAAGCTGGAGGAATTATCCCCAGGCTGCATAGCATAAGGCATGATCATGTTCATTTTCATGCCCATTGGCGTCAATGCTTGCGCCATTGAATTATCTTTGCCAATGGATTTTTTAAAGGAAATCTCTCCATGCCATTTTGAATGTTTAGTTTGGGCAATCTTAAACAATGTGCTGAGAGAAATATCAGATAGATCGCTTGAAGAGGTGTTGAATTGACCTATGAGTCCTCTGCTCATCATTGGAGAGTAAGTATTGAGCTTCATGTCTCTAGAGGCATAGGTAGCCATTACCATAAATGTTAAATTATTTGAGGGGGCATACATGGCATCTATCATTGTCATCTTCATATCCATGCTCTGAGGAATGACTGAAAGGTTTGTTGGCATATTGCCCAGTGGATTAGGCATCTCTAAAATCTTTAAATTGCTGATATTATTTCCATCAAATATGTTGCCATTCATCTTCATAAATCCATGTTTGATGGAAAGCATAAATCCCTTGTGATGCATGCTTCCCATAATCCCAATTGGGGCTGATGCATGGCTCATAGAATGATGCTTTGAGCTCATTTTTTCCATTTTGGAATGATCATGCATTGGCTCTCCGTCTTGCGCAAAAAGACCAATTGAAAAGCAGACTAATAATATAAAAAGAAATTTCATGATTTTTTAAAAAATAATATCACCCCTGAAATAGAGGTAAATAAAGCAATAAATGAAAAAATTTTTAACAATAAATTATCAATATTATCTCTATCTACCCAATCCATTATGTGCAGACCCCACATCAAATCCCAGACTCTCCACTGAGCAGATCTTATGGCAACGATTTCGCCTGTAAATGGGTCTTGATAAACATTGATTTCTTTGCCCGCATTAGAAAGAGTTACAACTTTATACAAGGGCAGCTCTCTTCCTCGATACTCTGAGCCTCTTTGTGGGTCATTAATAATCTCAATTGTTTGTGGCCGAAGAATCGTTCTATCTTTTACAATCTGCATTGCAGATTCAAAACCTAGTTTTTCTACTTTCGGTTTATCAGCAATAGATTTTTCTAGCTCAGCAATCAGATATTGTTCGCCGCGGACGTTTTCTATTTTGTTAAAAGAAAAATAGATTCCTGATACGGTCCATAAAAGGAGCTGAATGGCGATAAGAAGGCTAATGTATTTATGAAACTTTCTTAAGGTAATTTTTGTCATTACTCATGACATTCGCAAGCAAGTTCTTTGCAGGCTTTATAGTTTTTGTAGTGTGAAGTGGCGACTATGATCGAGCCTATTAAAGTTAATGATTTCTCAGCAAACTCTCCGAAAACACCCTCTCCAAAAAAAACTGCAAAAAATAGGAGCCACAAACCTGATATACCTAAATAAAGATATGAAAGGATTTTATGATTTTGATATCCAGTGATCAAAGCATATAGGCTAACTGGAAGGACTATTATTAAAAAAACCCTATGAATAAGCTCATTGTCTATCGATAGAGCAAGAAAACCTGAAGTCAAAATTAAGAATGAAGGCATTAAAAGACAGTGGATCATGCATGCCAATGACAATGTGATTGATAACTTATCTGCTTTTACTTGTGTATTCATCTCTTGAGTGGGCCTGATTCTATTGAACAAATTCATTTACTGCAACCATTAAAACATAGTCGTCAAGTGGTGTCTCAATTTCTACCAAGTATCCCGTAATTTGCGCAGGCCGATAAAGGTTTTTTGATTATTTAAACTTGCAATATCTATGTTTAAGCTTGATGCAATTCCTTCCCTGACTTTAAGTTGATCCGCTCTAAAAAAAACATTAATTTCTCGCTCTAATCCAATGTCACTTACAAAACTTTCTGCATCAAGTCCGTTTTGGAATTGATCACGCAAGGAAGCGGCTTGTTGATTATCAGGCTCTCGGTCTAACGTGAACTCTATATTATTTTCAATGTAGTTATGTCCTGGGAAAATACGCACGTTGTTGGGAAGTGGGAAAATTTGATCTTCAAAGGTTTTATATAGAATTTTGGGTTCGCCACCAAAATCACATCTTCCTACACCAGCATTGAATAAAGTATCACCGCAAAATAACGCAGGTTTTTCTCTTGAGTTTCCAGAAAAATATAGACAAATATGGCTCATGGTATGCCCGGGAGTGTCCATAATTTTTAAGGTAAATTCACCACATTGCAGATCATCGCCAGCAATTAAACCCCTGTTAACCCCAGGAATAGATTCCATTGCATCAACATGAGCAACCAACTCAGCTCCTGTGGCAGCTATAACTGGACCATTGCCTCCAATGTGATCATGATGATGGTGGGTGTTAGCAACAGTTTTTATCTTCCAACCCATTTGATTGGCTATCTCTAGACAAAGATCATGAGCCAATGGGTCGATTGCTATTGCCTCTAATGTTTTTTCACATGCAAGAAGATACATGTAGTTTTGAAGGTCATTTCGAATGGGTATTTGCTTAATTAGCATTTTATTTATTTTTGGTATAGATATGCAAAAACTGTTAAACAGAAAGTATTTAGGAAAAGTTTAATTGTTGCTTAAGAGCAACAATCGCACTTACAACAGCTACAGCAATCACACATATGCTTAATATAAACTATATTAGCGATTATTTCATTTCTTACTAATTACCAATCTAAAAAATTACTTTTATTTTTTTAAATGTAACCTTTACTTCCCATAATAATGATGATAAGTTTACGTTACATTTTAGCAAGGAGAAGATAATGAGTTACGTTTCAAACCAAAAGGGAAATTTTATGATGTATGTAGGACTTGGATTTAGTTTAATTGGTATTGTTTTATATGACCCACTAGGGTTGTTGTTTAATGGCACAGGATTGATAGTCATAGGGCTAGGTCTTATTTGCATGCTTGTTAGTTACAAGTATTCGAATGAAGTTGAAGTAGTAAACAAAGCCGTTGAAAGATTCGAAAAAAGATAGGAGAAAATGATGAACCCGGAAATAATAATACCTGTATTGGGGATAATGACGGGAATAATAATACCTGTATCAGTTTTTATTTGGTTGTATTTTGAAAGCAAGGATAAAAATAAAACAATACTAGAAATATCTAAAAATATTGATGATCCTTCAAAGCTTGAGGGCTTAATAGCCATGCTTGATGAAAGAAAAAAAGAACCAATTGATTATAGAAGAGCTGGTGTGGTTACGCTTTTTACTGGCGTGGGTCTTTTTCTTTTTGGCGTTTTTTTTCTTGGTGCGATTTTAAAAGGTGTTGGAGCGCTTGTAACTACAATTGGAGTGGGTCAGCTTATTGCTGGCTATCTTTATCCAAGGGAGAGCCAGGAACTTACAAGTGCTGTTGATGCATTTGAAAAAAAGTAATAGAGTGAGAATGAAGAAATTCGTAGTTAAAAATTGGACTGAAATTTCACAGGGCCTTGGCGTAGGGATTGGTTTTATAAACTTTTATGTACTTTATTACTCATGGCATATTTCCTGGGGAATAAGCTTTGCTGTTGCCTTTGGACTTGGCTACCTAGCTAGTGCTTTTTTTGATGATTATGTTGGCGATAAACTTGATAAGACCAAAGCCAAAGAGCTCTCTGATGCTGTTGAAGAGTTTGAGACGAAATAAATGACCTTTTTTAAACGTTTTTTAGTACTTTTTATATGTGGTGCTGTTCAGGTTTTTTTTGCAACCTACCTGTTACTTGAATTGCTTGGCTTTGGTTTAGCTTGGCACCTGATGAATCATGACATGATGTTTATTCCTGGCATTTTGGTTTTCGTAGGATCTGGGTACTTAACATTCTCTTATTACTTTCTGAGTGACGAGCAATCTAATAATGCTTTATATGATGAATTTAATGCGCTTAGATATTACAAGCTTGCTACAGCGGGATATGTTATCAATGGAATGGGTATTTTTGTTCTTTACTCAATGCAGGATTGGTCTAATTGGAGTTTTGAGCTTGCCAATAATATGATTTATCAAATTGCAGCTTTTGCATGGCTCATTTTTGGAATGCTCTTGGTTTGGTTTGCTCTTGGTGATTTAAGAGAATCACGAAATGGGTAAAAGCCACGAAAAACTTTTAAATAATTTAGAGGACTTACGAAAATCTTGTGGTTTAACTCAACAGGAACTGTCTGAGAGTGCGGAGGTTTCCAGAAAAAGCATTAATGCCATTGAAAATGGTATCTACGTCCCCTCCACAGTACTGGCACTAAAGATAGCAAAAACTCTAAATTGCACTGTCGAAGAAATCTTTAGGCTGCCTTAATTTTTTACTGATTCCACCCTATTCATCATGATGTAATAAATTGGAGTTAGCAAAACGCTGTAAGCGATAACTTGTGGGCCAATTAATTCAAACAAAGCAAAAGTGGTGATGCCAGCAACAAAAAGCAGGCATAACTCAAGATAGCTTCTTAAAAACCCTTCTTGGAATGCAGACCTAATAATTAAGAAATTAATAGGCAAATATAGCAATACTGCAGTGATGGCTCCTGGGCTAAAGTCATAAAAGTAGAAGCTGAAAAATATATGAAAAAATGCATTCACCACCTGAGTTGTCATTAAAAAAAACAAGACTATGTGGGCGCTGCCTCGATTATTTTTTATCAAATGAACAAAAACAAAAATTAAAAGAAGTGCTATAAGTCTAATGAGCACCTCTTCTGTGGGAATAGGATTATTATTAGCAAAGTAGGCAAGACGCCAATCTCTAAAATTAAAAATTACGTGCTCCTCAAAATGATGCAGTGCGTATATTAGTGGTCCTAATACAATTAGATTCTTGAACTCTTTCATAAATTATTGATCTTTGAACATTAAAGTCATTTTAGTATTGCCTCTTTTGTATCTCTTATCATCATACTTATCTCTTATTTTAAATCCGCAAGATAAATAAAGATTAAGGGCGGGCTTTAAAACATCATTGGTTAAAAGAAAAATTTCATCTGCCTGTCTTTCTTGTGCAAACAGAATACATCTCTTTAATAATAATTTGCCAACTCCCCTTCCCTGAAAACTTTTCATAACTGCCATTTTTGCCAGCTCAAATACACCATCCGAAAAAGGTATCATTGCCGCTGTTCCTATTACTTTTTGATCATATAGAGCAAAAAAAATTTCACCATTCTTTTCTATTACATAAGACTCGGGATTTTGTAAGGTATAAAAATCTTCATCTTCCATTTGAAAAAATTCCTCAATCCATTCGCGATTAAGTTTTTCAAAATCTGCTTTATATTTTTTATTAAAGGAAACAATATTTAGATTTTTCATCTATCAGCCTATTGAAAGATTGAAGATCTATAAAATACCCAACCAGGCAAATAGAGCGGTGCTTCCCATCAAGTATGCTCCCGGCATTTTTAGTAAGGCCTTGTGCTTTCCCAGTCCAAGTAAAATAAATAGAAGAGAGCCTAAAAGATTAACTCCAATGATTGGATAGGCGGCCATGGCAAATTCTGAATTATAGGCTATAAAAAATAAAGTTAAGGAGCTGACAAAAAGGAAGATTGTAAAAACATGCCAAGAAACCAAACTTAAAGATTTGGTTAATTCCTCCATTTCACTTTTATAAATATTGCCCATATATATTTTTTGGCCAACTACTCCATGAAACAACATTCCAAATAAAGAAATCAGCGCTCCTGTAGCTAAGTACCAATTCATAATTGGTCCACAACTTTTTTTATTTCTTTTATGTGCTCGGTTGTGGTTCTGCAACATCCACCAATAACAGACGCTCCATTGTCAATCCACTCCCTCACAAAATCTTTGTAATCAACAGGAGTGATTGGTTGATGATTGTGATAATGCCACTCATCAGAATCACTAACAAAACCCTCAAGTTTATTTTTTCTGTATATAGAAGAATTTGCATATATCCCAAACTTTTTTTCTTTTTTTAACTTTTCAATTGCCATGCTTGCAGTATCTGCATGCACGCAATTGACCAGCTGGCAATCAACATCTAATTTAAGACCCTCGCTAATTGCAAGATCCAACAACTCGGTGCTTGGCAGTCTATTAAGTTTATTGCTTCTTGTTGTCCAGCTTAACCAAACTTTATCAGAAAAATTTTTAGCCGTTGATCCGGCAATGGTGCCCTCATAAATTGATGCCATGGTCTCACAAATAATTACATCAACTTCATCTTTATACACTTCACCCAATGTCTCATAGAATTTTCTTAATTTTTTTTCATTTGGGCTTAAATCCGGCCTGAAAGTAACATGAATTGGAGGGTAGCAACCTGCAATTTTGGTTTGTGTTCCAGTTTTAATCACTGCTTCTTTACATAATTCTAATGATCGTTTTGCTAGATCCTCATATGAGGGAGAGCTAGGCTCACGTTTTAACAATTCTGGAGTGGCTTGATAATTTGATGTAGTAATTACATCTGCGCCAGCTTCTATATTATCAATGTGTATTTGTTTAATAACTTCTGGATTGTGTATTAAACAATATGCTGACCATATTGAGGTTTTAAAACTCGGCAGGTACTCGCCACGATTTTCAAGCTCTGTGCCTAGAGCTGAGTCTAATATTAAAGGCTTCATATAAGATTTATGTATTTGGCCGAGATTATAGAACTTTTATAAAACAATTACGCTTCTTTATTTGGATTCCATATAACCAAATTTTTTGTCTTAAGTCTTTTTACAACTATATTGTATCTTGACTGTTCTTCCTTCCATTCCTTTAACCATTGTGCGCCATCTCTTTCTGCATCAACAAAAATTGCATTAGTAAATGCTAAGGGTAATAAAATTGAAATATGAATCACAATACTTACGACTGTGTTGTAATTAAAAAACCCTAGATAGTTTGCTGCCAAGAATCCAAAGAATGCACTCCATACTGTAAACAGAACCAACATAAAGTAAGTCTGAAGACTTGGGTCAGGTATATGCTTAAGTGGATTATATCTAACATCCATTACCCTTCTCCATCCGCTCACAAGTTTCATTACAGCTCTTCTGAAGAGACTAGGTTTTTTCATATTTGGTTCAATCATCGCTTCTCCTATTAAATCTTATAAACTCTTTTATTACATGCATGCCAACGGTTATCCATGTCACTGCTACTAAACTCCAAAATAATATCTCAATCATGTGAATTTACCATCTTGATTTATATAAAACTATAATTCAAAAATACTTATGACCTAGCCTTTGTTGGCTGAATAAGAATCATAAACCACTCAACCCTAACCGATTATATTTGAAATCATTTTAATTTTTAACATTGGATTATTTGTATATCAAGTTATCAGCTTGGGTATTATTCCTAGTTGAGCAAGAATACCAAAGATAATTAACAATATAATGCTAGAGAGTATTTTAAGATTCTTCTTTTGAATCCATTCAAATAAGTTATCTACAAATTTTCTTATCCAGTCATCTGCTATACCCATCCATTTAATAGCTTTTCTTGTCCATTTATCAGTCACATCGATTAATGAAAGAAAAATTGCTGCGATGACAAGCCATACAAAACCATTAAGAATCATGTCAATTAACCAACCTAAAATCACCCAATTTATTTCCATTATCTTTTAACCCAATCAAGCATATAAGCAATACGCTGACCATATAGATGTTTTAAAGCTTGGCAGGTGCTCGCCACGATTTTCAAGTTCTGTGCCTAGAGCTAAATCTAATATAAAAGGTTTCATAATTTTTCAATTTCCTTGGTCTTAGAGCCCACCTCTGCAGCTATGGCATTAGGAATAAGCATGGTCAACGCATAGTGAACTATTTTCCATTCGCCATTTATCAACTGGACTACTCCAGTCCCTCTACAATGTCCTAGCTTTTCATTGAGAAGAATTTCATCAAACCATCGCATATCTCCAACTCCCTCCCAGTTACGTTCGACCACCGCATAGGTCCATCCGTGGCCGTCTGCAAAAGCTGGTTTAGCATAGGCTTTGAACTCCTCTATCGTCCAGCGCTCTTTTTTGTCTGTCCCTAAAAAAACAGCCTTAGAGCTGTATCGGGCAAAGTAGGTCTCGAAGTTTCCCTCGTGTGCATCTTGATGAAGACCATCTAAAAGGGCATCAAGTTTTTCTTGGGCCCAGCTGCAGAGGGGACACAACAACAGGATTATAAATATTGTTTTTTTCATGAAAATTTATAAATAAATGATTTCATATTTTATTTAAAAGTGGGTATTTAATCACGGCAAATTTTTTCGGCATATCTAAAATCAAAAAATGCGCCACACATGATTTCACCAAAAGAACTTAATCTATTTCCTGCGGTGGTGTTTATAAAAAAAAGAAAGAGAATCAAGGATAGGGTCAAAAAAGAGTAAGAGTATTCTTTTATAAACTTAATCACTGTTGTGAACTATTCCACAGTAACGGAATGTATTGAAACAGTGAATAAACTTTCATTATGTTTTTATCCAGTTAAGCATGTCTTCAACATACATATCGCCACTTGGTTCAAAGTCTTGGGGATTGTCTAAGCTACAAATTGTGAAGATAGAAAATTTATAGAGAAATGCTTTCATATCCTATGGATTAATTCGGCAAACGAAACTACTCCACCGTCACTGAGTGTTTTGGAACAGTGCATTATTTTTTGAAGTTTGATATTGTTTTTTCTATAACAATTGCTATCACAATCATCGCAAAAATAAATCCAATTAATTCCATGCCTTCCATAATTTTTCCTTTTTAAAGCACTGTTCGAAATTACTCTACCGTTACGGAATATATTTAACAGGTGGGGTTTCTTTACCTTCACTGTTACGGTTACTACAAATCAACTTCATAATCACTATCGTAACGATATTCCTTTTACAACAAAAGAGGTATCCCCTCTTCTAATAGAATACTTTTGATAAGATTGTGAAATGAAGATAGTTACTTGGAACTGCAACCTGAATTTTGCAAAAAAATATGAGCATATTGAATACATGGATGCAGATGTTTGTATTATCCAAGAATGTGAAAAACTAAACGAAGACTATTTCCCAAACTCAAAATTTTTTTGGACAGGTAGAATTGAAAAAAAGGGTTTAGGTATTCTCATAAAAAATGGGGGTGCTTGTTTAGATTCTTCTCATAATCAAGATTTAATAAATTTCCTTCCTATTAGGTCTGATAACTTAAAAATACTTGGAGTGTGGGCATACAACCACAGAGCAAAAAAGTTTGGTGATAATGTTAGTGGTGAAACAATTAAAGCAATTGAGTTCTATAAAGAATGGTTGTCAGATGGAGGATTGCCATGCGTATTTGGGGGAGATTTCAATAATTCAGTTATTTGGGACAAACCTAATAATAAGAATAACTTCCAGAATATAAACACTCATTTAGAAAGTTTGGGTTTTACTAGTGCATATCATGCGAATACTGATGATGATTTTGGTTGTGAAGAATCAGCAACTTTTTTTCATACTAAGCAAAAGTCAAAGAAATATCATATTGATTACTTATATTTAAAGTCACTGGAGTTAAGTTATGTTGAATTGGGTAAATATGAAGACTGGATTAATCTTAGTGATCATTCCCCACTAATTGTCAGGTGTAATAATCTTAATTAACTTACCCTATTTTGATGTTCGAGAAGAAATCTTTTTGCAGGTCTATTTTCTTTTAATTTTGGTAAATTAATTTTTAATCCATCATATCTTGCAATCTCCTCAAATAAAGCAGGATCTTTCTTTGCTTTTTCGGACACCTGTACTTTGTAATTACTGTCAATCGTAATAAACCCTTTTTCAAAACATGCATCTGCTAAAACAGACAAACATATTCCGTTTTGAGGATTCAGTCTTTCCTTTTTATTATCTGCCCATCTAACAATATGTGCTGCTCTTAACAGTGAAAGGGTCTTAATCCCAGTAATTGCACATTCATAATCATAGTTTGGTAAAACAATATCCTCTCTAAATATTCTTTGATATTTTCCCCTTGTTTTTACAGTTGCTTCAGAGTTGCTTACCTCATGATTCCTTTGAAGAACTTGCTTATGGACAGCAACTCTCAACTCATTTGTTTCTGTATCAACTTGTTGTTGCTTGCCCAATCCTTTGCTTAACAAAAAGGAAAAAACATCGGAGTCTATTTGATTCATTCCGTAATTGTTAAAAAAATGATTCCAAGAATCGTCTTTTTCTTTTCTTGTATCTTTTAACTCAGTGGGATGGATTTGGTCTTGATATAAAAACTGATCAAACAATATGGGTTTTGAGATAGATGCCTCAAGATCACCGGATTGTTTAAAGTTCAATGCTTCAGGTGCAACCTCGGAGATTTGCTCTATCTTGCCAGCACCAAAGAAATAAAATTTACCGTTTTCGGAAACCTTTTGGGGTTTTCTATAAATAAAAAGGTCACCCGGATTCATTAAATTGTATCGGTGTTTGTTCCACGAATACATCTCAAAGTCGATGTCTCTATGCTCGATTCGACCTGTATCTAAGATAAAAAATTTTGTATTAGGGTTTTGTAGTTCCGAGTTAAATATTGCCATTTATATTTAAAACCCCACCTGTAGAACTATTCAACCGTGACTGACTTGGCTAAGTTTCTAGGTTGGTCAAGATCTGTGCCTCTTTGAACTGCGACTTGATAGGCAAGAATTTGAAGGGGAATGGTATAAATAATTGGAGCTAGTAATTCGCTGCACTCTGGCATTTGAATATAAGCACCTCTATCGATGTTAATTTTAGAGTTAGGTCCGCCGAATACATAGAGGGTTCCGCCCCTGGCTTTCACTTCTTCCAGATTAGAAACCAACTTTTCGGTTAAGGTATTTTCTGGAGATAGTGCAACCACTGGAATTTGATCGTCAACGAGTGCTAAAGGTCCGTGTTTTAGCTCTCCTGCTGGGTAGGCTTCAGCGTGAATGTATGAAATTTCTTTAAGCTTTAGTGCGCCCTCTTGCACGATAGGAAAAAACATTCCTCGACCTAAAAATAATGCGTTGTGTTTGTCAGCGATACTCGGAACTATGCTCATGATGTTATCAGACAGCTTTAATGTTTCTTGAATCACCTTAGGCAAAGATCTTAATTCGCTGGCAAGGTTTTTCCTTAGGTCTTTATCAGCGCCCAGACTTTTTGCAATGGACATGGCAAGGAGCATGAGTCCTGCAAGCTGAGTGGTAAATGCTTTGGTTGAAGCAACGCCTATCTCTGGACCAGCATTGGTAAAGAGAACATGCTCAGATTCTCGAGCCAATGAGCTCGTTGGCACATTGCAAATTGACAGAGTGCTTAGATAGTCTTTTTCTTGTGCATACCTTAATGCTGCTAACGTATCTGCTGTTTCGCCTGATTGTGAGATGGTCACAAACAAGGTGCCCTCTTCAACAAGCGGTTCTCTGTATCGATACTCGCTGGCAAAATCTACATAGCAGGGAATTTTTGCTATTTGCTCAAACCAAAATCTGCCAACTTTGCCAGCATGCAAACTGGTTCCGCAGGCAACAAACTGAATCCTTTTAATTTGACCAAACACTTCAGACGAACCTAGGCCAAATATATTATCTAATACATCATCTTCACCAAGCTTGCCATTAATTGTATTGGCAACCGCTTCAGGTTGTTCATAGATCTCTTTCTCCATGAAATGAGAATAATTGCCTTTGGTAACAGCATTAACTGCTATATCTATTTCGGTAATTTCTCTTGTCACTGGGGAGTCTTTACCATCAAATACCTGATAGCTCTGTTTGGTAATTTCAGCAACATCGCCATCTTCTAGAAAGACAAACTCATTGGTAAGTTGTGAAAGAGCCAATGGATCAGAGGCAGCAAAATTCTCTTCCAAACCAACCCCAATTAAGAGCGGGCTTTTATTTCTTGCAACGATGAGTCTGTTTTTATCATTAATATGTATAGCCGCTATAGCATAAGCCCCATCTAACTCTTTGATTGCCTCATGCATGGCAATAAGCAAATCACCAGAAGATTGAAAATGTTGATGAAGTAAATGCGCTATTACCTCAGAGTCAGTTTCTGAGTGAAACGTATAGCCATCTTTGGTTAATTTTTCAGTTAGCTCAAGATAGTTCTCTATGATTCCATTGTGAACAATGTGAACTTCTCCGCTGGATGCATGTGGGTGAGCATTTTGTTCTGAGGGTTTGCCATGCGTGGCCCAGCGGGTATGGGCGATGCCGAGTTTGCTTTTGGGACGCTGCTCAATCATCCCATCTTCGAGCAAGCTTACTTTTCCCAAAGTTCTTAGGTTAAAGATGTTGTCTTTTTGATGAAGAGCGATCCCAGCAGAATCATAGCCACGATATTCCATCTTGTGCAGGCCTTTAACCAAAAGCTTACCAACGTTACGAGATGATGCCGCTCCTATAATTCCACACATATTATTTTTTGTTTTTTGCCCAGTCTTCTTTGGTCACCTGTTTGCCTCGACCTAGGGCTAAAGCCTCATCAGGAACGTCCTTGGTGATTACAGAGCCCGCTCCTACGTAGGCACCTTTCCCAATGTTGACTGGTGCTACCAATGAAGAGTTTGTTCCAATAAAGCTTTCTTCACCTATGGTTGTTTGATGTTTGTTAGCTCCATCATAATTACATGTAATGGTTCCAGCGCCAATGTTTGTTTTGCTACCTATGTCTGCATCACCTAGATAAGCTAGATGGTTAGCTTTGGCTCCATCTCCCAGTTTGGTTTTTTTGGTCTCAACAAAATTACCAATTTTGGCATTGTTCCCTATTTCTGAACCTTCTCTAAGACGTGCATAAGGCCCTATGTTGCAGTTAGAGCCCACTGTTGCAGATGAGAGGTGACTAAAAGATTCAATAACGGAGTTATCTCCAATAGAAACATCTTGTAAGACAACATTTGATTTGATGGTAACGTTTTCACCCAGGGTTACTGAGCCCTCAAAAATAACATTTACGTCTACAGAACAATCTTTGCCAGCCTCAACCTCACCTCGAACATCAACGCGGGTTGCATCCAGGAGGGTGATCCCTTTTTGTAATAATTTTTCAGCACTCATTTTTCTTAAAATTGATTCTAGCTCATGCAATTCATTTTTATTGTTGGCTCCCAGTACTTCGATGGGATTAGCTTGAATACAATTTATTTTAACTCCTTTTGAGGAAAGTATCTCTACCAAGTCCGTAAGATAGTACTCATTAGCAGCATTTTGATTGTTGATTTCGTCCAAAGCTGGCCTCAGCAGGCTGCCATTAATTAGTAAAATGCCGGTAAAGACCTCTTGAATTTTTCTTTCATCCTCAGATGCATCTTTTTGCTCAATGATTCTTGTGGCTAGATTTTCATCATCGGTCATTATTCTTCCATAACCGGTTGGGTTATTTAATTTCATGGATAGGAGCGTACAATCTTGCTCAGAATTTATAAGTGTTTCTATGGTTTCGGAACTAATTAAAGGAACATCACCATATAAAATCAATACCTTTTCATCATCCTTGATCAAATGAGAAGCTGTTTTAACTGCATGTGCGGTTCCAAGTTGTTCATTTTGCTCAGTTGTTTGAATGTTTGGATCAATGCTAGCTATATGCTCTTTTAGTAGGTCTTTTTGATGCCCCACAATAATGGTTATATCTTTGCTGCTAACTTTTGCAGTTTTGATTACATGGGAGATAAGCGTTTGCCCGCCAAGAGGCTGCATAACCTTAGGCAAATTGGTGTTCATTCGAGTTCCTTTGCCTGCTGCAAGGATAATAGTATGAATATTCAACGTAATGACGAATTAAGCTTGATACAAGTACCTTACTTGTTTTTTCTTAATTTTTGAATGGTTTTGATTCTTGCGGCTGCTTCAGCCAATTGCGCTGCTGCTTTGGTGTAATCCAACTCTGACTCTTTGTCATGCATGTTTTTTTCTGCAAGTTCTTGGGCCTTAATAGCTTCGGCTTCATCCATTGATTCTGCACGCTCAGCTCTATCAGATAAAAAAGTTACCAAGTCGGGCTGTATTTCAATAAATCCACCCGAACAAAAAAAGGTTTTTTCATCATCCCCGTTTTGGACTCTGACAGGCCCTGGAGCAAGACCAGTTAGAAGAGGGGTGTGTCCTGGTGCAATGCCTATTTCACCAAGAGAGCCTGTAGCAAATACCATAGTACCTTCACCAGAATAAATTTCCTCGCTTGATGAAACTATGCTGACTTTAATGGTAGACATAAATTATAAGGTTTTTGCCTTTTCTACAGCTTCTTCGATTGTTCCAACCATGTAAAAAGCTTGCTCTGGAAGATCATCATAATCTCCAGCCAAAATCCCTTTAAATGACTTGATTGTGTCTTCTAGTTTTACGTATTTTCCTGGTGAGCCTGTGAAAACTTCTGCAACCGTGAAAGGCTGGGAAAGAAATCTTTCAACCTTTCTAGCTCTTGCTACTGCTAGCTTGTCTTCTTCGGATAGTTCATCCATACCCAAAATAGCAATGATGTCTTTGAGTTCTTTGTATTTCTGCAGAACGCCTTGAACGCCCTGAGCAACATTGTAATGCTCTTCTCCAACCACGAGAGGGTCTAACTGTCTGCTGGTTGAATCTAATGGATCTACCGCTGGATAAATTCCAAGCTCAGCGATTTGTCTTGAAAGTACAACTGTAGCATCTAAGTGAGCAAAGGTTGTTGCTGGTGATGGATCTGTTAAATCATCAGCAGGCACATACACAGCTTGAATGGAGGTAATAGAGCCGTCTTTTGTTGAGGTGATTCTTTCTTGCAAAGCACCCATTTCCTCAGCCAATGTTGGCTGATATCCAACCGCTGATGGCATTCTTCCTAATAAAGCAGAAACCTCAACCCCAGCAAGAGTGTATCGATAAATATTATCAATAAACAATAGAACATCCCTTCCCTCATCCCTGAACTTTTCAGCCATTGTTAAGCCTGTTAATGCAACTCTAAGCCTGTTTCCAGGAGGCTCGTTCATTTGCCCGTAAACCATGGCAACTTTAGATTCGCTTGGCTTCTCAACATTAACAACGCCTGATTCTTGCATTTCATAATAGAAGTCATTTCCTTCACGAGTTCTCTCGCCAACCCCTGCAAAAACTGAAAGTCCAGAGTGTTCGGTTGCAATGTTGTTAATAAGCTCCATCATGTTCACGGTCTTACCAACACCCGCTCCTCCAAACAAACCAATTTTTCCACCCTTGGCAAAAGGACATATCAAATCAATAACCTTGATACCTGTCTCCAGCAGATCATCTGATAAAGATTGATCCATGTAGCTTGGAGGCTTTCTGTGAATAGGCATTTGCTCTTCTGCGCCAATGGGACCGCACTCATCAATAGGGTTACCTAATACATCCATAATTCGACCAAGTGTTTTTTCACCTACCGGGACAGAAATAGGAGCATTGGTTCGCTCAGCTGTTAAGCCTCTTTTTAATCCTTCAGTTGTTCCCATAGCAATTGCTCTAACAATTCCATCGCCAAGCTGCTGCTGGACCTCAAGGACTGTGCCTGTATCTGTAATTTTAATAGCTTCATATACCTGCGGAATGTTGTTTTTTTCAAACTCAACATCGATAACTGCTCCGATAATTTGTGTTACTAGACCATTGCTCATTTCTTTCTCCTTAAACCGCAGCCGCTCCACCAACTATCTCAGATAATTCCTGAGTAATGGCTGCTTGTCTTACGTTGTTGTATAACAGTTCCAATTCTTTAATCAAATCTCCAGCATTTTCAGTAGCATTTTTCATTGCCAGCATTTTTGCTGCTTGTTCACATGCGCTATTTTCAATAACAGCATGATAAATTAGCGACTCAATGTATCTGGTCATTAAGCCCTCTAATAACTCTTGAGCTTCTGGCTCATAAATATAATCCCAGTGTGTTGCTGTAAGCTCATCTGTCTCTTCTGCTGGCAGAGGAATCAGTTGCTCAACTTTAGGCTGTTGCGTCATGGTGTTCACAAAGCCATTTCCGCACAGGTAGACTTGGTCTACTTCGCCGTTTCTATGTAGGTCTAAAACTGTTTTAGTTAGTCCAATTAATGCGTCTGGATCAGGTTTGTCTCCAAGTTTTTGAACATTCGCAACCACATCACCACCGACAGATTTAAAAAAACTAGCGGCCTTCAACCCAATTAATGCAAAGTTTGATTCAATGCCTTGTGCCTTTAGCTCTGCTGATTTGCTTATGACTTGTTTGAAGAGGTTGATATTAAGGCCACCACACAATCCTTTGTCAGAGCTTACAACTAAAAAACATGCTTTCTTAGTTTCTCTATGTTCATAAAACGGGTGTGAGTATTCAGAGCTGGAATTTGCAATATGGGAAATCACTTCTTTGATCTTTTCAGAGTAAGGTCTACCAAGCTGCATTTCATTTTGTGTTTTTTTAATTTTGCTAGCCGCAACCATTTCCATGGCCGAAGTAATTTTTTGCGTGCTTTTAATGCTCGCAATCTGCTTTCTTACTTCTTTAGTATTAGCCATTAGTTAAAAATTAAAATGTTTGTGTCTTTTTAAATTGCTCAACAACTTCAGTGAACTGTTTTTCAATGTCATCATTCCAATCGCCTGTGTCATTGATACTCTTTTCAAGGTCGGCTTTTTCTGATGTGAAATAGCCATGTAGTGCTTCTTCAAAGCTGCCAATTTTTTCGACTTCTACATCATCCATATAACCTCTGTCTGCTGCAAAAATACTCAGTGACTGTTGAGCAACGCTCATAGGGGCATATTGTTTTTGTTTTATAAGTTCAGTGATCCTAATACCTCTGGCAAGCTGGGCTTTTGTAGCATCATCTAGATCTGATGCAAATTGAGAGAAAGCAGCCAGCTCCCTGTATTGAGCTAGCGCGGTTCTAACTCCTCCACTCAGTTTTTTCATAATCTTGGTTTGAGCAGCACCACCCACCCTAGAAACAGAAATACCTGGGTTAATAGCAGGCCTTATACCTGAATTAAATAGATCAGTTTCTAAGAAAATTTGGCCATCAGTGATTGAAATAACGTTGGTAGGGACAAAAGCTGACACATCTCCAGCTTGGGTCTCAATAATTGGGAGCGCGGTTAAAGATCCTGTTTTACCTTTAACCTTTCCGTTTGTAGCTTTTTCTACATAATCTGCATTTACCCTCGCTGCTCTTTCTAACAGTCTTGAGTGAAGATAAAAAACATCTCCAGGATAAGCCTCTCTTCCTGGAGGTCTTTTTAAAAGCAAGGATACTTGTCTATATGCAACCGCTTGCTTAGAAAGGTCATCATAAACAATCAATGCATCTTCTCCTTTATCTCTAAAGTACTCACCCATGGAGCACCCTGAATATGCAGAAAGATACTGCATTGGAGCTGGGTCAGATGCTGATGCTGAAACAACAATCGTATGTTCTAATGCTCCATGTTCTTCAAGCTTCTTAACAACATTAACCACGGTTGATTGTTTTTGCCCAATAGCAACATAAATACATTTAATGCCGGTTCCCTTTTGGTTAATGATTGCATCAACCGCAACAGCTGTCTTGCCTGTTTGTCTATCACCTATAATTAACTCTCTTTGGCCTCTTCCTATCGGAACCATTGCATCCACAGCTTTTAGACCAATTTGTACTGGTTGATCAACTGACTGTCTTGCGATAACACCAGGTGCCACAACTTCAACAGGGGCGGTTGTTTCTGTTTTGATCTCGCCTTTGCCATCAATAGGATTACCCAAAGCATCTACAACTCTTCCGAGCAATTCTTCCCCGACCGGGACCTCTAAAATTCTTCCTGTACAAACAGCTTTTTGACCCTCAATCAAACCTAGATAATCACCCAAAACTACTGCACCAACTGAGTCTTGCTCAAGGTTTAGGGCTAAACCCAAAACACCACTTTCAAATTCTATAAGCTCCCCATACATAACATCGCCCATGCCATGAATACGCACAATCCCGTCTGATACGCTTACAATAATGCCTTCATTTTTTCTTTCAGCAGAAAGATCAAGGCCTGAAATTTTTTCCTTTAATACACTGGAAATTTCTGATGGATTTAATTGGCTCATTTTTTCACCTTAAAAATTTAATTGATTTACTAATTTTTTAACCTTTCCTTTAATGGATAGGTCAAGAGTTTCGTCTCCGACTTTAATAGATAGACCGCCCATGATTGAGGGATCTTCCGAAAATTCTATGTTTGAACCTTCTCCATGCTCTGCAAGAAGTTTTTCGATAATAACTTTTTTGTTTTCTTCAGAGGGCTGGTCCGCAACATTCACTACAATGGAGCTGGTGTTATTGTATTGTTCTAATAATTCTTGGTAACTTGTGTTGATTGTTTGAATAAGATTAAGTCTTTTGTTATCAGCAAGAAGTTCTAACATCTTATTGGCCAGGCTACCCACCTCACCATCCGCTAAACTTATAATGGTTTGAGCAATTTGCTCCTTTGAAAGCTCTGGATCTTCAATCAAGCCTGAAACCTCTTTAGTTTGCGAAACCGCAGACAATAAGGCTAGGTCTTTTGCAACCATCTCGTGATTGCCGGCGTCCAAAGCTGCTGCGAAAATAGCTTTGGCATATGGTCTGGCAAGTGGAGACAATTCGATCATTTTTTATAACTCTGCTGCTGCTTTTTTAAGCAGCTCTTGATGTTTCTCGGGACTAATTTCATCACCCAATATTTTTTCAGAGGTATCGATAATGAGCTCTGACATTTTCTGTCTTAGCTCTTCTTTGGCTTTATTGACATCGTTTTCAATGGTTTTGGATGCTGAAGATAAAATCTTTTCAGCCTCAACTTCAGCTTTTTCTGTTGCATCATTAACGATTTGAGAAGCTCTAGAGTTGGCTTTTTCTAATATTTCAGCGGCCTCTGCTTTTGCTTTGTTCATCTCTTGATCAAAGGCTAGCTGTGCCTCTTCTAAAGAATCGTCTGCTTTTTTTGCCGCCTCTAAACCATCTGCTATACGCTTCTCTCTTTCTTCCATAATCGCAATGATTGGAGGCCATACATACTTCCAGCAAATTGCTACAAAAATAACAAATGCTAAAGTTTGGCCTAAGAGTGTTGCGTTAATATTCATTATTTATTTATGCAGCAAACATTAAGTAAAGACCCAAACCAACTCCGATCATTGGAACAGCGTCAACAAGACCCATAACAATAAAAAGTTGAGTTCTTAGCATTGGGATAAGTTCTGGTTGGCGAGCTGCGCCTTCTAAAAACTTACCACCCAACACGCCCACGCCAATAGCAGCGCCAACAGCACCCAGACCAATCATAAGACCTGATGCTATATATATAAGTGATTGTTCCATTCTTTTCTCCTAAAAATTAAAGACCTAGTGGTCTTCTGTTTCATGCGCCATTGCCAAGTAAACAATGGTTAGCACCATAAAAATAAAAGCCTGTAAGGCTAAAATCAAAATATGAAAAAGGGCCCATATTAAATGGAGGCCCACCCCAAGTAAACCTATTGATATAGAACTAAAAGTTAACATTAAGGCTATTAAGATAAATATCATTTCGCCAGCATACAGATTACCAAATAAGCGTAAGCCAAGTGATATGGGTTTGGCGATTAGGTTGACTCCCTCTAAAACCAAATTAACAGGCATCATCCATTTACCAAAAGGGTGAAGTGTTAACTCTGCTAAAAATCCTTTTAAACCTTTAATTTTGATGCTGTAAAAAATAATCAAAACAAAAACTGCTAATGCCATTCCCAATGTGATATTGGGGTCAGTGGTCGGAACTACTTTGAAATATGAATCTTTAGAGTCTTCAACCATACCTGTTGCCTCTGCAACCTGGCCTGCAAGAGTTGGTAAATAGTCAACAGGGACTAAATCCATTAGGTTCATTAGAAAAACCCAGACTAATACCGTTAATGCCATGGGACCTATTAAATTATTTTTTGCCGATGTAAATATGCTCTGCACATTATCATTAACGAACTCGATACACATTTCTACAAAATTTTGAATTCCACTTGGCGCTTCGGTGGATAGTTTCGGAATGCCTAGGCGGAACAGACCTACAAAAACCAATCCTAGAAATATTGACCACCCAAGGGAATCTACGTGAAAGGCTAAAAAACCCATTTGATCAACTGCATTGTGATCACACGTCCAACCATCTGGTGTTTTTCCACACACAAGATTGGTTAAATGATGTTGAATATATTCTGCGCTTGTTTGTTCGCCTGATGCTGAAGCCATTTTAAGCAGTAATTGGTTTGGGGTTAAAAGTTGTGTTTAAGTATACTAGTAGAAATACAGCTATAAGAGTATTTTCTGTTACAAACACCAAAGACAAAATTGTAAAAATTATAAAAACCGACCATCTCAATATAAACGCAAGGTATAAATTCCAAGCTTCGTTTTTAGGTCTGCTCGCAATATATAAAACTGCAGCCAAAGCCAATACATAACCAACAAAAATGGGTTGAACAAACATTGGAAATAGGCCTACTGAGATCAAAAGACCCAAGGCGGATAACCAGTTGTTTTGCAAAGTATTAATTTTGGTTCAAGTATGTTTTTTTACGGGGCTGATTATAAAAATTTATAGTCTTAAGGACAAGCTTAATTTTTCTTTAATTTTAATAATTTACTGATAATAGACTCTCTTTCATCTTTTGAAGAGTATGAGATAGATATTTTGCCTTTTGAAGCTGTTTGTTGATCAATTTGAATCTTGTGGCCCATACACTCAGAAAGCTCCTCTTCTATATTTAGTAGGTCTCTATTTTTTTGTTTGGTCTTATTTTTTGTTGTTTTTGGTTTGGTGGAAGTGGCCGCGTCTTTAACTGTCATGCCTAAGGAAACTATCTTTTGTGCCAGCTCTTCTGCTTCTTTGGGGTCCATAGATGCAAGAATTTTAGCGTGGCCTTTTTCTAGCTCGCCAGCGTACAAAAGCTCGATAATAGAAGAAGGGAGATTTAAAAGCCTCATAGAGTTAGCTACAGAGCTGCGAGCTTTGCCAGTTACTTCAGCAATTTTATCTTGGGTTAGGGAAAACTCTCTTTTAAGTCTGTCATAGCCTCTGGCTTCTTCGATTGGATTGAGGTCTTCCCGTTGAAGGTTTTCAATTAATGCAAGCTCGAGTGAAAGCTGGTCTTCCGCTGAATCAACCATGCATGGAGCGGTTTGAAGCCCCGCCTGTTTCGCCGCTCTTAATCGCCTTTCGCCTGCAATTAACTCATAACCACCGGCGCCAGTTTCTCGAACCAGGATGGGTGATAGAATTCCATGTTTAGCAATCGATTGAGATAGCTCTTTTATTTTCTGCTCATCAAATGACTGTCTAGGCTGGAAGCGGTTAGGTTTAATTTGAGTGAGGTCTATTTCTTTAATGGATTGTTTGTTCGGGGCCGCAACATCGCCAAGAAGGGCGTCTAGGCCTGTGTTTAATATTTTATCTGCCACCTTCTATTCTCCTGATAAGTTCGCCCGCGAGAGCTAAATAAGCCTTAGCACCAAATGAGGATGGCATATATTGTATTGCCGATGTTCCATGGCTTGGCGCTTCAGCCAATTTAACATTTCTTGGTATAAGGGTGTTAAAAACCAAGGCTGGAAAATGTTTTTCCAACTCTTCTGATACTTCTTTGGCTAGGTTGTTACGCATATCTACCATGGTTCTAATAATCCCAAATACCCTATTGTTTGTAAGGTTTTTGTTTTTAAGTGTGTTTATAGTATTGATGAGTGATGAGATTCCCTCTAAAGAATAATATTCACATTGAAGAGGTATAAGTGTTGCGGTGGCGGCAAACAGAGACTCCAGCGTTAGTTGGTTGAGTGATGGGGGTGTGTCTATGATGACGAATTCATAGTCTAGGGGTGCCAGTTGTTTTTTCAGTTCCCCCTGCTTTCCTTCGTTTCTTATATGAACCTCGAGAGCTATAAGGTTTTCCCCTCCTGGCACAACATCATATCCGCTAGGAGATTTGATTATGTGTTCTTTGATATCTAGGTCTTGGGAATAGATTTGAAATAAAGTTTTTTCATTTTTGGGGGCTCCTGCTGCTGTGCTGGCATTACCTTGTGGGTCTAGATCTATTAATAAGACCTTTCTTTTTGTCGCGGCAAGCGCTGCGGCCAAGTTCACTGCTGTTGTTGTTTTTCCAACACCGCCTTTTTGGTTGGCTATAGCAATAATGTGTTTCATTTTTGTGTTATTTCTAAAATGTGTCTGTTTGTTTCTGTGTTTTCTGTTTTGTGGACAGTATAAGAGTATGTATTATTTTTAAGCTGAGCAACCTCTTCATTTATTTTTTCTATTGCTCCCTTCATGAAAAGGAACTTTCCATCCTTAGATAAAAGGTGTTTTGACATCTTTATTATATTAAACGCAGATGCTAAGGCTCTGGCTGTAATAATATCAAACTTATTTTCCGTAATTAGTTTTGGTGTTATGGCCTCGTCGAGGATTTTTGCATTGGTAAGTTGTAGGGTTCGAATTGTCTTTTTAATAAAATAAGCTTTCTTTTTGTTTTTTTCAGACATGGTTACTTCGGTTTGGGGTTGGTGTATGGCTATTATTAAACCTGGTAGTCCTGCGCCGCTCCCAATATCTAATACTTTTTTTGAAGTTTTTGTGTGTGGAAGAATTGACTTACAATCGAGAACATCTAAAAGGTTTATTTCCGATTCTGTTAAGCGTCCAACTATGTTGTGGGCTTTGTTGAACTTTAAAATCTCTTCTACAAAAGTTTTGGTGAGTTCGTTTGTTTTGCTTTGGTTTGTGATTTGCTTATGCCTTCTCGAGCAATTGTTTCTTTTTAATGGTGATGGCAATTAAATTTATTGCTGCAGGTGTTACGCCTTCAAGCCTGCTTGCTTGACCCAAAGTTGATGGTTTGTGTTTAATTAGCCTTTCAACAACTTCGTTTGATAGACCTTTGATACTGGAGTAGTTGGTGTCGCTTGGTATTAAGGCTTTTTCGTTTTTTCTTGAGCTTTCGACTTCTCTTTTTTGTTTTGCAATATAGCCGCTGTATTTAATTTCGTTTGCTGCTCTTTTAAAAAACCCTTCATTGTCTTTGGGTATTTTTAGAATTAGTTTAACTTCGCTAGGGGTGAGGTCGGTTCTTTTGAGCAAATCTTCTCCGGTTGTGGGTTTGTTGTTATGTTTTGTTTTTATTTTTTTTGTTTGTTTTAAAAAATCCTGGTATGTGTTTTCTTTTTCCAGGTAAGCGCCAAATGTTTTTTCTGCAATCAGACCAAGTGAATGGCCCTTTTTGGTAAGCCTCTGGCATGCGGTATCTTGTGAAAGCATGAGACGGAACTCTGCTCTGCTTGTAAACATTCTGTATGGTTCTGTTACGCCATGAAGTGTTAAGTCATCTATCAAAACACCTATATATGCCTCGCTTCTATCAAATACTACATCCGGTTTATTAAGAATGTTTTGAGCAGCATTAATGCCCGCAACAAGACCTTGGGCTGCCGCTTCCTCGTATCCCGTTGTGCCGTTTATTTGACCCGCAAGATACAGGTTTTTAATAAATTTTGTTTCCAGCGTTGGTTTTAATGACCTGGGGTCAATAAAGTCATATTCTACGGCGTAACCAAATTCTTCTATTATGCAGTTTTCCATCCCTTGAATAGACTCTACAAATTCTTTTTGCGCTGAAGTGGGCAGGCTTGTGGAAATGCCGTTTGGATAAACAAGATCCTTGTCTAAGCCCTCGGGTTCTATAAAAATTTGATGGCTGTCCTTTTCGCCAAACTTGTTAATTTTATCCTCTATAGATGGGCAATATCTTGGCCCTATTCCAGAAATTTTTCCGGAGTACATTGCAGATAGGTGGGTATTGTCTGAGATAATTTTGTGGGTTTGTTTGTTGGTCCTTGTTATATAGCAGGAGATCTGCGGAAGCGTTGCTTGGGGTGGCTGGAGAACAGACATAGAAGGTGGATTTTTGTCACCCGGTTGTTCTTCCATAAGGTTTAGATTGATGCTGGAGAGTTTTATTCGCGCCGGTGTTCCTGTTTTAAGCCTTCCCATGGGTAGTTTTAAATCATAAAGTTTTTCCGATAAAGGTATTGATGTGCTAT
This sequence comes from Pseudomonadota bacterium, assembly GCA_028344535.1. Taxonomy (GTDB): domain Bacteria; phylum Pseudomonadota; class Gammaproteobacteria; order Magnimaribacterales; family D2472; genus D2472. The sequence goes on along the minus strand of JAOMBK010000005.1, from coordinate 16,949 downwards.
CTCCAACACGGCCTCCTGAAATCTTTTCATCGCCTTTATACATTACTCCGTTTAAAAATGTTCCTGTGGTCAAAATGGTCTTAGAGGATTTGATTTTTTCGCCAGATCTTAATTCAACTCCAAGAATGGTGTTCTGCTCAAGCATAATATCTACCACCTCGCCCTCTTTGATGGTGATGTTTGTTTCAAGCAGAAGTTCCTGTATTGCTTGTTTATATTTATCTCTATCGCACTGAACTCTAAGAGCCTGAACCGCAAAGCCTTTTCTAGTATTTAGAGTTCTTGATTGAATGCCTGAAAGGTCTGTGGCTTGAGCCATAATTCCACCCAAGGCATCAACTTCTCTAACAAGGTGAGATTTTCCAAGACCACCAATAGCTGGATTGCAAGACATTTGACCTATAGTTTCAGTTTTAAAGGTAACCAGGCAGCAGCTAAGGCCCTGCCTATAAACCACGTGTGCAGCCTCAACACCAGCATGGCCCCCACCAATTACTATTACATCAAACATATATATAAGAATGTTATAACAACAATATATTATTGTTGTTATTATTAAGAGGGTTTTTTTTGTTGATAAAGTCGATCCGCCCCTTCCCTATAAGCAATTCAAGCATTGATAAATTATGTAAACCTAAACTCATAAACTGTACCCATTTATTAAATAACTTGTGGATAAAAAAAACAAAAAAATTAAGCACAAACTTTCCACATTTTATCTACTTACCTATGCAGAAATCACTAAAAATATCACCCAACAACTCATCTGGATATTTAACACCCAAGAACTCATCAAAAGTCGCTCTCACCATTCTTAAATCTTCAGCAGCAACATCAACATCACTCTCTTTTGAAATCTTATCTATGCAAGCATCAAGGCTTGATAAAGCCGACTGAAACAAAACAAGGTGCCGCTCTCTTACAATAAAAGTCTTTTTAGAGCCTTTATAAGTGATTTGAATAGAGTCAAAAATCATTTTTTTTAATTTCTGAATACCCTCGCCCGATTTAGCAGACACAACACAATCATATACTTGCTTTGGAGAGCCTTCATCTGATTTGTTAAAAATAAACAAATGGTTTTTTTTGTTTAAAATTGATGCGAAATCCTCAGCCAGACTCTCAGTATGGTGATCCAAAACAACCAAAACCAAAGCTGAATCATGAACCTCGTTACCAGAGAGAGCAACACCCTTTGTTTCAATCAAATCATCAGTTTCTCTAACACCCGCAGAATCAACTAACTCCATATTTATGCTGTTATAAAAAATCTCTGAATCTATTAGGTCCCTAGTAGTCCCAGGAATATTAGAAACAAGAGCCCTTTCAAACCCAAGCATTCTATTAAACAAAGAAGATTTGCCAGTATTAGGGGGGCCAAAAAACAAGACCCTGTTTTTCGTAAGCTTTTTGGTTGACACCAAAGAGGAGTCAATAAGGTTTACCAGCGAAGACCTAACCTCAAACAACCTTTCATCTACCGATCCTTCAGAAATAAAATCATAATCCTCATCAGAAAAATCTATACTTCCTTCTATAAAAACCCTTAATGCATCAACCTCATCGCCTAGAGCTTTTATCATATTGCTCAACTTTCCGGCAACCGCTTCTGAGGATAACAACCCCCGGCTTTCGTCCTCGGAATGAATAAGGTCGCCCACCGCTTCAGCCTCGTTTAAAGAAAGCTTTCCGTTCTCAAAAGCAATTCTCGAAAACTCACCAGGTTCAGCCTCCCTAAAACCAAGATGAAGAAAAACACCTGTTAATGATTTAATTACAGAAAGCCCGCCGTGACAAAAAACCTCAACAGAATCCTCGCCGGTGTAACTGCTTGGGGCTGAATAAAAAACAACCGAGCACCTATCTATCAGAGCTCCATCCCAAACAACATCTCTAAGAAACACCTTTCGATAATCGGAAACGGGCTTGTTGAGAGCTTTGTTAAATATTTCGCAACAACCAGCTCCTGAGATTCTAAACACGCCTATAGCAGACTGGGCTACAGGGGTTGCAAGCGCAAAAATCAAAACTATGCGGGTGCGCTTGGAGCGCCATATTTCTTATACATTGCCTTTTGTTGAACAAGAGAGATAGCGCTATTTGCTACAGAGTAAAGCACAAGACCTGCTGGCATAATCACAAAAATCACAGCTATACCAACCGGCATAAATTTCATAATTTGAGCCTGTGTTGGATCCATGCCTGGGGGCTGTGGGTTTAGTTGTTGTGTTAAATACATGAGCGCCGCAAAAACAACGGGAAGTATAAAAAATGGATCGGGCGCAGACAGATCTTGTATCCAAAAAAAGAATGATTCATGTCTGAGCTCAACACTTTCTCTTAAGCAAAAAAAGAACGCAACAAACACCGGCATTTGAAGCAAAAGCGGAAAACACCCACCAGCTGGATTTATACCCTCTTTTTTATACAAGGCCATCATCTCGGTTCCAAGTTTTGCTCTGTCGTCCTTATACCTTTCTTGAATTTCCTTTAGTTTTGGGCCCGCTGTTCTCATTTTTGCCATACTAGAAAAACCTTTTGCAGATAGCGGCCACAACAACAGTTTAATTAAAACCGTAAGCAAGATAATAGAAACACCCCAATTATTAGCCAGATTATTTATCAAACTAAGCAACATCATCAAGGGTTGAGATAAAAACCAAAACCAACCCATATCAATTGTTAGCTCTAAGTCGGGAGCCCTGCTTATTAAATCAGATCTAACCTTGGGACCAAGAAATACTCTGTGATTAACACCAGAGGTAACTTCACTAGCCTTGACTTCCCTAGAAATTGCGCCCATAACATATGTATCCGACTCATCCGATGGAGGTAAAGCAACCAACGCTTGAACCCTGTCCGAAGGCGTAAGAACAGCAGCCATAAAATATTTTTGTATAAATGCAACCCAACCACCTCTCTGGAAATACTCAATTCGTTCATCAACACTTCTTAACCTTGTGTTTGCATAGGGTTCGTCAGGCGTGTTGAAAGCAACACCAGTGTAAGAGCTGTTTTCAAAAATATTATCACGAGCATCTAAAGGCCTTTGATCAGTTCTATACATTGCCACATATGGAGCCGGAACATCCAATGGAAGTTGTCCAACCCACCTGTCCTCTATTAAAAGCTCATAATCATCTGATTTTAAAGTGAACTCTTTCGAAACCATCCCATCTACAGAAAGCAACCTTAAAGACGAAGGCAATATTTCAACCACTTCAAATGTTTTGCCTTGAGCAACAAAACCACTGTTTAAATAAAACTTAAAACCGTTCGCCCGATCAAACCCAAACAGCCTTACACCCAAAGAATCTTCATTGTTAAGATAGGTGTGTTCCTTTAATCTGGCTTGCCATACTTTCCCGGTGGTTGGGCTAATTTTTAAAGTCAGTTTACTGTTTTGTATTTCTACCAAGCCAACCGTTTCACCTGCGGGCAATGACTCTTCGGTTTGGCTCTGTTCAATTGCAGAGGCCTCAGCAAACTCCTGCTTAATTTCTTTTTCCGAATTCCACGACAAAAACAAAATATATGACAAAGCAACAACCGAACCAATATAAAAATATCTCCAATTCATTTTTTTACCTCATCCACTCCACTAACAGACCATGGCCCGCATTTAATAATTCTTATCAATGAATAGTAGCCGCCAACAAAGGCACCATGGATCTCAATACTCTCTTTCGCGTATTGAGAGCATGTTGGCTCAAATCTACAATTCTTACCTAACAAAAAACTCAAATATTTTTGGTAAAAACCAATCATAAATATTAAAAACTTTTTCATATTAATCGTCTTACCGTCCTTTTACAAAATTATCTAACGCGGTCTGAAAATCAGAAGAAATATTTTTAAATCCTGTTTCCAAAAAACCACTCCTGACAACAACAACATAACCATTATTCAATAAATTTTTATTAAAAATTTCTCTTATCCAGCGTTTAATTTTATTTCGTTGAACCGCTAAAGAATAATCTTTCTTTTTTACTACAATCTTTAGTTTTAGGTCTGGAGAATCATCATCAAAAAATATCGATGAGTAACTAGAGTGATAAATTTTTTTTGAAATAACGATGCCTAAAAAATTAAGCGGTTAATACCTTGCGGCCCTTCTTTCTTCTGTTCGCAATTACAGCCCTACCAGCCTTGGTTGACATTCTTGCTCTAAAGCCATGAGTGCGCTTTCTTTTTAGCGTGCTTGGTTGAAATGTTCTTTTCATAATTACTCAAAAAATTAGCCCCGAATTATAAAGCATTGTGGGTGAATTGAAAGAAAAAAAGCTCAAAAATAAATTCATTAGATACCAACAAGTTATCCACAGAAAATACATATGCTTATGCTGTAGATATCTTGTTAGTTTTTGTTAGACTAACTTTTCTACCGGAGGTCTAACAAATTGAAATTTTGGTCTGAATGCACTGAAAAACTTGAAGCTAAACTATCACAAGAAGAGTTTAACACTTGGATAAAACCTCTACGAGCTGATATTAATAAAAATGATCTGGAAATAAGCGCCCCAAATGACTTTGTGCTTACATATGTAAAAGAAAACTTGGGTCAAATCATAGAAAATTTAGTAAATAAGTCTGATGAATCGCTAAATGTAAAATTTAAAACTCTCGATAAATCAACATTTGTTGAAAAACTCAACGTCACAGAGGAAAATACTCCTGGTCTCGTTCAAAATTTTACTTTTAAGACCTTTGTAGAAGGAAAATCTAACCATATGGCTCTAGCTGCCGCAAAGCAAGTAGCAGCCAACCCTAAAGGAGATTACAATCCATTGTTTATCTATGGTGGAGTGGGGCTTGGCAAAACCCACTTAATGCATGCTGTTGGCAATGAAATACTTAATTCAGACACCTCAAAAAGAATAGTTTATGTTCATTCTGAAAAATTTGTTGCAGATATGGTAAAAGCCCTTCAATTAGGTGCTATGAGCGAGTTTAAGGAGTTTTACAGGAATGCTGACGCCCTCTTAATCGATGATATTCAGTTTTTTGCTGGAAAAGAACAGTCACAAGAGGAGTTTTTTCATACATTTAACGCACTTCTAGACCGTAATCACCAAATGATACTTACTTGTGATAAGTATCCCAAAGAGATAGATGGCCTTGAAGAGCGCTTAAAATCAAGGCTTGGCTGGGGTTTACCTGTTATTATTGAACCCCCAGAGCTTGAAACACGTGCCGCTGTGCTTTTAAGCAAGGCTAATTCCATGGGAGTAACCCTTCCGAATGATTGTGCAATATATATAGCTCAAAGGATTAGATCAAATATTAGAGAGTTAGAGGGAGCATTAAAAAGAGTGGTTGCTAATTCTAGATTTACTGATCAAGAGATAGATATTCCATTTGTGAAAGAGGCGTTAAAAGATCTATTTGTTATTTCAGCAAAAATGGTAAGCATAGACAACATTCAAAAAACAGTAGCAGAATATTACAACATAAAATTGTCTGACCTTTTATCAAAACGAAGAAGCAGATCCATAACTAGGCCAAGACAATTAGCCATGGCTTTAACAAAAGAATTAACAAACCACAGCCTCCCTGAAATTGGTGAAGCTTTTAATGGAAGAGACCACACAACTGTTCTTCATGCTTGTGGCAAGATTAAAGAGTTGAGAAAAGAAATTCCTTCGCTTGAAGAGGATTATAGAAACCTAAATAGGACACTAACAAATTAAATGGAAATCACTGTTAAAAAAGAGGATATTGTTTCAGCTCTTAACATCACGCTGGGCGTAGTAGAAAAAAGACAAACACTCCCAATCCTGGCCAATGTTCTATTTGAGGTTGCTGAAAATAGTTTTAAATTAACAGCCACTGATCTCGAATCTGAGGTAACAACTAGCGGACCATTATCAAATTTGGAGTCTTCAGGGAAGACTACAACATCAGCAAAAAAATTAAATGAACTCTGTCGATTGATTCCTGATGGAGAGGAGATCAACCTTTCTTTAAATGGCGACAAGTTAAATATTAAGACCACCCATGGTAAGTACTCACTATCAACGCTCCCCAGTGCTGAATTCCCTGTTTTTGATATAGACTCTGGAGATTCACCCCTCATTATTCCAGCTAAAGATTTAAGGGAGCTGATCAGAAATACATCTTTTGCTATGGGTAACCAGGACTGGAGACACTATTTAAATGGTTTGTATTTATCAATTAGTGGAGGAGAAATAACAGCTGTTACAACAGATGCTCATAGGCTAGCAGTTGCAAATCTTTCCACCCAATCTGATAATTCTTTTTCAGGAATCATCCCAAGAAAGTCCATTAACGAAATGGCTAAATTTCTATCTGATGAAGATGGAGATGCTGAATTAAAAATTAACGAAGCTTCCTTGGAACTAGCTGTAGGAAATCTAATTTTTAAAAGTAAATTAATAGATGGTAAATTCCCAGATTATCAACAGGTAATTCCTTCAGGTGAGAGCTCAGTTTTAGAAATTAATGTAAAAGATTTTTCAGAAACATTGAGCAGGGTTTCTGTTTTATCAAGTGAAAAATATAAAGGGATTCGATTAATTACTTCCACAGATGGTGTGAGAATTTCAGCAAACAATCCAGAGCAAGAAGAGGCAGAAGAATTTTTTCCCGCTTCATACAATGGGGAGGAATTAGATATAGCCTTCAATGTTACTTACCTTCAAGAAATAATGTCTCACATGCAAACAGATACCTGTCATATTAATTTCTTTGGATCTGACAAAAGTTGCCTGCTTACACCACCAGGAAGCGATAGCCCAAAATATGTTGTAATGCCCCTCCTTATTTAGGTTAGTGGCTTTCTCAAAGATAGATTTACGAAACTTTAGGTGCTTCGACTCTTTATCTATCGACCTATCCTGTAAATCTAGCCTATTTCATGGCAAAAATGGTTGCGGGAAGACCTCGATCCTTGAATCAATCTATGTTGCCAGCTCGGGAAGATCATTTAGAACATCTAACCTTGAATCCCTTATTAAAAAAGGTGCAGAAGCCTTTAATATAAGGGCCTATGATGATAATACTGGTTCAATCTTAGAAGTAAATAAGGCCAAAACTAAACCAATTAACATCAAAATCAACAACTCCAAGGTAACCATAAGTGAGCTTGTGAGAGCTTTTCCTTCCTTTTCTATCGATAGCAAGACTTTTTTTTATAATGATAATGCTCCTGAATATAGAAGAAAACAGCTTGATAGGGGGCTTTTCATAGCTTCTCCCGATTATTCAAAAGACTGGTTTGGATATTTCCGTTCGCTGAAACAAAGAAATTCTGCATTAAAACTTGGTGATATGGCTCAAGCAAAAGCCTATGATCCGCTTTTAGTAGATCATGGAGAAAGATTAAATTTATTGAGAGAAAATTTAATTACCGAAGTCAAAGAAATTTATGATGAAATTGTCAGTAAATTAACCCAGGAAAATAAAAGAGCTGATATTTTTTCAGACCTAGACATATACTTAAAACCTGGTTTTAATCAGCAAACAGGTCTAATGGAAAGCCTTACAAGCACAAATAATATTGATTTAAAAAGAAAAATCACAACGACTGGACCCCATAAAGCAGACATATTATTTGAAAGTAAGGGCTCACTAATAAAAGATATTTTTTCACGGGGTGAACAAAAACTCCTTTCAATTCTATGGTCGCTTTCCCAAAATATATATTTAGGCAGAGCATTTAATCTTAGTCCAATCCTCCTTCTGGACGACCTGTCATCAGAATTGGATACAGAGATGCTAGAGTGCTTTTTACCCACCTTAAAATATATTGAAAATCGTTTTGTTTTTTCAAACATTGTTGACCTATTTGGTAGTAAAATAAATGATCAAGAACAATCATTTAAAAAGTTCCACGTGGAACAATTAAAATAAAATAATGCCAAAAAAGAAATCAGCAGATAAAAAATACGACTCCTCCAACATTCAAGTTTTGAAAGGCCTTGAGGCTGTTAAAAAAAGACCCGGTATGTATATAGGAGATACTGATGATGGCTCTGGTCTTCATCACATGATTTTTGAGGTAGTGGATAACTGTATAGATGAGGCAATGGCAGGTCACTGCTCAAAAATCGATATCATAATCAATAAAGACGAATCAATCACCGTTAAAGATAATGGAAGAGGAATCCCTGTAGACACACACAAAGGCGAAGGCGTCCCTGCTGCTGAGTTAATAATGACAACGCTTCATTCTGGTGGAAAATTCGACGATAACTCATACAAAGTATCTGGAGGCCTCCATGGTGTCGGAGTTTCAGTTGTAAATGCCCTTTCAAAAGAGCTAACTCTGACAATTTGCCGAGATGGGGGTATGTATCAACAAAAGTACAGCGAAGGCCTGGCTAAAACCAAGTTAAAAAAGATTAAGGCATCAAAAGACACTGGTACAGAGATAACCTTTACGGCATCTGACAAAATCTTCACTTCAATTAATTTTGAGGCTGATAGAGTCAATAAAAGAGTCCAGGAGCTCTCTTTCCTTAATGCTGGGGTTAGCATTGAAGTAACAGACGCCAGAACAGGCAAATCTAAAAAGTTTAAGAACGAGGGCGGTGTTTCTAGTTACGTAGACTACCTTAGAGGAAGAAAACCACCGTTATGTCAAACAATCGAGTGTGAGGGTGGACAAGAAGGGGTAACTGTAGAGATCGCTATGCAATGGAATGATTCATACAATGAAAATGTACTTTGTTATACCAACAACATTCCTCAAAAAGATGGCGGAACACATCTATCAGGTTTTAGATCAAGCCTAACTAGGGTTTTAAAAGCTTTTGTAAAAAAAGAAGCGTTAAATAAAAACTCTCCTATAGAGCTATTAGGTGAAGACGTTAGAGAAGGATTAATTGCTGTGATATCAGTAAAAGTACCAGATCCAAAGTTTTCGTCACAAACAAAAGAAAAACTTGTTTCTTCTGAGGTTGAGGGAATAGTGAGCGCAGTTTTAAATAAAAGCCTCAATGAGTTTTTATTAGAGAATCCGAAGGAAGCAATGGCAATATTATCAAAAGTTTCCGAAGCAGCTCTTGCAAGGGAGGCTGCCAGAAAAGCCAGAGAGATGACCAGAAGAAAAGGGGTGCTTGAGTTAGCGGGGCTTCCTGGGAAGCTATCCGACTGCCAAGAGAAAGACCCAGCCCTTTCAGAAATATACTTGGTTGAGGGTGATTCAGCTGGAGGGTCTGCAAAGCAGGGAAGAAATAGAAAATATCAAGCAATACTTCCGCTGAAAGGAAAAATTCTAAACGTACAAAAAGCAAGAATTGATAAAGTTCTATCATCAGCTGAAATTGGCACCATGGTTAAAGCTTTTGGGTGCGGGATTGGAACAGAAGATTTTAATATAGATAAATTAAGGTATCACAGAATTATAATCATGACAGATGCCGATGTAGATGGTTCTCACATAAGAACCCTTCTGCTAACTTTTTTCTACCAGCAATACTACGATATCTTAGAAAGAGGCCATGTATACATTGCCATGCCACCTTTATATAAAATAAGCAAAGGTAAATCTTTTGTTTATGCTTCAGATGAAGATGAAAAAGAAAATGCTGTCAAAGAGTTTTCTAAATCTGGCTCTAAGGGCATAGATGTTCAAAGGTATAAAGGTTTGGGAGAGATGAACCCAGATCAGTTATGGGAAACAACAATGGATCCAGAGAACAGAAGAATGATGAGAGTAGATATTAAAGATGCTCAAGATGCCACTGACATGTTTGAAACTTTAATGGGTGACGATGTTGAGCCAAGAAGAGAGTTCATAGAAACCAATGCACTTTCAGTCTCAAATTTAGATATCTAGCTAATTTCTAAATATGTATTTTCAATCCAAGATCGGGCCTCTTCGGTTAACTTCTTTGGATCTGAGCCGGAAATAGGTTTACCAATAACTACATTAATATCCCCACTTTTTTTCTTAAAAGATTTATTTATCCAGTATTTGCCTGAATTGTGACAAATAGGAATAATTGGTACGGCTTCATTAGAGGCTAATAACCCGCAACTATTTCCAAATTTTCCAATGCCTTCCTCAGGTTTTTTTCTTGTCCCCTCAGGAAAAACTAATACTGCATAACCCTCTCTGATTCTTTCGCCCCCAATCTCAACAACCTTTTTTAAGCTTTCAACCTTTAATTTTCTATTGATTGAAATTGGCTTTAGTCTAGATATCGCCCAACCAAAAAAAGGAATCAAAAGAATTTCTTTTTTCATTATGCTGCTGGTAGGTAAAAACAGCGTTTGAAGAAAAAAAGATTCCCAGGGGCTTTGATGATTAGCAGCCATGACAAATGGAGTGTTTGGAATATTTTCTATTCCCTTAATACTCCAACCTATGCCACATAAAGTCTTTAGACTTTGTAAAATAAATAAAATCCATAATTTCCCAATGTATTGAGCCGAATGAGTGGATAGAAAAAAAGAAGAAACAATAATAATCAGGGATACGCAAATGAGACTTGATACAAAGACCAAGTAAAATATAACAATACTAATTATTTATACTTATTAAATATAGACTTTTGTCTACTTTATTATCAAGTCCTCCAAATATTCTGAGAGTTTAGATATTTCTATTCGAGTTTGTTGCATCGTATCTCTATCTCGAATTGTTACTGAGTTATCCTCAAGAGAGTCAAAATCAACCGTAATGCATAATGGAGTCCCAATTTCATCATGGCGTCTATAACTTTTTCCAATATTGCCTGAATTTTCAAGAAGCACACGCCCTAACCGCAATTTTTGAAGGTCTTTCTTTATGTTTGATGCAATTTCAACTAAACCATCGTGATTTTTTTTAAGCGGGATAACTGCTGCTTTGATTGGAGATAAATGGGGCTTGAGATTTAAAACCGTTCTTGTTTTACCATCATCAAGTTCTTCAACTTTATAGGCTTCATTTAATATTGCGAGAACCCCTCTGTCTACTCCCGCCGAAGGCTCAATTACATATGGAACGGTCCACTCATTAGTTTCTAGATTTTGTGTCGCAAGCCTTGCATTTGATTCATTATTTTCAATAACGGCAGCCTGAATATTTAGCTCTTCTTGATTTTTACTGTGCGACCCCAAATCAAAGTCTGTCCTATTTGCAATACCTTCTAGCTCTTCAAGACCATGAGGAAATTTGTACATAATATCTACAGTAGCTTTTGAGTAATGAGCAAGTTCATCTTCAGGCACATCATATAGCTCTATACTATCTCTACTTACTCCTTGTTCTTCCCACCATTTTAGTCTTGCATCAACCCATGCTTGATGCCACTCATCATCCGTTCCTGGAACTACAAAAAATTCAAGCTCCATTTGCTCAAACTCTCTTACTCTGAAGATAAAGTTTCTAGGGGTTATCTCATTTCTGAACGCTTTACCAATTTGTGCAATTCCAAAAGGTACCTTTCTAGACGTTGAATCTACAACGTTTTTAAAGTTTGTAAATATATTTTGAGCAGTTTCAGGTCTAAGATATGCAAATGAATCTTTATCCTCAACTGGCCCAACTGCTGTTTTAAACATTAGGTTAAACTGCCTTGGCTCAGTAAGATCTTCTTTTTTACAATGATCAGGCACTTGGTCTGCCCTAAAGCGCTGATTACATGATTTACAATCCACCATTGGATCTGAAAAGGTGGTCTCATGACCTGAAAATTTTAATACGTTTGGCTTAGTTAAAATTGAAGCATCCAACCCCTCAACATCATCCCTATCAAAAACCATTTCTCTCCACCACGATTGTTTCAAGTTATTTTTCAGCTCGACACCTAGCGGACCATAGTCATACAAGCCCTGCAGGCCTCCATAAATTTCATTTGATTGGAAAATAAACCCTCTTCTTTTACAAAGAGCAACCAGTTCTTCCATTGTTTTTGCTGTCAAAATAAACCCTTATATTTCATGTTTGAAAAGACTACATTATGCAATTATTTTAATCATATCTATATAGATATTGCTCAACTCTTTATAGATAAGACTATAAAATACTCTATTAAAGGAAGATAATTAGCAAAAACTTTGTATGAAAATAATTTTTTATATTTTTACGATTTTTCCTTTGAAACCGGCATTCTTTATGTGGGATACCCTTTTTAAGTTCCTGCCTCTAAATATTTTAAGATTGATGTCTCCGTTTAGAGTGACCAAGACAAATTTATCCATTGCTTTTCCAGACCTTGCCAAACATGAATTAGATTTGCTTGCCAAAGAAAGTTACAAAGAAACCTTAAAAAGTTTTTATGAAACTTTATTCACTTGGTCTCGTTCAAGTAAAAAAATAATCCGTGAAACAAAGAGAATAAATAATAGGTTCTTGTTTAATAGTCAAGAAAAAGAGAGTGGCCTAATAATTTTTGCTCTTCATAATAGAAGTATAGATTTTATGTTGAGATGGATTAGCTCCCAAAGACAACACACATCACTATATAAAAAAATAAAATTAAAGCCGATCGATAAATTTGTAAAAGAGTTTAGACAAGAAGGAAATTGTAAAATGGTTGAAACCGGAATAGGAGGAGTAAAAACTATTCTTAATTCTTTAGAAAAGAATCAAATGACCTGTATGGCATCTGACCAGGTTCCAGCTAATGGGCTTGGTGTTTACTCAACATTTTTTGGTCATGAGTGTTATTCATTTTCGCTCGCTCCGAAGCTTGCAAGGAAATCTAATAAACAAATACTAATGTCTTATTTATCATATGAAAAAGATATTGGCCATATTATAAATTTTAAAAAACCCAGCAAAGAGATTTATGAGAATAATGGGGTTGATGTTATGAATGAAGAAATGGAGAGAGAGATTAAAAAATCCCCCACAGAGTACTCATGGGAATATAAAAAATTTAGAAAGCTCTCACAAGAGCCAAAAAGCATATACAAATCTTAGCGTCGCCAAAAAGCAGGTGTAAATAATACGAGGAGCGTGAAGATTTCTAGTCTTCCTAGAATCATTGCAAAACATAAAATAAATTTTCCAAATTCATTAACACTTGTATAGTTGCTAGCTACATCACCCAAGCCTGGACCTAAATTATTTAAGCAAGCTCCAACAGCAGAAAATGCAGTCTCAAAACTCAGTCCTGTGCCAAGCATCGCCATTAAAAGAAGCATAAATATAAATACGTAGATAGAAAAAAAGCCCCAAACCTTTTCAGCAATTTTTGCATCAATAACCTTAGTGCCAATCTTTGAAGTAAGGACAGCATTTGGGTGAATTGTCTTTAATATTTCCTTATATGCTTGGTTAATCATTATTAACACTCGCCACGCCTTAATGCCTCCGCCAACTGACTGAGAGCAGGCTCCCATAAACGCACCAACCAGCAAAAGATATGGTAAAAAACCAGGCCAAAGAGAGAAGTTTTCTGTAGTAAAACCTGATGTGGTAACTATAGAAACTGTATGAAAAATACTTGTGCTAATAGCAGAAAAAACGTCCGCATATGAGTTACTTAAAATATGAACTATTAATGATAGTAATATTATCAACAGCACAACAGATAAGAAAAACCTAAACTCTGAATCATAAAAATATTTCAAGGGCTTCCCTCCAAATATTGCTACGTAATGAACAGCAAATGAGGCGGCAGAAAGCAACATAAAAATAATACAAACAGTTTCTATTATTGCGCTATTAAAAAAACCAATGCTTTCATCGTGGGTCGAAAATCCACCTCCAGCGACAGTGCTTAAGCTGTGGGCAATCGAATCAAATAAGGTCATCCCAGAAAGTAGATAAAGCATTGCACAAATAAATGTTAGACCTACATATATTTTCCAAAGAGCCTTAGCGCTATCAGTTATTTTTGGGGTAAGCTTTTGATTGCCATGACTCCCAGGAAGCTCCATTTTATAGAGCTGGCCTCCACCAATTCCTAAGGCTGGCATTACTGCAACGGCTAAAACTATCAAACCCATTCCTCCTATCCACTGAAGAAGCTGTCGATATAAAAGAATTGATTTTGGAAGACTATCTAAACCTACAATAGTGGTAGCACCTGTTGTTGTAATTCCTGAAACTGATTCAAAAATTGCGTCACTAACACTAAGTCCAAAAAAGTAAAATGGAATTGATCCAGCAAAAGCAAGAACAACCCAGAATAATGTTGTGATAATAAAGCCATCAGAAATATTAAGGGGTAAATTTTGTTGACGAGTGGCTGCCCATATAGAACCACCTAAAATAAAAAAAAATATGAAAGAGTATAAAAATATTTCTCTGCCTGATTCTTCATATGTAAAAGTAAGTATCAGAGGTGGCACAAAAGAAAGGCTAAATATTCCAAGCAGAATACCTAACAAGTTAAAAATTGATTTGTAATTCATCAGTCTTCTAGAAAAAGATTCTCAATTTTTTCTTTATCTGTTTTCCCAAGAATAAAAACTATGATCCTATCATTTGGTTTGAGAAGTAAATCTTTTGAATGCATGAAAACTTCTTCCCCTCTTATCACTGCTGCAATAACGCAACTGTCTGGAAGGGGTAGTTCAGAAATGGGCTTATCAAAAAAACCTTCAGTAAATTTATTTTTATGAATTATTCCTTCAATAGCTTCAGCCCCACTCTGCATTTTAAAAATAACCTCTTGAGGAACATCACCCTTTGCAAGATGTTGTAAAACCATAGAGACGGTTAGCCTTTGCGGTGAGAGAGCTATATCAACGAAATTTTTGGGCAGTATATTTATGTAAGTGTAATTATTTACAATAATTATGGTTTTTTTGGCGCCAAGTTTTTTGGCAAGAAAGGCTGACATGATATTAGTCTCATCATCGTTTGTTAAAGCACAAAAAATATCTATATTTTCTATATTTTCACTTTTAAGGAGCTCTTCATCAGATCCAGCACCTTTTAGGACAATTGTTCTATTTAACTCTCTTGATAGGACCTCACACCTATCTTTATCTGGATCTATAATCTTAATTTTATAGTCCTCTTCAAGTGTTTTTGCTAATGCAAAGCCTATTTTGCCTCCACCTATAATCATTATTCTTGAGGAGGATGTATCTTGCAGCCTCATTTCTTGTACTACACCATCAATATCATTTTCTGCAGCTAAGAAGTATATTTCATCATTCTCTTTTATTATTGTTTTCCCTTCTGGTATCAAGGGCTTCCCTTTTCTATAAATTGCAGGAACATATGTATCTGTGTCTGGCATGTCACTTTTGATGCTTTTAAGCTCTCTATTAACTAACATCCCATCTTTTTTAGCCTTAACCGAAACAACTTTAAGTGAGCCATTTGCAAATGACTCAATTTGTTCTGCACCTGGATGCTTAATTAGATCTACAAGATGTTCTGTAACTTCATTTTCTGGACCAATGGCAATATCAATATTTTTTCCACCAAATGCCTCTAAAGATTCAAGATAAGAAGAATCAGACAGTCTACAAATTGTCTTTTTAACACTAAATTTAGATTTTGCAATTTGGCAGGATGTAATATTACATTCATCACTATTTGTTACAGCCAACAGAATAGTGTCTTGATCTGCTCCAGCCCTTTCCAGGGTATTTGGATGCGAAGCATGGCCAATTTCAGTAGCCAAATCATAATCTTCTTGAAGCCTTAAAAGCTTATCTTTGTTTAAGTCGACAATGCTAACTTCATAGTCTTGCTTTGAAAGTGTAGACGCAAGGCTACTTCCTACTCTTCCAGCACCCAGTATTAAAATTTTCATTGTTATAAATTAAACCTCTTTTTGGTGAATTGGAAGAATTGCAGAAGTTAAATTATTTCTCAAAAAATTCTATGTGTGAATTCATAGCGTCTGTTGCAGAGATAACACGTTTTCCAGGCAGTTGTAAGTGAGTAATAACTATCATAGAATCAATTGTTTTTACCGCAAGACCTTCTGACATAAATTTAAAATTATTTTCTTTAAAAGCTTCCTTGTTACCATTATATTCCTTCATTCCATGGATTTTTATTGGTATATTATTTTTTTCAAAATACAGTCCAGGCCATCCAATAAACGC
Organism: Pseudomonadota bacterium; assembly: GCA_028344535.1. GTDB lineage: Bacteria > Pseudomonadota > Gammaproteobacteria > Magnimaribacterales > D2472 > D2472. Next base: position 977 of record JAOMBK010000005.1, on the reverse strand, counting down.
TTTAAACTTTTGAAATATTTCCTTAGTGCTTTCTTTTGTAAAATCTGTCTTGCCAGATAATTTATTAATTTTAGAACAATAGCTAGCTTCATCATTGTTTTGCTCTTTAAGACCAAGCTTGTTATTTAAAATATTGTGTAAATCTTTTTCAATATTTTTAACGCACAGAGAAACAAGTTTATTCTCAAGATCTATTTTGTTATCTGACTTTAATATCTTTATTTCATGAGAGCAGTAAACTGGCCCCTCATCCATTCCCTTAGACATTCTCATAATTGATATCCCAGTTTCGTAATCATTATTTAATATCGATGCTTGTATTGGAGAAGCACCCCTATATTTTGGTAACAAAGAAAAGTGAATATTTATTGGCGCAATATTTGGCGTATTAAGCATCCATTCAGGAAGTATTTTTCCGTATGCTGAAACAACCAAGAAATCAAAGTTCAATTGTGTAATTTCTTGTTTGAACAAATCATCAAGTTTTGTGGGTTTAAAAGTTGGAATTCCAAGCTTTAAAGCTTCCGCAGCTACAGAAGACGCCTCTTTACCCTTGCCTCTCCTTGATCTTTTATCCGGCTGACTTATTACTCCTACAATATCTAATCCTGCATTTGCCATAGAATTTAATATTTTTGCAGATGATTTAGGGGAGCCAGCAAATAAAATCTTCATTTTGTCTATAAATTCTGTTAAATTCTTTAAAATTCTTCTATTTAGAGGCTTTCTTCCTAATTCTGTCTCTTTTGAGAGGGGAAAGATAGTCAACCATTAGCTTTCCCTCCAAATGATCGATTTCATGCTGAATACATACAGTAAGTAAACCCGATGGTTCTGCCTCATGTTGTTTGCCATTAATGTCTTGCCAAGTTAAATATATATTGTCTGGCCTAGTTATGTCCTCCGTTATTCCGGGGACTGAGAGGCAGCCTTCTTTAAATGAAAGAAGACTTTTGTCATTTAAAATCTTAAATTCA
>JAOMBK010000004.1 GCA_028344535.1 Pseudomonadota bacterium | reverse complement strand
AGGTTGCTGATCTTCAAGCATTAGATGAAATACCTGAAGATATAGCAGGAGCCTATTTTAGAAATACTGAGAATCAAGTTCATGAGCCCATTGGTCGATTTCACCCCTTTGATGGCGATGGGATGATTCATTCAATTAATTTTGATAATGGCAAAGCAAATTATGTAAATAAATTTATTCGAACAGAAGGTTTTTTGGTTGAGCAAGAGATGGGAAAATCAATGTGGGCTGGTCTGATGGAGAGAACAGGTTCATCCCTATTGCCAGGATGGGGAGCTCAAGGTGGAATTAAGGATTCATCTTCAACAGATATAATAGTTCATGCTGGAGAGCCACTTTCAACATTCTACCAATGTGGTGAAGGCTATAAGTTAGATCCATATACACTAGAAACTCAAAATAAGGCATCTTGGGTTCCCGAAGGGGGGTTATCTGCTCATCCTAAGGTTGATTTGGTAACAGGCGAGCTAATGTTTTTTAATTATTCAAAGCAAGCACCATATTTGAACTATGGGGTGGTTGATAAAAATCAAAATCTAAAACACTTCATACCAGTTGAACTGCCTGGTCCGAGGCTTCCTCATGATATGGCTTTTAGTAAAAACTATTCAATTATTAATGATCTGCCTCTTTTTTGGGATCAAGAGATGCTTAAAAAAGGAATTCATGCCACAAGATTGCATGACTTGCCTTCAAGATTTGCAGTCATTCCAAGATATGGTAATCCTGAGGATATTCAATGGTTTGAGGCTGATCCAACCTATGTGCTGCATTGGAATAATGCATATGAGGTAGGTGATGAATTAATCTTAGAGGGATACTTTCAAGAACATCCTTGGCCAGAAAATTTTGTAGATGCTCCGCCAGGTTTAGAGCGTATGATGGCTTTTTTAGATTTCTCGCTGTTAAAACCAAGACTGCATAGATGGAAGTTTAATTTAAAAACTGGAGTTACAACCGAAGAAGATATTTGTAATGAAACGATAGAGTTTGGAGTTATTAACCAGCATATTGCTGGAATTGAGCATCGATATACTTATAGCATGATTCCAACCAAGGGGCATTTTACCTTTGACGGTATCACCAAGCATGATCATCAAAAAAATTCTCTAAGTAAATATGTTTTTCCAGAGCATATTTTTATCAGCGAAGTAAGTTTTGCACCTAAAACAGGCGCCGTTGATGAAGATGATGGATATTTGATCACTATCAGCAATGATGTTAAAGAGAAGAGCTCGTCTTGCTTATTGTTTGATGCTAAAAATCTTGAAGATGGCCCAGTTTGTAACATTCCTTTACCACATCAGATATGTTCAGGTACGCATGCTACATGGGCTCAAAAAAGCGACTTAAAGTAAAAAATACATGAATCCTGTATATATTGTTGATTCCATTAGAACGCCTAGAGCTCGAGCAAATCAAAAAGGTGGATTGAGTCAGCTTAATCCTTATGAATTATTGGATATTTTATATAAAGATATTGAGCAGAAAAATTTTCTAAATTTAAACTCTATCGATGAGGTCATATTAGGCTGTGTCACTCAACATGGTGAGCAAGCAGGTAATATTGCAAAAACTTCTGCCCTATATTCTGGATATCCAGATTCAATTTCAGGGCTTACAGTAAATAGATTTTGCTCTTCCAGTCTGGATGCAATTAATCTTGGACAATTAAAAATTCAGTCGCAGCAAGCAGATAATGTAATTGCTGGTGGAATCGAAATGATGTCAAGGGTGCCCATGCTCTCAGATGAAGCGGCAATTTGGAATGATATTAATATAGCCGGCCAAGCAAAAATTTTTTTAATGGGAAGTGGAGCTGATCTGATAGCAAGTCTTTTTAATATTTCTAGACATGATGCAGATATGCAAGCATTAAAGTCACAGCAAAAAGCATTAAATGCTCAAAAAAATGATCACTTTAAGTCAATTGTTCCAGTAGTAAATAAAAGCAAATCGATCCATTGTGTTCATGATGAATGCATAAGATCAGACACAACCCTTGAAAGCTTGGCTTTATTGACCCCAAGTTTTAAAGAGCTTGGAGAGCAGGGAGTAGATCAAGCTCAGTTAAACCTTTTTCCTACCTTGAAAGAAATTTCACATGTTCACACTGCAGGAAATTCTCCTGCAATGGCAGATGCAGCCTCTATGACACTGCTCTCAAATAAGAAAATGCAGGATGATGGACAAAAGGCTAGAGCAAAGATTATTTCTGTTGCAACTGTGAATGATAATCCCTTGTTAGTGTTATCAGGTTGTATGCTAGCTACACAAAAAATACTTGCACATAATAATCTTCGAGTTTCTGATATAGATTTATTTGAGATTCATGAGGCCTTTGCTTCCACAATGATTCATTGTCAGCAAGAATTAAATATAGATGATAATAAGCTTAACGTTAATGGGGGCTGCATTGCCCTTGGTCATCCGATGGGAGCAACGGGCTCTATCATGATGTCCACACTCATTGATGAGCTTGAAAGGCAAGACCTCTCAACTGGCATTGTTGCAACCAGCGGCGCAGCTGGTGCAGGAACCGCCATTTTAGTTGAAAGATTATAGGCAAAAAAAAGCCCCACTATAAAGTGAGGCTTCAAGACAACTACTTAGTTTGACTAAAAATTATAATCAAGCTTTATGGCTATATTTTTTGGTCGAGCATAAATAGCATCATATGCTATTCCATCAAGCGCTCCACCTGAAGCAAGTCTAACAAATGTTCTTGCTAAAGGAATAGTTCCACCAACAACCTTAATGCGCTCGTCAGTCAAGTTATCTCCAATTAATGATATTCTCCACTTACCATCAGAGCTTGTTAAACCAAGCACCAACCCAACTTTTGAGTAACCGCTTTCTTTAATATTTTTATCAAGGTTGGTTGTAATAAAGTACTCTGAAGAATAATCAACATTTAAATTGGCATCAAATGACCAATTATTTGATAAAACAGTATCGTATGCAAAGCCAGCATTAGCCGTATCTTCAGGAGCAAGAATGACGCTAGCACCAGACCTATCGCAATAAATACCATTTGTTGCAGTCTCACCATATGCACACTGACTATTTTTCCAGTCAGTAAATTTATAGTCTAGGCTAGCCATAGATGCATAGAATTCCAAGCTGTCAGTAATAAGATACCTACCTTGCATTTCAAAACCATCTAACTCAGCGGCTGAGGCATTTCCAACTTTAAATCCTAATACACCATCAAACACACTAGTTTGAAGATCATCATATTCAGTTGTGAAATACGTGAAATCAAATGAAGCTCTATCTGATTTCATTTTATAGCCCCATTCAATATTTGTTGCTTCTTCTTCTTCAAACTCCCATCCACCTTCACTTGAAACTAAAGGAGTTCCTGGTATTGAGTTACCTCTAATATCAAACCCTCCCGCTTTTGAACCCTGTGTGTAAGAAACATACATTTGAGAGTTATCAGATAAGTCATAGCTTAATCGCACCATTGGATCAAAAGAGTTTTCGCTTCTGCTGCTTGCTATATCATGCGGACCAACATTCAAAACACCTGCCCACAAAGCATTCAGCAATGGAGAGCCAGCCAAAGCTGTACCAGTTCCATCTAAAGTTAACTTTCTGCTTCCATCTTTATCTTCATTGGAATACCTTGCTCCAACTGTTAATCTCCAATTACCTTCAAGGTTAATATCAGCTTGACCAAAAACAGAAAACATATCAGAAGACTGCGCATAAAGTCTGTCCCAGTTAGTTCCTACCAATAAAGAAACTGGAGGGCCTGCAAGAGCAAGAAAAGAGCCTAATGGAACATAATCAGTAACATCAACATCTGCAGTTTGGAAATATGCGCCTATGATGTAATCAACATTTTCACCACCAGGTGAGGTATATCGAATTTCTTGAGACCACTGATCATATTTTTCTGTTTGATTTGTACCGTCTAGAATTTCTAGGCCAACATAATCAACGTCAAGAACTTCATATGAATCGTATTCAACATGTCCTGTGATAGAGGTTAGAGTCCCACCACCATCCATTGGATAGTTAGCGGTTAATACAAAGTTGTCCATTGTATTTTCACTAAAAGTTTCTCCACTAGATCGAACCCAGTTTTCTGTTGTTTCCACTGCGATGGGTCCAGCAAACACAAGACCATAACCATCTTGTGGCGCAATTGCTTCCATGGCATAACCCACGGAATCAAAGTCTGCTGTCTCAACTTTAAGATTGTAATCAACATTTCCAGATGTCCATGCAAGCTGCCCTCTGATATAAGTTTCATCTCTTTGAGGCTCAACTCTTTTCATTCTTGTGTTTGTGATCCAACCATCCATCTCTCTAGTTGAAACAGTCAACCTTCCAAGAAGATTGTCAGATAGAGCACCAGATAAAACCAAGAGTGATTGATCTTCACCATGCTCGGATTCATGAGATGTAGAAAATTTTCCTTCAAACTCCTCGGTTGGCTTTGCAGATGTAACGCTTACAGCTCCACCAATTGCATTTTTACCAAATAAAGTGGGTTGGGGGCCTCTTAAAACCTCAACTCGCTCCAGATCAACCAGCGGAGTTCTGGCTAATTGACTTCTTGGGTAAACAATTCCATCAAAATTCATTGGTACAGATTGCTCGAAGCCTTTGTTTGCACCAGACCTTACTCCACGAATGGATATTGAGGTATCAATTTGAGTCTCAACAACCATAAAGTTTGGGACAGAGGCTGAAAGTGATTGAAGATTATCAACACTTCTATCAGCTATATCTTCCCCAGAAACAGCTGAGACAGAAATTGGAACATCTTGCAGACTCTGCTCTCTAATTTGAGCAGTAACCACAACTTCTTCAAGAACTTGTGAAAAAGTAGATGGTGATGAAATTAATAATATTGCTACAAGAGCAGCATTTATTTGGCGTGAATTAAGCATATTTCCCCTATTTAAATGATTAAAAATATTGAAAAATGATAACGTAAAATGTTCCTAAAGCCTATTTTTTTACTATAAAGTAAAATTTTAAGGATCTATTGCCTTATTGCATCAATCATAACCTTCACCTTGCTTGGGTTGATGTCAGGTGTAATACCATGACCAAGATTGAAAATAAATCCTGGGTATTCACTCATGATACTGCAAATTTTTTGTGTTTCATTCCAGATCAATTCATCAGATTCAAGTAACACTTTTGGATCAAGATTTCCTTGAATTGCATATTGATTTTTTAATTTTCTAGCAACCCTATCAATATCCTCTTGCCAATATAGGCTCACGCAAGAAATATCTGCAAAAACCAAGTCATCAATTTTTATCTTTGGAGCTTTTTCAAACAAAATGATAGGAATACTTGATGTAACTGGGTCGGCTTTGAGAAGGCTGGTAAGCTTTTGAGTATATTGCAACGAAAATTTTTCTAACTCATTCTCTAACAATAAATCTGCCCATGAATCAAAAATCTGCAGTGCATTTACTCCACTCAAAACTTGCTGTCTTAAATATTCGTAACAAGCATTGCTGAGAATTTCCAAAAACTCATGCAGCTCCTTTGGATGTTCTTTCATGAAACTTTTTGTTTTATTAAAATCTTTCGAACCTCCGCCTTCAATTGAATATGCAGCTAGTGTCCATGGGCTCCCGCAGAATCCAATTAAAGGAAGGTTATTCGGCAAAAGTTTTTTGGTTTCTTCCACTGCCTTAAAAACATAATCGAGAGAATTCACGTCAAATCGAGTTAATCTTTTAATATCTTGAGGTGACGAAATGGGATTGCTGAATTTAGGACCTTCTCCCTCATGAAATGACAAACCAAGATTTAAAGCATCAGGAATAGTTAAAATATCTGAGAAGAGGATTGATGCATCTAAATCAAAGCGATCAATTGGTTGCAATGCAAGTTCTGCGCATGTTTTAGGCTGTTTGCACATATCTAAAAAATTGGTGTAATTTTTTCTAATTTCTTGATATTCCGGCAGGTACCTGCCTGCTTGTCGCATAAACCATACTGGTGGAATTGAGTTATCTTGAAGGTTAAGCGCCTTTATAAATTTAGAATTTTTCATTTATGAAACGAATTGTATGATACTTTTAGCCGCTTCTCTTCCTTCCCAAATAGCTGTTACAACTAAATCAGATCCTCTAACCATATCTCCGCCAGAGAAGATCTTTGGATTAGAAGTTTGAAATTTTAGTTCTTGTTTTTCCGGCGCTACCACCAAGCCTGATTTATCAGTTTGAATTTTAAAATCTTTAAACCAATCTGCTGGATTTGCCCTAAACCCAAAAGCAATAACAACTTCATCAGCAGGATAGATTTTTTCACTGCTTTGAATTGGGACAGGCACTCTTCTCCCATTTTGATCTGGTTCACCCAATTTAGTTTGTATTGTTTTGATACCTTGAACACAATCGCTTCCAATAATCTCAATTGGCTGAATATTAAACTCAAACTGAACGCCTTCCTCTTTAGCATTAATAACTTCTCTTCTAGAACCAGGCATATTTTTTTCATCTCTTCTATACAGACATGTAACAGATTTTGCCCCTTGCCTGATAGCAGTTCTATTGCAATCCATTGCAGTGTCCCCACCTCCTAAAATTACAACATCCTTGCCTTTAAAATTAATATAGTCAGATTCTTTTTGTTGAAATTTTAAAAGATGGTTTGTATTGCCAATAAGGTAATCAATTGCTTTATGAGCTTGAGGCAGATCTTCTCCTTTAAAACCTCCTTCAAGAGAAGTGTAGGTTCCCATGCCTAAAAATACTGCATCATATTTCTTATGCAATTCCTTAAAGGAAATATCTTTTCCAATTTCTTGATTCAGATGAAACTTTATACCCATTTCTTCAAGAATCTTTCTTCGTCGTCGCACAACACTCTTTTCTAGTTTAAATTCTGGTATTCCAAATGTAAGTAAGCCACCAATTTCTGGGTGCTTATCATATACATCACAATTAATTCCAGCTCTAATCAGAATATCTGCACATCCAATTCCTGCAGGACCGGCTCCAATAATTGCAACTTTTTTATCGGTCCAGGTTCTATTGCTTAGATCTGGCTTCCACCCCATATCTATTGCCTTATCTGTAATATATTTTTCAATGTTACCTATGCTTACAGCACCAAAACCATCGTTCAGCGTGCAAGCTCCTTCGCATAAACGATCTTGGGGGCAAACTCTCCCACACATTTCTGGAAGAGAATTTGTTTGATGGCATAAATCAGCTGCCTCCATAATATTTCCATCATTAACAAGTTTCAGCCAATCCGGAATATAGTTGTGAACTGGACATTTCCATTCACAATAAGGATTTCCACAATCTAGACATCGATGTGATTGATTGGATGCTTCAGATTGATTGTAATCACCATAAATCTCAACAAAATTAATTTTTCTTTCTTCTATATTTTTTTTATTAGGATCGTATCGGCCAACCTCTAGAAATTGAAAATCATTTTTAAGTGGAACATGTTCAACATATTCTGATCTAGACTTAAAATTTTCTGGAGATGGGATCGCAGAGGTTGGGATCGTGCTTTGACTTAAAAGCTCTTTGCGCCATTCAAATAACATAAGCTTTGCTTCTTCTAAATCTGTAATTGGGGCAAATGATTTTGTTACATATTTTCTATTTAATCTAATTTTTCCGTAAAAGTAAGGAGAACGCGGTTGAGTAAAGAGTAATAAACCTTTTTCAATTTTATATTGTTTATTTTTTGCGCTCATTAAATTGTTTTAGTTCTGCGTGGTATGTATGACATAGTATGACATTATTGTGTTAATATGTATAACTTAATGTCGCAACAAAATACAAATATATCGCTATATCACGAATCTCAAGCTAAGGATAATTGTGGCTTTGGGCTCATAGTTAACCGACATGGAACTCAAAATAGAGATGTTGTAAAACGTTCTATTGCTGGTCTAACGAGTATGACACACAGAGGAGCAATCGGAGCTGATGGCAAAACTGGAGACGGTTGCGGTCTTTTGTTTGATTTAAACCAAACCTTTTTTCAAAAGCAACTCAGAAAAGAACTAAAGATAAAATTGCCTGAATTATTTGGTATTGCCCAAATTTTTTCATCAGCTGCATTAAAAAAAGACTTGCCAGCAATCAAAGAAATTCTTCAATCTGAAAATCTAGTTTTTGAGTGTGTTAGAGAGGTGCCCATCAATACATCTGTTCTTGGAGAAATAGCGCTTGAATCATTGCCAAAAATCAATCAGATATTTATAACGCCCATTTCAAAAGATTTTAACAAGGAAAGATTTGAATCCTGTCTTCTGCAGGCTAGAAAGAAGATTGAAGAATTGCATAACAATGATGAAAAGCTATACATCTGTAGCATGTCGAGTCAAACAATTGTTTACAAAGGTTTGATGCTGCCGGATGCAATTAGTAATTTTTATCAAGATATTGCTAAAAAATCATTTACTGCCAAGGTTTGTTTATTTCACCAACGGTTTTCTACAAACACTCAGCCAAGATGGCACTTAGCTCAACCGTTTAGGCTTCTTGCGCACAACGGTGAAATCAATGCAATCAGAGGAAATAGAAATTGGGTTAAAGCTCGAGCCTCTAAATTTTCCACCCCCCTCATTCCAGGTATCAACCAGTTCAAATCTCTCGTTAATGAAACAGGATCTGATTCATCAGCTCTGGATAACATGATTGAATTGTTAGTGAAGGGAGGGATTAATTTCTTTAGATCTATTCGAATGGTCTTGCCGCCTGCTTGGCAAAACATTCATACAATGGATCCTGAAGTTAGAGCTTTCCATGAATATAATTCAATGCACATGGAAGCTTGGGATGGTCCTGCTGGAATTGTCATGTCAGATGGAGAGTGGGCAATCTGCGTTTTGGACAGAAATGGATTGCGGCCTGCGAGATACCAAGTGCTATCCAATGGAATGATTACCGTAGCCTCTGAAACTGGCATTTATCCCGTTGATGATGAGGAGATTCTGCAAAAAGGACGTCTTAGTCCTGGTGGAATTTTTGCAGTAAATACTGAATCTGGAGAAATCTTAGATCAAAAGATCATTGATGACCAACTTAAACAGGGTAAACCTTATAGGGATTGGTTAAAAAAATCTGCGATTTATCTTGAATCAACTCTTGATGCATTTGAGGGTCCGGGCATAAAGAAAATTCCACATTCTGAATTTATCAAGTCATCAAAACTTTTTTCTTTATTTAATGAAGAAAGAGTCTCTGTAATAAAACCTCTTGCTCTCGATGGTCTTGAAGGCACAGGCTCAATGGGCGATGACACTGCTTTAGCAATGTTAAGCTCAATGCCGAGATCTATATATGACTATTTTAGACAACAGTTTGCCCAAGTAACAAATCCGCCGATTGACTCTCTTAGAGAGTCCAGCGTTATGTCATTGGAGGCATGTTTTGGTCCTGAGTTGAATATCTTTGAAGAATCTAAAGATCATGCCAGGAGAATTGTCAGCACATCTCCTGTTCTTTCACACAGAAAACTTTCAGCGTTATTAAAAAATCCATATTTCTCTTCCAAAAACTTTGATTTGCAATATTCACCCAAGTCAAATCTCAAGGATGCTTTGAGCGCACTAACAAAAAAAGTAGTTTCTGCTGTTCGCAAGGGAGAAATTATTATTCATTTAAACGAGAAGTTGCCTGATGGCAATAAGCTTTCAATCAATGCTCTACTAGCAGTAGGCTGTATACATCAAGAGTTGGTAAGACTGGGTCTCAGATCAGATGCCAACTTAATAGTAAGTTCTGGTACCGCTAGAGATACTCATCAAATTGCATGCTTGCTGAGTTTTGGAGCAACTGCTGTTTTTCCGTGGCTGGCTTTTCAAACAATTCTAGATTTAACACACCGCAAGGAACTTAAGGGAAGTCCAACAGCAAATTGCGCAAAATATCGCAAAGGTATTAATAAAGGGCTTTTAAAAATTATTTCTAAAATAGGCATCTCTACAATATCTAGTTATCGGGGATCTCAATTGCATGAGATTGTTGGCTTAAGCTCGGATATCGTAGATCTATCTTTTACGAATACTGTTAGCAGGGTGGGAGGCAAAACTTTTGAAGATCTTGATATTGAAATGCGATCTTTAAATAAATATGCAAATTCAAATGTAAGTGAAATTGGCTTGGGCGGGCTATTAAAATTTGTCCATGGTGGTGAATATCACACCTATAATCCTGAGGTTGTAAAAAAACTCCAAGAAGCAGTTAGCACAGGATCTAATAAAGTATATCGAGAGTATGCTGATCTAGTGAATCATAGAGATCCTGCAATGCTTAGAGATTTAATGAAGCTTCAATTTCCTTCAAAACCAAAAAAGGTTAAGCCTTTCAATACAAAACATCTATTAAAGAAATTTGATTCCGCAGGCATGAGCCTTGGTGCTTTATCTCCAAATGCTCATGAGACATTAGCTGAGGCCATGAATAGCATGGGAGCAAGATCAAATTCTGGAGAGGGTGGCGAAGCCAAAGAAAGATATGGCACTTCTAAGATGTCAAAAATAAAACAAGTTGCATCTGGTCGCTTTGGTGTCACCCCTGAGTACCTAGTAAATGCAGAGGTTTTGCAAATTAAAATAGCGCAAGGCGCTAAACCAGGAGAAGGTGGGCAACTTCCAGGAGGCAAAGTCAATGCCTTAATTGCTAAGCTCAGATACTCAACTCCTGGTATCACTTTGATTTCACCTCCACCTCATCATGATATCTACTCAATTGAGGATTTGGCTCAATTAATCTTTGATCTTAAACAAGTAAATCCAAAAGCATTGGTTTCAGTAAAATTGGTATCTGAGCCAGGTGTAGGAACAATTGCAGCTGGTGTTGCTAAGGCATATGCAGATCTGATCACTATATCTGGTCATGATGGTGGAACGGGCGCAAGTCCACTTTCTTCAATTCGTTATGCAGGTTCTCCATGGGAGCTTGGTTTATCTGAGGCCCATCAAGCTTTAAGAGCAAGCAATTTACGACATAAAGTTAGATTACAAGCTGATGGCGGATTGAAAACAGGCTTAGATGTAGTTAAGGCAGCAATTCTTGGTGCAGAATCCTTTGGTTTTGGAACCGGGCCAATGATTGCAATGGGTTGTAAATATTTACGAATTTGCCATCTTAATAATTGTGCTACTGGAGTTGCAACTCAAAGAAGAGATATTATTGACCATCACTTTATCGGTGAGAAAGAGCGAGTTATCAACTACTTCACATTTATTGCAAATGAAGTCCAAGAAATTTTATTAAAATTGGGAGTTTCTAACCTCGAATCCATTATTGGCCAAACACAATACTTAAAAGATATTACACAAGAAAATCCCTCTACAGAAAATATAGATTTATCTCCAATTTTGTATTCTGATAAAAAATCAACTGCCCCTCATTACTGCAACACTTCTTCAAATGACCCGTGGGATAAAGGCAATTTAAATGCAAAGATTCTGCAAGATGTGAGATCTTCAATCTCAAAGGAGTATTCATCTGATTTTTCCTATGATATTTCAAATCGCGATAGATCCGTTGGAGCTCAAGCTTCTGGGTTGATCGCATCTTTATATGGTGAAAAGGGGTTGAAACAAAAACAAAACCTAAATTTTACTGGCTCTGCAGGCCAAAGCTTTGGTGTGTGGAATGCTGCTGGCCTAAATTTAAAATTAAATGGCGATGCCAATGATTATGTTGGCAAAGGCATGAATGGCGGAAAGATTGTTATATCAAGCTCTGCTGAATATGCCTCTCAAGATTCCCCAACTGTTTTAGTTGGCAATACTGCATTGTATGGCGCAACCGGTGGCGAGCTTTACGTTGGAGGCTGTGTTGGTGAAAGATTCGCGGTAAGAAATTCTGGAGCTTCTGCTGTAATCGAAGGTGCAGGAGATCATTGTTGCGAATATATGACGGGTGGACATGTAACTGTTCTAGGAAATGTAGGTTCTAATTTTGGAGCAGGAATGACTGGCGGTTTTGCATATGTTCTAGATACCAATAGAAGGTTTTTTGATCAATGCAATCGAAGTCTTATTAACTTAGATAGAATTGTGAGCGAAGAAATGGAATCTCATAGAAAATTTTTAAAACAAATCCTTGGTCGTCATATTAAAGAAACTAAAAGTGAGAGGGCGAAATTAATATTAGATGAATTTGATAGATATGAGCCATCATTTTGGTTGGTGTCACCTGCAGCCTTAAATATCCAAGATCTATTAAAAGCAACCACAGCTAATGCTGCTTAATTTAATCTTGAAGGCCTTTCTGTAGACTCTTGGTATCAAATGAATTGGTAACCACTGCATTTGATAATTTATTCAGTAGGACAAGATTTAATTTCCCTGCTTTAATTTTTTTATCTCTAAAAATATATGGTTTTAGTTCCCTGTATTTATATTGCTCGAGAGATAAATCAAATTCAAAATTTTGCAATAAAGCAATAACTTCTTTGTGTTCTTTTTCAGAAATCAGATTTTCTAAATAGGAAATTTTAGAAGCCACCTTCATTCCTTTGGCAACAGCCTCTCCATGAAGGATTTTCTTATATTTACCATGTGCTTCAATGGCATGCCCGAACGTATGTCCAAAATTTAGTATTGCACGAATACCATTTTCCTTCTCATCCTTGGTCACAATCATTGCTTTAGTTTGAAGAGATAAAAAAATTATTTCTTCAATAATTTTTTGATCCTTTAATAATATTTTTTTAGTATATTTTTTGAGTAATGAAAAAAGAGATTTATTTTGAATGAAGGCATATTTAATGACCTCTGCTAATCCAGCCTTGAACTCTCTGTTTGGAAGTGAGTTAAGAACAGTTGTATCGATAATGACGCCTTTTGGGTTATAAAATGCTCCAACAAGATTCTTGCCCGCTACTATATTAATAGCAGTCTTGCCTCCCACAGAAGAATCCACCTGAGCAAGAAGCGTTGTAGGTATTTGTATAAATTGAATGCCTCTTAGGTAAGAGCTGGCAACAAAACCCGAGATATCTCCAACCACTCCGCCCCCAACAGCCACTATTAGATCTGTTCTATCAAAATTATTATCTGCTAAAAAATTAAGTATTTTTTGAAAGTTTTGAACAGATTTAGCCTGTTCTCCATGCTTGAGGATGATTTTAAAAACTTTAGTTGATGGTTTGCAAACGGCAGCAACTTCTCTCACTATCTTTGAAGGCACTCCATCATCTGAAATGAGAAGAGTTTTATTATGGTTTTTAAGAAGAGGGGCAAGATTTTTTTTAGAAATAGCATTCTTGCTAATCACAATCCTGTATTTATTTTTTCTTTGACCTGCAAATAGTTCTTTAGCCATAATTTTTAACTAGCTTAACAATTTCATTTGCAACATCAGAGCCACTCTTATTCTCAGTATTGATTATGTGATCCGCAACCTCTTCATAAAGAGATTGTCTAGATTTCTGGAGATCAGCGAGGACTTTTTCTGGATCTTTATCTTTTAATAAAGGCCTATCTTTATCTTTAGCTGTTCTTTCAACTTGAGTGTTTAATGGAGTATGTAGATAGAAAACAGTGCCTCTTGATGCTAATAGTTCTCTATTTTCTTCCTCAATTACAATGCCGCCACCCGTAGCAAGAACTATAGAATTCAAGGCAACCATTTCCTTTAATGTGGCAGTTTCTCGTTTTCTAAAACCTGCTTCACCCTCAATATCAAAAATCCAATCTATTGTGACGCCTGTACTATCCTCAATCTTTGCATCAGTATCATGAAAATCTAAAAATAGCTCACCAGCCACAATCTTTCCTACAGTGGTTTTTCCCGAGCCCATGGGGCCAACAATAAAAATATTCATACTTAGTTTTTTAAGTTGCTGATTCTATCATTTATAGGGGTAAAATAATTCTAATTCATGTATCAAAATATTTTTGAGTTAAGGTAAAAACATAATCATTTAATTTGTATGTTTGTTAGATTAATAAATTGGGCATTAGTTGCTGCACTTATTGGCACCCTTGCAGCAATCTTGACCATTGGCATGGGATATTTTCTTATTAAACCCAGTCTTCCTGAAATTAACTTAGTTGATGAAGATGTATTGCAAATACCTTTAAAAGTCTTAACGTCTGATGGGATATTAATCGGGGAGTTTGGAGATCAAAAAAGAAGAACGATAGAGTATGAGCAAATTCCACAGAATCTTAAAAATGCATTTTTAGCAGCAGAAGACGATCAATTTTTTGAGCATGATGGCGTAAGGATCCCATCGTTTATTAGAGCTTTTTACCAGATGATTCAATCTGGAGAAATTGTGAGCGGTGGCGGCACAATTACCATGCAGGTTGTCAGGGGATATTTATTATCTAGAGAGCAAAAAATTATTCGAAAAATTAAAGAAATCTATTTAGCTTTTGAATTAGAAAGTTCTGCAACAAAGGAAGAAATTTTTTCCTTATATTTAAATACTATCTTTTTAGGTAATCGAGCATATGGGGTGGAGGCTGCAGCAAATAAATATTTTTCTAAATCTATCAATGAGTTGACTCTTGCCGAATCTGCATTAATTGCATCATCAGCTCAACTTCCTTCGAGAATTAATCCTATTCGCTCTCCTGACAGATCTGTTATCAGGCGTAACTGGATTTTGGGAAGGATGTATAAGCTTGGATATATTGGTAGGGCGCAGTTTTTACTTGCAAAATCTGAACCAATAAAACTAACTCAATTAGATTCAAACTTTTCATTAGATGGACGATATATTGCTGAAATCGCTAGGCAAGCAATGATTGATAGATATGGCTTATCAGTCTACAAAGATGGATTATCAGTTATCACCACAATAGATTCTTCACTCCAGCAGGCTGCCCTTGAGAGCGTAGCAAAAAACTTATATGACTATGATAAACGTCATGGCTGGAGAGAGCCTATAAACCTCCTATCAAAAATTTCTGAATCAATATTTGAAGAATTACAAACTGGTAATTTAGACATTCTGTATGAAGAATCCAATACCCTAGATGAGCTGAGCATGAAGCAGCTCAATGTATCAGTTATTAGAGATTTTTTTGAAGAGCTTGTGAATTTAGATCAACATTCAGGCGGAATAGTCATTGATGTAAAGCCTGAAAGGATTATCTATCTTAATAATTCCTTTCAATTAGAAAGTTTATTTTGGGATGAATCATACAAATGGGCTAGACGAAAAATTGATATTAATAAACTTGGTCCCAGACCTCAAAATTTTTATGACATTCTTCGTAAGGGAGATTTGATCTATCTATCTGAGCAAAATGGAAATTACTATCTTGACCAAGTCCCTGATGCTGAAGTTGCATTTATTTCTACAGATCCATCTAATGGTGCAATTAAGACTTATATTGGTGGATTGAATTTCTCAAAAAGTAACTTTGATAGAGTCAAACAATCATATCCTCAAGCGGGCTCGAGCTTTAAGCCATTTATTTATGCCTCTGCTTTTGCGAATGGCTATAAAGCATCAGATAAAATAAATGATGCCCCCATAATATTTGAAGACTCTAATTTAGAGAGTAGCTGGAGACCTGAAAATTATACAGGTAAATTTTATGGGCCTATTAGACTCAGAGAAGCTTTAGTTCAGTCTGTGAACCTAGTTTCTATAAAGTTATTACGAGAAATGGGAATTCCATTGACGCAAAATTATTTATCAAGGTTTGGCTTCTCTTCATCTAGGCTGGCTCCAGATTTATCATTGGCACTTGGATCATCAAGTTTTTCTCCAGCAGAGATGGTGCGAGCGTATAGCATTATGACTAACTCTGAGGATCCTAAAGATTTATTTTTTATTGAGCGAATAGAAGATAGAAATGGAAAGACTATTTTTCAAAATCCTCAAAAAGAAAATAAGAAAAAAAATATTGATGCTTTTCCATGGTTTCAAACTCAGCTTACAGATGAAATAAAGCCTTTTTATTTACTGCCCCCCCTTTCAAAGAAATCACTGGAACCAATTGATCCTAGAGTAACTTTTATTACAAAAGATATTTTACGTGAGGCTCTATCAAGAGGAAGCAACGGAAGAAAAACTCAAGTCTTAGGAAGGAGTGACATCGCAGGAAAGACTGGCACAACTAATGATGCGATCAGCACTTGGTTCTCAGGTTTTCACGATAATTTGGTAAGCACTGTATGGGTTGGAACTGATGATTTCTCTTCTTTGGGAGATAACGAATTTGGATCGAGCATCGCTTTGCCTACTTGGGTTGATTTTATGAAAAAAGCTCTTACTAACTTGCCTGAAGAAGATTGGAAAGTTCCTAAAGGTCTCTCTTATGTGAGGGTTGATCGTGATACAGGCCAGCCAGTTGATGAAAATAGCAAAAATTCTTACTTTGAACTTTTTTTAGATGAAGAAATTTAGCTTTTAAAAATACTGTTAGAAATGAGTGACCAATAATTCTCAATATAACTGCTAGGTATTTCCTTGAATTTATTTCTAATAAACCTAGAGATAATTCCTTCCATTATTGAAGTAATAAGATGGGCGCTTTGACCTGCCGTAAGTTGCAAAGAGTCTTTTTTTGAAGCTAGCAATTGTTTGATCGAAAGCTCCAATCTTTCATAGAATTGATTCACAGAGTCTATTACATTTTGCTCACTTGGTCCTAATGCCTCACGAGATAAGATGCGAGCAAAACCTTTATTTTTTTCTAGAAATATTGCATAAAAAAAGAATATTAATCTAACTTTTTCTTCAGCCTCAATTTTGCTATCTTTTTTAATTTCTCCAACTTTTTGAAAAATTGTTTGATCGCAGAATGTGAATAACTCCAAGAAAATAGATCTTTTACTCGGAAAATGCCTATAGAGAGCAGCTTCAGTTATCCCGCTTTCAGCTGCAAGAACAGCTGTTGTAACTTTTGTTGTATCTCTTTCTTCTAAAAGCTTTGCTAAACTCTGCAGAATAATTTGTTTTCTGTCTTTTGACATAGCTTTAGCTTATATCAACCTTAATTGTTTCATCAATTAATTTTAATTGATTAAGAAACATATTTTTTATTTCCTTTAATCTAGAAGAAGTTTTAGCTTCAAACCTAAGGACAAGTTTCGGAGTTGTATTGGACGCCCTGATTAAGCCCCATCCATCATCAAAATCTACTCTCAACCCATCAATGGTAACTTTAGAGCCTCCCTTAAATTGAGCTTTATTTACAAAATCTTTTACTATTTTAAATTTCTTTTCTTCTTCAACATTAATATTTAATTCAGGGGTAGAGCAGGCTTTGGGAAGTTCATTGAGCATAGAAGAGAGCGGCATGTCTAAACTATTCATAATTTCTAATAATCTGAAAGCGGAATAATGACCATCATCAAAACCATGCCACTTATCATTAAAAAAAATATGACCACTCATCTCGCCGGCGAGTGGAGCATTGGTTTTTTTAAGAGCATTTTTAATATGAAAATGACCTGTTGCAGACATTGATGGGATACCCCCAGCCTGATTGATAATATTGCTAAGTAAATTTGTACACTTCACATCAAAAATTATTTCTTTACCAGGATAATTTTTTAAAATATCTTTAGCAAAGATCATCATGAGTTGATCTGGATAAATAATGTCCCCTTCTTCAGTTACGACTCCTAGCCTATCTCCATCTCCATCAAAGGCTATTCCAGCATCAGCGGAATTTTCTTTTACTGCCTGAATTAAATCTTGGAGGTTCTCTTCTTTTCCAGGATCAGGGTGATGATTGGGGAAGTTCCCATCAATCTCGCAATATAGCTCGATCACTTCGTAACCTAATGAACGTATTAGTTTGGGAGCAATTTCACCAGCAGCACCATTTCCACAATCTAGAACAACTTTAATTTTTTTTGGTTTCTTCGTGCTTTGTGATGATACTTCTTCAATGTACTCATCCATTAAATTTTTCTTATAGATTTCCTTGCCAGCATTTCTTTTATTGATTGGCTCATCAGATAATAAATCCAAGATCTCAAGACCTGATATAGGAGAATCGTTAATTACTATTTTAAATCCATTATAGTTCTTTGGATTATGACTCCCGGTAATCATGATTCCAGATTTTGAAGGCAGTTGTTTAGCCGCATAATATAGTAAAGGGCTTGTAACTATCCCAATATTCACAACATTGATTCCTTTGGTTTGAAGTTGTGAAGAAAGGAGTTTTAATATCTCTTCTCCTGACAGTCTGCCATCTCTGCCAAGAGCCAGCTCATTGATATTTTCTTCATTGCATTTTTTTGCAATTGCACGGGCAATGGATTTAATCGAAGCTTCGTTTACTTGTGAGGGAACAATTCCCCTGATGTCATATTCTCTGAAAATGGATTCGTCAATCATAGGAATTTTAATTTCATTATTGGGGTTGTTTTGTCATAATAACTGAGACTTAAAACCATACACAACATGTTTCTTAATACTGACTCAAAATTCATCTGGCTTAATGGAAGTTTTCAGCCATTCAATGAAACAAATATCCATCTTTTGTCTAATACGCTGCATTATGGAATGGGTGTTTTTGAGGGTGTTCGAGCCTATGAAACAGCAGATGGCGGTGCCATCTTCAGATTAGATGATCATACCAAAAGACTATTTGATGCTGCATCTAAAATTAATATTTCAATTCCTTATTCAATTCCTGATTTAACTCAAGCGCAGAAAGCAGCAATGATTAAAAATAATCTTCAGGAGGGCTATATTCGTCCGATTGTCTTTTTGGGTAGTGAATCAATGGGCTTAAGATCTCAAGACGCTCTTTCGGTAAATGTTGCAATTGCGTGTTGGGAATGGCCATCATATATGGATCCAGAGGCCAAGAGGAATGGTATTTCAGTTGTTAAATCTCCATTTCAGCAATATGACAATCCCTTATATTCAAACAATAAAATTATTGGTACTTATGTTAATTCGATTATGGCTGTTAATGATGCGATTTCAAAAGGAGCGGAAGAAGCGATATTGCTGGATAAAAATGGTTTTATCTCAGAGGGTAGTGGTGAAAACTTATTTATAGTTAAAAATTCAAAGTTAATGACACCCACAACAGATTATTGTTTGAATGGAATTACTAGGCAAAGTGTTATAACTATTGCTAAAAATTTTAAATTAACTGTAGAGGAGAAGAATTTGACCTTTGAAGATTTGTTATCTGCAGATGAGGCTTTTTATTCAGGTACAGCAGTTGAGATTACGCCCATAACAACTGTTGATGGATCAAAAATAGGCAGTGGTTCCATTGGACCAATCACCGATCAACTCCAAGGCAATTATTCCGATATAGTTTATGGGCGTGATGCAAGCTATTCACATTGGCTCACTGCAATTTAGTCTTATTAAAAATTGGATCAAAAATTAAACATTGCTATTTGCAGCTATCGAAGTGCACCTTTTGGAGGTGGCCAAGGCATATTTGTTTTTGAATTATCCAAGGCATTAAATAATCTAGGTCATAAAGTAGATGTTATTTCAGGACCTCCATACCCCCACCTTGAAAACAGCATAAAGTTAATTAAATCTCCAGGTTTAAATTTATTTAGTACTTTTAACTTTCAAGAAAGACTAAAAATTTTTTTAGAAAAAAAGAGCAAGTCTGCAGATGATTGGTATGAATTTTTTTCAGCACTGCTGGGAGGGTTCCCAGAACTAAAGACATTTGGAAACAGGGCTCAATCCATTCTCAATGAATCTTCATATGATGTCGTAATCGATAATCAATCGCTTAGCCATGGAATGATCGAGGTTCAAAAAAATATGCCCCTAATTGAAATTATTCATCATCCCATTACAAAAGATTACCGTTATGACATTCAATTTTCTAAGGGCTTTATCCAAAAAATTTCTAAATGGAGATGGTTTTCTTTTTTAAAAATGCAAAAAAAGGTATCTATAGAGTTGAAGGTGATTTCTACACCATCACATAATTCAAAAAAAGACATTGCAAAGGATTTCGGTGTGCTCGAAAAAAATATCTCAGTCATACCCAATGGCATAGATCATTCAAGTTTTGTTCCCATGCAGGATATTAAAAGAGTTCCATCACAAATTATTACAACAGCTAGCGCAGATGTTCCACTTAAAGGTCTAGATTTTACCCTTCATGCTGTTGCTAGATTAAAAGCCGATTATCCAAAATTAAAATTAGTGATTATTGGCGCGCCCAGACCTGGCGGCCATACAGAGAGACTAATCAAAAAATTGAAAATTGATCAAAACATTTTATATAGATCAAACCTTACTAGAGATGAGATAGCTGTTGAATATGCAAAAAGTAATATTGCTATAGTTAGCTCTCTCTATGAAGGTTTTGGGTTTCCTGTTGGGGAAGCTATGTCATGTGCTATACCTCTTATAGCAACCAATGTTGCATCTATTCCAGAAATCACTGAGTCTTTTGCTGAACTCATCCCAGCCGAGAGCGCAGATGCAATAGAATTAGCTATTAGACAGATTTTTACAAATCCTCAAACCAGCCAATTGAAAGCAGATGCTGGCAGAATGCATATAATAGAGAACTTTAATTGGCAAAAAATTGCAAAGTTATACGAAGACTTGATTTACAAAACGATAGATGAATTTAAATGTTAACTTTTAGCTTGCATGAGATAGCGCTTGAGCCACACTCAAAAGTTTTAGATGTTGGGTGTGGAGAGGGACGTCATATTTTTGGATCTTTGCATGAATTTCCTGATGTCCATTGCGTTGGATTGGACCAGGATGTCCCTTCATTAAATAAATGTAAGGAAGGTTTAGAGTTTTTTAAGGAACTGAATTCTGGCTCTACTATGTTTATGCAAGGCTCAGTGTATAGACTTCCATTTGATGATAATACTTTTGATCTTGTAATTTGTTCAGAGGTTCTAGAGCATCTTGATGATTACCATGCAGCAATTGATGAAATTTTTAGAGTTCTAAAACCGGAAGGTAAATTTCTACCTAGCGTTCCTTCATATTGGCCTGAAAAAATTTGCTGGTCTCTCTCAACAGGCTATCAAAATATGCCTGGCGGCCATGTAAGAATTTTTAAAAAGCGTCAATTGATCAATGAAATCTTAGATCATGGATTTAAGTATGATCATGCTGAAAGATTTCATGGCCTGCACAGTGCCTATTGGTGGCTAAGATGTATTTTTTGGAAAACTCAAGATTCAAATTACCTAGTAAAGATATATAAAAAATTTCTTGAATATCAAATTTTACAAAGTCCAGCATGGCTGAATAATCTTGAAAAAATTCTTAATCCTATTTTTGGAAAAAGCATTGCATTTTATTTTGAAAAAAAATGAAAGAATTTCCGAATACATCTCATATTGACCCTAGTTCTTTGGATGGGTTGAACCATTTAGGCAAGTTTTTAGAAGATTCTCAGCTTTTATCTGGTGCCATTCCCTCGAATCAGGATGGCTCACATGATCCTTGGGATCATCTTGAAGCTGTTATGGGCTTAACTACTTTAGGCTTTAGGAATCAAGCTCTTAATGGTCTTCAGTGGATGGTAGCTAATCAAAATGAAGATGGCAGTTGGTATAACCTCTATCAGGATGAAGAGCCATTAGAGCTAAATAAACAGACTAATTATGCATCATATATTGCTGTTGCAGTTTGGCACTTTTATTTGCTTAATAACAATATTAATTTCCTTCAAAATTTTTGGGAGCCGGTTAAAAAAGGTATTTTATTCTCTCTTTCTCTTCAACATAGCAATGGAGCTATTGCATGGAATATTGATGAGTCTGAAAAAATTGATGAAGACTATTTATTAACTGGTTGTAGCTCCATTGCGAAAAGTCTAGAGTGTGCAATAGCAATTTGCCAAGTTTTGGAGCATCAAAGCATTGAGTCAGAATGGAGAGATGCGCATTCAAAATTGATAGTTGCACTTGAAAATCCAGCAGAAATTTTTGACCTAAAGAAAGATCGCAGCAGGTTTTCAATGGACTGGTATTACCCAATCTTGGGCGGCATTAATTCTAAACAACGAATAACCTCTCTAATAGAGAACATTAAAGATTCTTTTTGGATTAAAGGCCTTGGAATCAAATGTGTTTCAGATGAACCATGGGTAACTGTTGCAGAGACAAGTGAATGCTCTATTGCATACAAAAAAATTGGTGAAGATAAGATTGCATCAGAACTGCTTCTTAATGCTATTGCCATAGTTGATAGAGAGGGTATACCTTACATGGGCTGGCAATTTTATGAAAATATTTATTGGCCAGAAGAAACGCCGTCATGGACTTCCGCGGCATGCATTCTTGCAGCCGATGCAAACAATCAACTCACCCCTGGTGCAGATTTATTTATAAAGCAACAATTTAAGCTTTAGTAAGGCAAACAATCGTATCAACTCGTTCGTAAAGTTGAAAACCTTCTGTTAGAGCTTTTTGATAGATTAGATATGGTGCTTGTCCGCCGTCCTCAGGTTTTTCATAAATATCATGAATGACCAATGCACCATTAGAATGGAGTTTGGAGCTCCAATTATCATAATCATTCAGTGCAGATATTTCAGTATGGCTTCCATCAATAAACAAAAGTCCTAATTCAGCCCTCCATGAAGGCGCAATAGAATTTGCATTTGCAAGAATGGGGACCACCCATTTACTTTCATCAAACTGCTGAAGATTAGCTTGCATCAAAGGCACTGTATTCACTCGGCCTAATTTCTTATCATAAATCTCTGGATCAAAATACTCTTCACCAAGTTGGTGTTCTTCTGAACCAGAATGATGATCTATTGTATAAACTAGCTCATCATGAATTGAACTTCCAGCCGCGATGTATAGAGCAGACTTGGCACCAAAGGTACCAATTTCAAGCGCAGGCCCACATTGAGAAAATTTTTCTGCCCATTTTGTTAATGCTAAGCCTTCATGGCTAGGCATAAATCCTTTGAGATTATCTAATTGTTCAAAGTCCATATTATTTATAAAAGTTTTTTCCTAATGTTGATTTAAACCTTCTATGCATCCACAGATATTCAGCTGGATGTTGCAGAATCTTTTCTTCCATTAAGTCATTAATTTTCTGTGCCAACTTTATTGAATTTAGTCCTTCATGATCAATTAATTCTATCTGAAGAACTAATGTTTTATTTTTGTAATATGAATTTATAAATAATAAATTTGCATTAGCAGCATCAATAATCTTTCTTGTTGTGGTGATCGTAGCAGCCTCTTGATTGAAAAACTGTAATTTCACAGAATGATCCCATCCATAATCTTGATCTATTGCATACATGACATTCTTCCCTGCTTTCAGCCATTTCATAAATTTTCGTGGATTATTCTTATCTGCAGTATCTTTAATGCTAGAAAGCCGACCTTTATTTTGGATTTTATTCATTGAAGCGGAATTATGTGTTCTGCTTACACCATATACCGCTGCATTCATGGCAAAAAGTCGGGCATCCAACTCTAAATGTTGAGAGTGCTTGAAAATGATTAAGTTTCCTTTATTAGAGTTATTGTTAGACAAATGATTTATCCCAATAACATCATAATCAACCTTGCTTTGTATTTTCTTATCTGACCAAAACCAAGCGATGCCTGTTTCAATGAATGATCTTCCCAGGTGCAAAAAATTATCCCGCAAGAGCTCTTGTTGTTCTGCTTTTGATAGTTCTGGAAAGCATGCTTCTATGTTTGCTTGAGCAATTTTTTTTCTACTCTTAGCTAAAATAAATAGGAGATTGCCACATAGTCTTCCTATTGCCGGATGCCATGAAGTTGGTAGATGGCTGAGACCTTGCCATAATGTCATCATTAATCTGATCAATATTATGAGTACATAAAAATTAAAGAATGTATTATTACATTAATTTAGATATACCTTTTATATGAAGCTGGTAATTTACAATCTTATAATTTTAATACTAACTCCAGTATTTATCTTGCGGATTTTTTTCAAGAGTTTTACCGATTCAGATTACTCAAAGCATTTTGTGAATAGGCTTGGATATGGCTTGAGCAACCTCAGTCAAACAAATAAAAAAATTATTTGGTTTCATGCTGTAAGTTTAGGGGAAGTAATAGGATCGCAACCCTTGATTAATAAGCTCTCTGAGCACTTTGACATTGTAATAACCACAACAACACCTACAGGCTTAAGAAGAGCAAAGGAAATTTTTTCTGAACAAATAGTAATCCATTATGCCCCATGGGACTTCGTTTTATTTATCAATAGATTTTTAAATTTTTATAAGCCTCATGCCATTTTAATATTTGAGACAGAAATATGGCCATCAATGATTGCACGTGCATTTCATAAAAGTATTCCTCTTTATTTGGTTAATGGAAGGCTTAGCCATAAGTCTTACCAAGCATATGCAATTTCATCATGGCTCTTAAAAGATACATTAAAAAAAATCACTTACTCTTTTGTTCAAACCAGCAAACACAAGGAACGTTTTTTAAAGCTTGGCATTGATGAGAATCGTATTGAGGCAGTGGGATCAGTTAAATTTGATATTTCCAACATAGATGTTGATCCCATTGAAGCTGCTCCTTTTATTTTAGGAGCCAGCACTCACCCTGGCGAAGAAGAAATATTACTCAATGCTTATAAGAGACTTCAAGATAATAAAAATATAAAACTATTTCTTTGTCCACGGCATACAGAGCGAGGGGGAGAGATAGCCAAGCAAGCAGGTATCATGGGTTTTAAGGCAAAACTATATTCAGATTTAGGTTCAGAAGATTACGATGTCTGCATCATCAATAAAACAGGTCTTTTGTCAGGTTTTTATGCATCATCATTGATGTCATTTGTTGGAGGTAGCTTAGTGCCAAGAGGAGGCCATAATCTAATTGAGCCTGCTGCCTTAGGGTCCCCAATAATCATAGGCCCTCATACATTTAATTTTGAAGACATCGTTCATCAATTTCTTAGTGATCATGCATGTGTCAAGGTAACAAGTGAAGATGAATTATTGGCTGCGATGGAGCTTTTTATTGGAGATTCAAAAGTTGCTAAAGAATTTGCGCACAGAGCCAAGGAGGTCGTTGAAAGAAATAAAGGCTCAACAGAGGTTCAAGCATCTTATATAATTAGGCAATTAGGAGAATAAAGTTGAAGCTTATTACAGCAATTATCAAACCATTTAAGTTAGAAGAAGTTCGTCAGTCACTTGATTTGATTGGCATTACTGGTATGACAATTACAGAGGCAAAGGGTTTTGGTAGGCAGAAAGGTCATACCGAATTATATCGAGGGGCTGAATATGTAATTGATTTTTTACCAAAAATCAAAGTAGAAATAGCTGTATCAAATGAACAACTTGGGGATGTCATAGATGCGATTACAAAAAGTGCAAGCACTGGAAAAATTGGAGATGGAAAAATTTTTGTCTCCTCGCTAGATCAAGTTATCAGAATTAGAACAGGCGAGACTGATCAAGAAGCAATTTAAAGTATTTGAAACTGAGTAAGAAACCCATAATATTTCTTCTAGGTCCCACTGCATCTGGGAAGACCGACTGGGCCATTAACTGGCAAAATCAATTTGAAGCCCTAGAAATTATAAGCGTAGACTCAGTCATGGTTTATAAGGAATGCAATGTTGGATCTGCTAAGCCTTCAAATGCAATCTTAAAAAAACACCCTCATCATCTAGTTAATCATGTTTCTTTGGATTCTATATTTTCTGTAGCAGATTTTTATGATTCAGCCATGAAGCTGATTGATGACATACATGCGAGAGATAAGATCCCATTAATGGTTGGAGGCAGCATGATGTACTTTAATCTTTTAAAAACAGGAATAAGCACTCTCCCTTCGGCTGATCGGAGTCTGCGTGATGAGTTAGAGAAAAAAATTCTTACTGAGGGAGTGGATGTCTTGCATGCAGATCTAACCATGCATGATCCTGAAGCAGCAAAAAATATTGATTCTCAAGACTCTCAAAGAATTATAAGAGCAATCGAGATTATCTCTTCAACAGGCATGAGCTTGAGTGAAAATCTTGCATCTGGACAGACTCGCGGATTAAAAGAAAAGCACACATTAATTGAGTTTGGAATTTTTCCTGTGGAAAGAGCAAAACTTCATGCAAGAATAGAGTCTAGACAAGAGACATTGGTTGGAGATAATTTGCTCGAGGAAATAGTGAATATTCAAAATATTTTTGATATTTCTGCGGAACATCCCGCAATGAAAGCAATAAATTATAGACAAGGATTACAAGTGGTTGAGGGCAAGTTGGAACAGTCTAAATTATTTGAAAAGTCTCTTTTTGCTACACGTCAATTTGCTAAAAGACAATGTACTTGGATGAGAGGATGGGAAAATTTGATCTATTATGACCTTCATCAAGGTGAAGAAGCTGCTGAGCAACTAAAAAAGCAACTTAATTTGCTTGAAATCGTTTAATTCTTAGGATTTACCCCCAAATTAAATTTATAATTAAACTTTACAATTATAGGTATCTACGTGAATTGGGATAATCAAAATAATCAAGACCCTTGGGGCAGAAAAGATCAAGACGAGGTTTCGTTTGATGACTTAATAAAAAAGTTTTCTGTCATGTTCGGAAAACAAGGTGCCGGCTCTAATGGATCTTCTGGCGGAAATGGATTTAATTTTCCAACAAAAAAAGCTTTTTTGTATGGTTTTTTTGGATTACTAGTCATTTACGCAAGTATGTCTATTTATCAGCTAGACTCTCCAGAAAGAGCAGTCGTTCTAAGGTTTGGTGAATATTATGAAGAGACAGGAGAAGGCTTAAACTTCATGTTGGCTGGAGTTGATGAAAGATATGTAGAAAATGTTGCCTTAACTAGACGTTATTCACAAACAGCGAACATGCTTACCAAGGATGAAAACCTAGTTGATGTAACTATTTCTGTGCAATACCGAATAAAAAATTTAAAGGATTTTGTTTTGAATGTTCGTGATCCAGAAAGTAGCCTTAGAGAAGCGACAGAAAGCTCATTACGTCATGTTGTTGGAGATAATACCCTTGAGGAAACACTAACAACAGGCCGTGAAATGATTGCCCAAGATGTTGATTCAAGATTGCAAAGCTATCTCGATTTATATGCTACTGGGCTTGTAGTGCAACAGGTCAACATAGAAAAAACTGATCCACCTTCAGCTGTAAAAGCTTCATTTGATGATGTTGTTGCAGCAAGAGAGGATAAGGAAAAATTGCAAAATGAAGCTGATCGATATGGTCTTTCTATCGTCCCGGAAGCTCGAGGGCAAGCATTTGCCAGAATCCAAGCAGCTGAAGCGTATAGAGAGGAGGTTGTAGCTAATGCAGAGGGTGAAGCCGTGCGTTTTGATAAGTTATTAGCCGAGTATGAAAAAGCACCAAAAGTGACTCGGGATCGACTTTACTTAGATGCCCTGCAAGGCTTATATAGTAATTCAACTAAAGTATTGATGGACGTTGAGGGCGGCAATAACTTGATGTACCTTCCATTAGATAAAATTCTTGAACAAAATAGATCACAGGAGGAAGACTAATGACTAAAGGAATGAATCTCTTAGTTCTTGCGGGACTTATTCTTGCAATAATACTAAACAGCATATTTGTTATTGATGAAAAAGAAGATGGGATTGTGTTTCAGTTTGGTGAAGCCATTAAATCTGATCTTCCAACTGGCTTAAATTTTAAATTACCAATTATCCAAAATGTAAAAAAATATGATTCAAGGTTACAGACTCTAGATGAAGAGCCAAATAGAATCTTAACAGTTGAGAGTAAATATCTTATTGTTGACTCGTTTGTAAAATATCGAATTACAAACGTTCGAACCTTTTATGATGCAACCAGTGGAAGTTTTATTAACTTAAATAATTTGCTTGGACAAAGAACTGCATTTGAGCTGAAAAATCAATTTGGTCGAAGAACAGTGACCGAATTAGTTTCAGGAGAAAGAGATCAGTTGATGAGTGACATGCGAGATAATTTAGGAAATTCTGTATCTGATCTAGGTATAGAGATTATTGATTTTAGAGTTAAAAGAATCGATTTGCCGCCTGAACTAAGTAACTCTGTGTATGAAAGAATGCGCTCTGAAAGAAACAGATTAGCAGAAGAATTACGTGCTGAAGGAAATGAACTTTCTAATGAAATCCGTTCAACTGCAGACAAAGAAAGAGTTATTATTCTTGCAGAAGCCTATAAAACCTCCGAAGAAATAAGAGGAGAGGGTGATGCTACAGCAGCAGCAATCTACGCAGAATCATTCTCAAGAGATCCAGAATTTTATGAGTTTACTCGAAGCATGAAAGCTTATGATGCAACTTTTAATAATAAGTCAGATGTTTTGGTTATCGATCCTAAATCTGATTTCTTCAAATACCTCAATAAGTCAAAAGGCAATAACTAACACCCCATGAGCAATAACACCCTTATCTTGGGCTTGCAGTGGGGTGATGAGGGTAAAGGAAAAATTGTAGATGCTTTGGCAGAAAGTTCTGAGGCAGTGTGCCGCTTTCAAGGCGGTCATAACGCAGGTCATACACTCAAAGTTGATGGTGAACAAAAAGTCCTTCATCTAGTCCCATCAGGTATCCTTCACCCTTCAGTTCATTGTGTCTTGGGTAATGGTCTTGTTTTATCTCTTCCAGCTTTAGCTAGAGAAATAAAGGAATTACAAGAGAGTGATATTAATTTTAAAGATCGTTTTTATGTCAGTGAAGATTGCTCATTAATCTTGCCTACTCATATAGCAATTGATCAGGTTCGAGATAAAGAAGAAGGTATTGGTACAACCGGTAGAGGGATTGGCCCAGCTTATGAAGACAAGATTGCTAGACGTGCAGTGCGTTTTGGAGATTTAAAAAATCTTGAAGAGCTCAAGATAAAATTATCAACATTGGTTAATTATCACAATCAAATTTTACAGAATTTATATAATGCCCAACCTATAGCTTTTGAGGATGTTTTAGAAGAGCTGACTAGCAACATAGATCTTTATAATAAATATCATTGCAAAACTCAGGATCTCCTCAAACTGTGGGTAAAACAGGGCAAGAGCATCCTTTTTGAAGGTGCGCAGGGTTCTATGCTAGACATTGATCATGGCACCTATCCATATGTCACTTCTTCAAGTACTACTGCAGGTGGCTTATCTTCAGGTTTGGGAGTGGGCCCGCGACATATTGATTCTATTTTGGGCATTACCAAAGCATATACTACTCGTGTTGGTGAGGGGCCTTTTGCTACTGAGTTATTTGATTCCAACGCAGAGCAACTGGCAAAGATTGGGCATGAATTTGGTGCAACAACTGGCCGCCCAAGAAGATGTGGATGGTTGGATTTGAAAGCGTTGGAAACGATTGTTTTTATCAACTCTGTTACTAATCTATGCATCACAAAATTAGACGTTCTAGATGGCTTTGAAGAAATTCAAGTGTGCATTGACTACGATCAAAAGCAGCAACCTATTTATAAAATATTTTCTGGTTGGAAGCAGGATACATCCAATGCTAGGTCTTTTAATGATTTACCTAAAGCTGCTCAGGACTATATACTATTTATTGAAGAGACTTTGGATTGTCCTGTTGGCATAGTTTCGGTGGGACCATCAAGAGATCAAACAATTTATAGAGATTAGCTTTATCTATTCTGGAGAGACATGAAAAACCTTCTAATTTCACTCGTTCTGCTTTGTATTTTTACTGTAGTTATT
This sequence comes from Pseudomonadota bacterium, assembly GCA_028344535.1. Lineage (GTDB taxonomy): Bacteria > Pseudomonadota > Gammaproteobacteria > Magnimaribacterales > D2472 > D2472. The sequence goes on along the minus strand of JAOMBK010000004.1, from coordinate 49,408 downwards.
TTTTTTGGAGGCGCTGTTTTAAAAGTCTTTGGAACATTGGATGGACCTGGAGTTATAGAAGGAAGAGTTCTTCCAGAACAAGCAATTCAAGATAGATCCAGTAGGATCAATGTGGTGAAATCAGATTTAGAGGTTTTGGACGACAAACAAATTCTCTTTGGCGATCTTCATGTTCATACAACCTATTCAACTGATGCATTCATGTGGTCTTTACCCTTTATGAACGGTAAAGGGGCTTCGCCATTAGCTGATGCATGTGATTACGCAAGATTTTGTTCAGCTTTAGATTTTTGGTCCATTAACGATCATGCTGAAGCAAGCACCCCAAGAAAATGGTTGGATACCAAACAAAGCATTCAACAATGTAATAATTTATCAGAAGGAACAGATGATTTGGTTAGCTTCCTAGGATGGGAATGGACTCAAGTTGATCCGAATCCAGAAAATCATTACGGGCATAAAAACGTTATTTTTTTAGAAACCGATGATGCTGTGGTGCCGCCAAGAGCCATTGGCTCAGGAGGGGTTGCTCCATTAGTTATGAGACTTGGTTTGCCCTGGACCATGTCAGCTTTGCCTGCAACTTTAGATTTTAAAAATAGAGACAGATTCTTTGCATTTGATAAATTCTTTGACGAAATCCAAGCAACACCTATATGCCCTGAAGGAGTAAATACCAGAGATCTCCCTGTAAATTGTTATGAGGAGGCAACCAATCCAAATATTTTGTTCCAGAAATTGAAAGATTGGGATACACCCTACATGGTCATTCCGCATGGTACTACTTGGGGGTTTTATACTCCACCAACATCTGATTGGAAAAAACAATTAACAGATTTTAAGGATGATGAATCTCAATTTTTGTTTGAGATATATTCTGGTCATGGCAACTCAGAAGAATACAGAACTTGGAATGATTCAGACATTGATCTAAACATTGAGCTTTTTTGTCCTGATGAAACTAAAGATTTCTTACCAACCTGCCAGCAAGCAGGCAATATTATGGCTGAAAGATGTCAAACCTCTGGAATGGATGATCAAACTTGTAAGTATTTAGTAGATCAAACAAAATTATTTGCGGCCCAAATGGGCTCAACAGGATATGCTGCAGTGAATGAAACAAATCCAGATGATTACTTAAATGCTGGACAATGCAATGATTGTTTTTTGCCGTCATTTAACTATAGGCCCCTAGGCTCTGCTCAGTATGTTTTAGCATTAAGTGATTTTACTGATAAAGAAAACCCACAACGTTTTAAGTTTGGGTTTATTGGCTCAAGCGATAATCATGGCGCTAGGCCTGGTACCGGATATAAGGAAATTGATCGACTTTTTAATACTGAGGCTAATGGCTTCAATGATCCATTTTATGAAAAAATGAGTGATTTAAGGCGCCCTAAAGGTGAATTAGAACCATCTTATGTTGATTTAGGTAATACTAACTTGACCAGCATTATGGATTTGAATATTGCCACTGATGCTGAAAGACAAAGTGCATATTTTATGTCAGGAGGACTAGTCGCTGCTCACTCAACATCTCGAAAAAGAGAATCAATTTGGGATGCTCTAGAAAGAAAAGAAGTTTATGCAACCTCGGGACCAAGAATTCTTTTATGGTTTGATGCAGAAACTCAATCTGAATCTTTATCAATGGGCTCAGAAGTTGAGAGCAATCAATCACCGGTATTTACTGTAAAAGCAGCAGGCTCTCTTAAACAAAAACCTGGCTGTCCTGACTATAGCAACAATGGATTAACAAAAGAGCGTTTAGAGAAGATCTGTAATTCAGAATGTTACAACCCCAGTAATGAAAGAAGAGTGATTACCCGAATTGAGGTTATTAAAATTTTGCCACAGCAATATGAAAATGAACCAGTCGAAGGACTTGTAGAAGATGTATGGAAGACCTTCCCCTGCAATAGTACGAGTTGCAAGGTGTCATTTGAAGATGAGCAATTCTCAATTGGTCGAAGAGATGCTGTTTATTATGTAAGGGCTATTGAAGAGCCCTCGCTAAAGCTTTCTGCTGATCCGTTGGGATGTGAATTTGATGAAAATGGTAAATGCATTAAAACTCAAATATGCAGAGTGGGGGTTCATGAGAATAGGGGAGACTGTCTTGCACCAGCTGAAAATAGAGCTTGGTCTAGCCCAATTTATGTTAACTACCCTTCCTAAGCCATTCAGCTTGATTTGTTTTTAACCAATCGTCGAGTTTTGCATTTACAAATTTATAAGAATTTGGATTAGAAAATTTCTTTGCTAGGCGTATACATTCATCAATAACTACAGGATGAGCCAGCTCATTAGCGCGTATCTCCACTATTCCAAGCCACAAAATAGCTTCATCTATAATCTCTAAATTCTCACCTTCATTATTCTTTAGATTTCTTGTGATCTCTTTTAAGTCATCTGATTGTTCAAAAATATTTTCTAATCTTTGTTTGAAATAATTAAAGCTTATCTTTTTGGGTGTATTTTCTTTTAGGAATTGATCAATAAGAGAGTTTAAATTTGATTCATGAAATATGTATTGATAGATTGCTTGTACCAAGCACTCTCGTGTTTGAAGTTCTTGTTTGTACTTTCCAAGATTTTTAGACATCTTCAGCTCAGCATTTCAACAAGTGATTGTGCAATTTCTTTGCCTTTATTTAATTTTGATGAATCAGTTCGCTCTTGAGCTTGAGATAAATTTTCAGCAGCAATTAAGCCAAAGCCAATGGGCTTATTTGCATTCACACTCACTTGCATTAATCCATGAGCTGCTGACTCAGATATGAGTTCATAATGTGTTGTTTCGCCTCTAATGACCACTCCATATGCAATGACTCCATCTGCATCAGCTAATTCTCTTTGCGCTGCATGGACAAGTTCCCATGCGCCAGGAACATTTACAGTTTTGATGTTGGTGAAACCAAGCTCTTCTAAATGTGCTTTGCCAGACTCCAATAATTCATCAACAAGTGCGGCATTCCATTTTGATGCAACTATAGTAATTTTTTTATTAACATCAATTTGTTTTGACGAGAATGTGAATCCATCTTTGCTCATTGTTCAAACCCCGTGACTTCAAGATCAAATCCAGACAAGGATGGATATTTTACTGGGGTTCCAAGCAATGTAATTTGCTGCAATCCAAGCTCTTTAAGAATTTGTGACCCTATGCCCACAGTCTTTGTTTCCGGCTTAACAGATGATTTTGCTCCCTTAAGGTCATTCATGACCTCATCAGCGTCTTGATAATTACCTATTAAAAGCAAAACACCGCATTCTTCTTTTCCAATTCTTTTTAGAGCCTTTTCTAGATTTAATCTTTTGCCAAATTCTTCAATACCAATTAAGTCGTGCAATGTATTAGGAACATGAACCCGAACAAGCGGAGAATCAGATGTGGAAAGATCGCCTTTCACAAAAGCTAAGTGGAGATTATCAAAGATGCTGTCTCGCCATGCAGAAAGGTCAAATTGAAGACCATCAATTTCAACAGATTTTGAGTATTCCAGATGAACAGATTTTTCTTTGAGAGTACGATAGTGAATTAAGTCAGCTATTGTCCCAATTTTCATTTCGTGAATTGAGGCAAATTTTATTAAATCATCTCTTCGAGCCATGCTTCCATCGTCATTCATGATTTCGCATATCACACCAGCTTCTTCAAGTCCTGCCAGTCTTGCCAAATCACATGCAGCTTCTGTATGACCCGCTCGACTTAAGACTCCACCTTCGAAGGCTCGCAATGGGAAAATATGACCTGGTTGAACTATATCTCCTGCTTTGGCATTTTTTTTTGCTGCAGCAATGATTGTTTTGGCCCTATCTTCAGCAGAGATGCCTGTGGAGATGCCTTCAGCAGCCTCAATGGAAACAGTAAACCCAGTACCATGTTTGGCTCGATTATTGTTAGTCATCATGGGAAGATTAAGTTGATCACATTTTTGAGGAGATAAGGGCAAACATACCAAGCCTCTTGCTTTGCTAATCATAAAGTTGATTTTTTTATCATCAACTAACTCAGCAGCGCAAACTAAATCACCTTCATTTTCTCGATCTTCATCATCTAGCAAAATCACCATTTTGCCAGCTGCGATATCCTGAATGATTTCTTCTGTAGTATTAAATTCCATTTGTCTTATATATAGGCATTAAATGCTTAAAAACAATTAAAGATTGTTATTGTAGTAAGTTGTCTTTATGTCCTCTTTAAATCTCTCCAGTCTAACCATCTTTAATTTAATTGATGTTTTTATGGCGTCAGGAGGATTAACGCTCAAAGCTTCTTTACTTCCTTTGCCTAAAAACATGGGGGCAGTATATAGCACCAATTCATCAAATAAATTATTAGCAATAAATGCATTTAAAGTTTTCTGACCACCTTCAACCAAAATACTAGATATATTTCTATCTAAAAGATCTTGCAGAAATTCTTCAAGAAAATTTTTTCTCTTGTATTCTAAATACTCCACATTTATAGACTTTTTGGCTGATTGCCTAGATCCAATAATAACTTTTGAATTATCAGTAAAAATTTTGTTAACTTTTTTTGATTTCTTCAAGTTACCTAGGATAATTTTTACTGGTTGCACAATTGCCTCACCTTTAGCCAAACCTAGCTCATTCTTCGTTAATCTAACTGTTAGCGCAGGGTTATCATGTTCGGCCGTATTTCTTCCCACTAGAATCCCTTTAACTTTTGATCGAATATGATGACTATTTTTACGCGATTCAGGATTGGTGATCCAGTTGCTTTCTCCGCTTTGGAGGGCTATTTTCCCGTCAAGTGATTGAGCACTTTTAAGGATGATGTAGGGACGAGATTTTTTTTGATTGGTAAAAAAAACTCGGTTCAATTCTTTGCATTCATTCTTGAGTAGGCCAACACTTGTTTCAATGCCATTTTTTTTAAGTAATTTAATCCCTCGCCCATTAATTTTTGGATTTGGATCAAGCGTTCCGCAAAATAACTTTTTAATCTGATATTCAATTAAAGCATTCGAGCAGGGAGGAGTGTTTTTTTCAATCGAGCATGGTTCAAGGTTTACATAGACATTAGATCCAGCAATAAGTTTAAGAGCCTTCTTAGCACCAAATTTTTTCTTACAGTTTTTTATGGCATTAATTTCAGCATGATCTTTGCCATATTCCTTATGCCATCCTTCACCAACTATTTTATTGTTTTTGACAATGACGCAACCAACCATTGGATTTGGTTGAACTTTGAGTTGACCTTTCTTTGCAAGCTCAATGGCTCTAGCCATAAAGTCTAGGTCTTTCATTTTTTCTTTTTTGTTCTCTTTGGTTTTTCTTTTGATAAAGAAGATATTTCTTCGGCAAACTCTTTGATGTCCTGGAAGTCACGATATACAGATGCAAATCTTACATAGGCAACCTGATCAACACGTTTTAAATTTCGCATAACAATCTCACCGAGTTGACGTGACGGTATCTCTCTTTCGCCGAGCTGGCGAATTTCAGTTAAAATACTACCAAATACCCCATCAACTTCCTCAGCAGATAAAGGTCTTTTTTCCAGAGCTCTCAGCATTCCGCCTTTCAGCTTGACTCCATTAAATGGCTGTCTTTCTCCGTCACTTTTAACAATTCTGGGTAAAGCAAGATCGGCGGTCTCAAAGGTTGTAAACCTAGCATGACAAACTTCGCATTCTCTTCTTCTTCTAATCTGGGAGCCATCACCAACAAGTCTTGAATCAACAACTTTGGTATCTTGAGCTTGGCAGAAAGGGCAAAACATATTTATTTATATACTGGAAACCTGTTACACATATCAACAACCTGATTCTTGATTGAATTAATTTTATCAGCATTACCAAGGTCAAGAACAATATCACAAATCCAATTAGTTAATATTTCTACCTCATCACTCCCAAAACCCCTTGTGGTAATAGCAGGTGTTCCCAATCGAATCCCTGAAGTAACAAATGGTGACTGAGGATCATCCGGAACAGCATTTTTATTTACCGTTATATTTGCTTGTCCTAAGGCTTGCTCACAATCTTTGCCAGTCAATCCCTTGCTTCTTAAATCCATGAGAACAATATGATTGTCAGTTTTGCCAGATACAACATCGATGCCTCTGTCCTGAATAACTTTGCACATGAGTTTTGCATTATCAATTACCTGTTGAATGTATAGCTTGAAATCTGGCTCAAGAGCCTCCTTAAAACATACAGCTTTAGCTGCTATCACGTGCATAAGCGGTCCGCCTTGAGACCCTGGAAATACAGCTGAGTTTAATTTTTTTTCTAGAGCTTCATTTGATTTTGCAAGAATAATTCCTGATCTGGGACCTCTTAAGGTTTTATGAGTTGTAGAAGTCACTACATCAGCATAGGGCACTGGTGAAGGATATAGTCCAGCAGCAACCAATCCTGATACATGAGCCATGTCGACAAGAAAATAAGAACCCGTCTCATCCGCAATATCTCTAAAAATTTTCCAATCTATAGTTCCTGAAAAAGCTGAAAAGCCGGCAATGATCATTTTTGGATTATGTTTTTTTGCTAAATCTCTAACATGATCATAGTCAATATCATGTGTTTTCGGATGAAGGCCGTATTGGAAAGCAGTGTAGTTTTTTCCTGAAAAATTAACTTTTGCTCCGTGAGTTAAATGACCTCCTTGATCAAGGCTCATCCCTAGAATCGTATCATTGGCTTCAAGCATAGCTAAAAATGCAGCTGCATTTGCTGAGGATCCTGAGTGAGGCTGAACATTTGCATAATCAGCTTTAAAAAGCTCTTTCGCTCTATTTATTGCTAGTTCCTCAGCTATATCAACATGCTCACAACCACCGTAGTATCTTTTGTTTGGATAGCCCTCTGCATATTTATTTGTCAGCAATCCCCCTTGAGCTTCCATTACTCTCTGGCTGGCATAATTTTCAGATGCTATTAGCTCTATGTGTTCTTCTTGACGGGTAGACTCTTTATCAAGGGCCTGCCAAAGTTCCGTATCATATGTTTCTATAGTTTGTGAATTAGCAAAGATTGAATCAGCTTGAGATTCCATTGGTTACTCCAAAATATTAATAATTTTAATTAAAAAGCTTGAGAATCTTATTCTAAATTATCTATGGCTTCTTGTGGGAAAAAGGACGTGATCTTTTGGGAAAAGTTGCTCTGCAAATTTTACAAGTTACCCCGTGACATTGTTGGGCTTGGCAGAATTCTCTTCCCCAAAATATGATTTGCAAGTGGAGCTTATTCCAGGAATCTTGAGGAAAGATTTTTTTTAGATCTTGTTCGGTTTGCTGGACATTTTTTCCCTTGGTTAGACCCCATCTTTGAGCCAGTCTATGGATATGGGTATCTACCGGAAATGCAGGATGTCCAAACCCCTGACTAATAACCACTGAGGCGGTTTTATGACCCACTCCTGGAAGTTTTTCTAGTGCCTTTATGTCTTCTGGAACTTCTCCATTGTAGGAATCGCATAAAATATTGGAGAGCTCATGTATGGCTTTGGATTTTTGAGGCCCTAAACCACATGGCTTAATAATGTTATATATTTCCTCTGGACTTTTGGTTCTCATATCTCTTGGATTATCTGCCAGTTGAAAAAGCTTAGGCGTTACCTTGTTAACTCTTTCATCTGTGCATTGAGCAGATAATAAAACTGCAACCAATAGCGTGAAATTATCTTGATGATCAAGTGGTACAGGAGTTTTAGGGTAATGTGCCTCTAAAATTTTTAGCACAATCGATGCTCGCTCTGCTTTTCTCATTATTTAAACTTTAGTTAGCAATATCAGCCTTATCTTATAATTCAAATTTTTGAATATTCGCCATATTAATAGTCATTGATTTGACTAATTAATACCTTTAACATCTTTACACAATGTTTTACTTTTACAAGTAATCAACGGTTAATTTCATCGCAAAAATTTAATGCAAGACTACAACACAGAACATCCTTTCGATCTCACCTTATCTGAGGAGCAGCAAATGACCTGGGACATGCTCAGAAAATTTGCTGAAACTGAGCTTCGTCCCCATGCAAGACAAGCCGAGAGTGATGGCAGGCCTAGCGATGAATTGCTTGAGAAAATTAAATCCTTAGATCTTATTTCTCTTATTATTCCTGAAGCATATGGTGGCATGGGATTAGAACAAGATGCTGTTTCAAATGCTTTGGCGCTTGAGGCGCTTGCCTATGGAGATCTATCACTAGCAATGTCTGTTTCTGTTCCTTTGTTGGCTGCGCAAATTATTTCAGAGCATGGCAGTGAAGAACAGAAAGCGGAACTTTTACCTGAGCTTGTAAATGGCTCTATCTTTCATGTGGGTCTCGGGATTAACAATGCTTTGCTTGCGACTGATCCATATCAATCAAGTGTTGTTGCGGATGAGAGTGGTGAAGAAATTATTCTGAATGGATCGAAAACCGGTGTTGCTTTTGCGGATGAGGCTAAGACTTTTTTAATTTCTGCATCCAATGAATCAGGCGAATGTAATCTATATTTCGTCAATAAAGATCAAGAGGGCGTCGAGCTTGAGTAAAAAGAATTTATGGGCTTGAAGGGCGCGCCTTTATCACAAATTAATTTATCTAGTTGCAAAATTAATGCTTCGCAGAAACTTGGTGGACATAATTACTCTATTAATTATAAATCGCTTGTTGATTCTTCTCGAATCGGCATGTCAGCTCTAGCGCTAGGAGTTTGCCAAGCTGTTCTAGATTATGTTGTTCCATACACCAATGAACGAGTTGCTTTTGATGAGCCTATTTCAAACCGACAGTCGGTGGCTTTTATGATTGCCGATATGGCAATTGAAACTGAGGCCTTAAGATTAATGGTGTATAAATCCTCTGCCTTAAAGGACCTTGGCGAAGACTTCCATAAGCAGGCATCACTTACATATCGATTTGCTGCCCATCACGGAATGAAAATAGGAACCGATGGCGTGCAATTGCTTGGAGGTCATGGTTTTACCCATGAGCATCCAGTTGAACTTTGGTACAGAAATTTAAGAGCTATTGGCATATTTGAAGGGGGCGCAGGAGTTTAAAATGATACATCCACTTTTACCTAATCAATTACAAAAGACTCAAGAGACCATGAGAATGGCCGCAGAGTTTATATTGCGTCCTATTTCAAGAAAATATGACAAAGCAGAGCATGAGCCACCCTTGGAAATGGAGCAGCTTAATCAAGCTGCTGCAGCACAAAAAAAAGAAAGCGGCGTGGGTGATGACTCTGTTAAATCAATGGATTTGGGCGGAAGAAGTCTTTGGGCTGTTATCTCTTTAGAGCAGATGTGTTGGGGTGATGTGGGATTATTTCTTGCTAGACCAGGCACTGGATTAGGCAATGCTGCCATTATGGCGGTTGGCAACCCAGATCAAAAAGCCTTATGGGGAAAAAGATGGGCTGCCATGGCAATAACTGAGCCTGCTGCTGGTTCAGATTCAAAAAATATCTCAACAACTGCTGTTTTGGAAGGAGACGAGTGGGTTTTAAATGGCGAAAAGATTTATGTCACTGATGGAGATCGATGTGATTGTGTTGTTGTTTGGGCAACCTTAAATAAAGATATGGGCAAAACAGCAATCAGATCCTTTATTGTTGAAAAAGGCACGCCAGGATTTACTGTTGCAAGGCTTGAAAAAAAATTAGGTATCAGAGCATCTGATACTGCTACTTTGATTTTTGATAATTGTAGGATTCCTCGTGAAAATTTGCTTGGCGGCAAAGAAGAAATTGAAACGGACATCAACGCAGCAAAAAAATCATTTGGCGGAGCAATGCAAACCTTTGATAATACGCGCCCCATGGTTGCTGGCATGGCTATTGGGCTTGGCCAAGCTGCTCTTGATATGACCAGAGCTCTTCTTTCTGAAGAGGGCTATGAAGATAACTTTGGTGGATCCATACATACCCAAACAGCCATACAGAGTGAGCTTGAGATGCTTGAAGCAGAACTAGAAGCAGCCAGATTGCTTGTTTATAAATCAGCTTGGATGATGGACAACAAAATGCCTAATTCAAAAGAAGCATCTATGGGCAAAGCAAAAGCCGGCAGAATTGGCAATAGGATTTCTTTAAAATGCGTTGAAATATGCTCTATGCAGGGCTTTTCAGAGGATCATTTGCTTGAAAAGTTTTCTCGTGATTCTAAAATTCTTGATATTTTTGAGGGCACTCAACAAATCCAGCAACTGATTGTTGCAAGGCAGGTTTTGGGCAAGAGTTCATCACAGCTAAAATAAATAGAATTTATCTTACTTATAAGTAAAAAATATAATAAAAATAGCAACCACATTACCATTGCAATGCCTTTGCTATTAGGTATATCATTGTTTCACTAGTTCAAACAATCAACTTTAAGGGGGAAGATTATGAACAGATATTTCTATGCTTTTTTATTAGCATTTTCATTTAGTGCAGTTCCAACAATAGCTCAAGAGGATTCAGGTCGTGAGATTGAAGAGGTTGTGATTACTGCTTTAAGAAAAGAAACAAATCTCCAAGATACTGCGATTACAATTACAGCGATCACAGGTGCTGATCTTGAGGTTAAACAAATTGAAAACTTTGAGGATCTTCAGTTTGCAGTGCCAACATTAGGTTTTGCAAAGGGAGCCTATTCAGGTGCTGGTATTACTCTAAGGGGTATCGGTAACTTTGCAGTTGGTAATTCTACCAGTGCTAGTATCGGTTACTTCTGGAATGGTCAAACTGCATCTGCCAGCGGACTTTACGAAGCAGAGTTTTTTGATGTTGAGCGAGTTGAGGTTTTGCGTGGACCACAGGGATCACTCTTTGGTGCTGGTACAACTGGTGGATTGATTCAAATGGTCACTAAAAGACCTGATGCTGAAGCAGGTGGCTACCTAAAAGCTGATGTTGCTGATTACGATTCATTGCGAATGGAAGGAGCGATTAACCTCCCTCTAACTGATAAATTGAGATCAAGATTTGCATTTGCTTCACTTCAAAGAGAGGGTTTTGTAACTAATTCTCATACAGGCAATAAGCTTGATGATAGGAATACTCAAGCTGCAAGGATGTCTTTTGAGTATGATTACTCAGATGACACAACCATGACTTTGATCTATGAAACAACTCAAGCAGATGACAACAGATTGAGAGCTGCTAGACAGTTTTGTAAACAAGATACATTCTTTGGTTGTAGCCCATATGAAAATGGCAATGATGCTGTTTGGTCACCAGGTAGTTATGGTCATTGGATCCCTTACATTCAGTTTCAGAACACAGCCTTAGACTATACGATTTACGAGAATAATCCTTCAGCTGACTTAAGAAGTGTTAATCTTGATTTCGAACCAACTCATGAGGCTACGCTTCAGAACACTGTATTTGAAATAAACAGCGCTCTATCAGACACCATGAACATGGTCTTTACTTATTCATACCATACTAGAGAGTATGAAGATTTTGCTGATTATGATCATTCTGTATCAGTGGTTCCATATGCCATGGGTCCTATTACATCTAATATTTTCTATGATACAACTAAAGGCAACATGGCTGGCGCAGGTCTAGGCATGAAAACTTATACAAGTGATCAGGCTATGGATAGATCTTTTAATGAGTCTGAGTGGGAACAGTATGAACTAAGATTCTCATCTGACTATGATGGTTCTTTTAACTTCACTTTTGGTCTTTTCGCTTCTGCTAGTGACAGTGAAACCAATTACAACATCGGAACGCCATACATGAATTACTGGAGTGATGTTTCAACTGGACCAGTTGGTGCAATTTTCCCTGATGCAGCTCCTTATGGAGGAACTCCATTCTGGTTGGGTTGGTTCCAGACTTTACCAGTTGCTTCTGCGCAAGCAACTCAACTTGTCTTAGCAGGATTATTACCGCCAGCTCAGGCGCAAGGCTACACATTAAATATGGCTAAAAATGGGGGTATAGCTAATGCAAACGCAAGTATTGGCCCAATGCATTTAGCTGAATGGCAGCAGTACTTCCATGTTGACAGTAATATCAATAGAAGCAGCGAAGCTATATATGGTGAAATGTATTTTGATCTAAGCGATCTTACAACAATAACCATTGGCGGCCGTTACACTGAATTTGAAATCAATGACAAGGCATTTAACTCTTTGCTTGATCTTCAGAATCAAGGTGCTGGCTACTACGGAAAAGTAAAACCAGCTCCAATAGCTAGAGGTTATGCTGCAGAAGAATCAACTTACAAGCTTGGTATTGATCATCAGCTCAATGAAAATCAACTTCTATATGCAACTTATTCAACTGGGTTCAAGCCTGGCGGATTTAACACCACTGATATAGCTGGTTTAGAGACTTTTGATTCAGAAGTTGCGAATGTTTTTGAGGTAGGTTTAAAAAGTACTCTCATGGAAGGAGCTCTTCAATTAAATGTATCGGCATACACCAATGATTATGAAGGCCTCCAGCTTTCACAAATTGTTAATCGTGCTTCAATTAACCAAAATGCTGATGTAACAATTGAGGGTATAGAAGCAGAATTTACATTATTATTATCTGATACCTTGATCCTTGATGGTTTTGTATCTCATACAAGCACAGAAATTGAAGATTTCAAGTCTGTTGATCCATTGAACATTAATCAGGCTACCAAAAAACTTCCGCTTCCAGCAGGAGCGACAGGTTTCCTATCAGACTTTGCGCCTTTGGCAGCAACTTGTAATCCATTGGTTTTTGTAGGACAGGCAGCACCTTCTGCTAACTGTTCCTTAGGATTAGCTGCTTCTGATGCATTGCTTGGAGCGCTCGTTTTATATGCGCCTACTGATGCTGGGTACGTGTTTAAATCTTTTGGACCTTTGTGTACTCAACCATTCTTTGGCCTAGATTCAACAACACTTCCATGTCCAATCACAGATGGAGTTGAAGCAGATTTATCTGGTAATTCTCTTCCTATGGCTGCAGAGCTAAACTATAGACTTGGCGTAACTAAGTTTGTTGATACATCTGCTGGATCATGGGCGTTCAGAATGGATTATTCATACAGAGATGATTATTACAGTACTGCATTTAATAGACCTCGAGGTTACATTGAGGATGTAAGTCTAATTGATTTATCTGTTAAATATACTCCTGTTTCTGAGGCTTGGTTTGTTGGAGCCTACGTAAGGAACATGACTGATGAAGATCATATTTATGCATACTACTCAACGGATGTAACTGTGGGTGGTTTCCAGAATGGTGTTGCCATTGATCCAAAAATCTTTGGTATTAACTTTGGAATGAATTTTTAATTCTTCATTTTAGATATAATAAAGCCCGGATTATTTCCGGGCTTTTTTTTGATGAAAATTTTTACCAAACGATTTAATAGGATCCTTGCCAAACTTCAAGAGAGTTTTTTGGAAGAAAATCGTGAAAATAAAAAAATGCTTGATACGTATCTAAAATTTGTTGAAGGTTCTGTTACTGAGCGTGAATTAGAGTTAGCTAACTCTCAACTACAACAAATTCTTAAAAATCTTGGTTTAGGCATATTATTAATTTTGCCTTTTAGTCCAATTACTTTGCCATATATATTCTCAAAAGCTAAAGAGCTAAACATAGATTTAATACCAAATTGGTATAAGTCTTTAAGTAATGACGACGATCGTTTAGAATAACTCGTTACTAATTTTGGAGTATAAAAATGAAAACAGCAGTTATCGTAGATAGTGTAAGAACTGGTCTTGCTAAATCACATCGCGGAGGCTTTAACATGACTCGTCCAGATGATATGTTGGCTCACATTATCAATGGAATGTTAGATAGAAACCCTAATTTACCTCCTGAAATGGTTGAAGATGTCATCATGGGCTGTGGTAATCCTGAGGGCGCAATGGGACATAATATTGGTAGAAATGCTGCAGTCCTATCCAATCTTCCTCTGACAGTCGGAGGTACAACTGTTAATCGTTATTGCTCTTCTGGATTGCAATCTATTTCTATGGCTGCAAGCCAAGTTATGGCAGGGTGCTATGACACAGTCATAGCTGGTGGTGTTGAGCAAATTACTATGCTTTCTGGCAAGCAAAATATGGATGGCTTTGTTAATGAAAAATTAGCAGAGAGTCATCCTGGTATTTATCATCCAATGGGAATCACTGCTGAATGTGTTGCTAATAGATACAACGTTTCAAGAGAAACCCAAGATGAGATTGCTTTTGAAAGCCAAACAAGAACAGCTGCCGCTCAAGAAGCTGGGAAGTTTACTGATGAGATTATTCCAATGGATACAAAGATGATGCTCATGAATAAAGAAACAGGCGAGTCTAAGGAAGTTGACTACACTGTAGATAAGGATGAGTGCAATAGACCTGGAACAACATTAGAAGGCTTGGCAGCATTGAAGCCAGTCTTTGATCCTGAGAATGGATCGGTTACTGCAGGTAACTCCTCACAGCTTTCAGATGGTGCTTCAGTCACTTTGGTTATGAGTGAAGAAAAAGCTCTTGAACTCGGTTTAAAGCCAATGGCTTACTTCAGAGGATTTACAACCATGGGCTGTGAACCAGATGAAATGGGAATTGGACCAGTATTTTCTGTTCCTAAGCTTTTGAAATCTCACAACATGAGTGTTGATGATATTGATCTTTGGGAACTCAATGAAGCTTTTGCAGTTCAAGTTGCATATTGTCGAGATCAGCTAGGCATCCCAATGGATAAACTTAATGTAAATGGTGGCTCAATTTCAATTGGACATCCTTTCGGTATGACAGGATCAAGACAAGTTGGTCATATAGTTCGTGAGCTGAATAATCAAGATAAGCAATTTGGTATTGTAACCATGTGCGTTGGCGGCGGAATGGGCGCAACTGGCTTATTTGAAAGATACCCAAGTTAATATAAGTTCAGAGTTTTCAATTATTAAGAAGTACCTATCAGGCATAGGTGCTTCTTATCTAAATACCAATGGCATTAATCTTGCTGGTGGTGATGACTGTGCTGTAATTGCAGCCAATTCAAAATTACTCATTAGCACTGATACTTCTGTGGCCGGCGTGCATTTTTTAAAAGCTATGCCTGCAGAATCAATTGCCTACCGATCTGTTGCAACTGCTCTAAGTGATATAGCGGCGATGGGTGGTAACCCTGTTGCCTTCAATCTTTCCTTAGTAATGCCAACATTTAACCCAGACTGGATGCAAGCATTTAGAAAAGGGCTGCAAAAAATTTCTAGGGAGTTTCAGTTTCCATTGATTGGGGGTGATCTTGTGAAAGGTCCTTTGCAGATTAGCGTAACAGTATTGGGCAAACCTGAGAAAAAAATCTTGCTGAGATCTAACGCTCAAGCTGGAGATATATTATGTTTATCAGGTGCTCTGGGCTCTGGTTACATGGGGTTAAAAGAATACAAGCGAAATGGCGAGCTAAACAATAAAACTAAACCTTATTTATTTCCTTCTGCTCAGATAGATTATGGTCGCATGATTGCAAGCATCGCTTCTTCTGCCATAGACATCTCTGATGGCATCATTCAAGATCTTTCTCATCTCATTTCGAGCTCAGGGGTTGGATGCAACCTTGATCTTGAACAAGTACCTGTAGCTGATAAAAAATATTCTAGTCAATGTTTAGAGTTTGGAGATGACTATCAATTATTATTTACAGTACCCCCAAAAAAATTATTAGCGCTTCAAGTTAAGCTCAATTCTTGCAAAAAAAAATGTCATACTATTGGCGTCATGGGCGGTAAAAAATTAAGACTTACGAACAACAAAGGCTCAATAAAAAATTGGGATCATTTTAAGTAGAATGAATTTTCCTAACCTAAAAAAATCCTCTCATCTTTTTGCTACATGGTTTGGAGTAGGTTTGATACGACCAGCACCAGGCACTTGGGGGAGTCTAGCGGCCTTACTTATTTGGTATTTTGCAGAGTTTTTGCATTCATCAATTCATATCGTTTTACCAATTTTTATTTTATTTTCTTGGCTGGTATGCTCTCAAGCATCTCAAGACAGCCAATCTAAAGATCACTCTTCAATTGTTATCGATGAAGTGGCAGGAATGCTTGTAGCTTTATCTTTTGTCGCTCATGAAATTATTATTTACTTCTGGGCTTTTTTGCTTTTTAGGTTGTTTGATATTTGGAAGCCTTGGCCGATCTCTTGGGCAGACAAAAATGTAGAAGGAGGCCTGGGCATTCTTCTTGATGATTTAATAGCAGGATTGTTTGCCGGTGGTATAATTTACGCAATTTTTATCTTCCTTTAAATCAATTGAATAGCTGTAAATTTGTGTCTGAATCAGAATTACCAACAAAGTTTGGTGATTTTACTATTTCAGCTTTTGAAGAACCAAATGGTAAAGATCATATAGCACTGACTATTGGCGATATTCATAATCAAGATGCTGTAATGTGCAGGGTCCATTCTGAGTGTTTGACTGGAGATGCATTGCATAGCCTTAGGTGTGATTGTGGACCTCAACTTCAAGCTGCACTTAAGATGTTGGCTGAAAATAAATCTGGGATATTGTTGTATTTAAGACAAGAGGGCAGAGGCATTGGTTTGGTTAATAAAATCAGAGCCTATGCTTTGCAAGATCAAGGTCATGATACTGTTGAGGCTAATGAATTATTGGGTTTTCCAGCAGATTTAAGAGAATATAATATTTGCTTGGATATCATGCAGCATTTTAATATTACCTCGGTAAATCTCTTAACAAATAATCCAAAAAAAGTAGATGCTCTAGAAGAGGTGGGCATCAAGGTTGTCAAAAGAACAGCTCTTCATGAAGGCGCCAATGAAAAGAATAAAAATTATCTCGATACTAAAAGAGATAAGATGGGCCACTTAAGCTAAGCAGTCTTTTACTCTAGCAAGAATTCCTTTTTTATCCAGACCTGTCATCTCAAGCATTTCAGCTCGACTGGCATGGTCAATAAATTCATCTGGAATGCCACAGATGATGATTTGGTGTTTCATTTTATTTTCCTGAGCCCACTCACTAACTGCTGAGCCTGCGCCGCCAGATATGGCACCATCCTCAATAGTGATGATCACTTTTTTATCGTGTGAATGTTCAGCAATTAATTCTTTATCCAAGGGCTTAACAAATCTCATGTCTAATAAAGTAGCATGTAGCTCTTGAGCAACTCCTTCAGCTGTCTCCATTAGCGCTCCAAAATTTAACACGAGCATGTCTGATTCTTGGATATTCATAACTCTACCTTTGCCAATTTCTAGGGGACTAAGCTCAAGCTCTATGGACGAGTTAATTCCTCCGCCTCTCGGATACCTTACGGCAGCAGGACCATTGTGCATAAATGCAGTGGTCAGCAATTTTCTTGCTTCATTTTCATCTGCAGGGACTGCAACAATCATGTTTGGAATGCACCTAAGATATACAAGATCATAATTACCAGAGTGAGTGGGGCCATCCTCACCAACTAGCCCAGCTCGGTCAATTGCAAATAGAACATTAAGATTTTGTAATGCTACATCATGGATTAATTGATCATAAGCCCGTTGAAGAAAGGTCGAATAGATTGCCACAACGGGTTTTTTCTCTTCACATGCCATTCCCGCAGCAAGAGTCACTGCATGCTGTTCTGCAATAGCAACATCAAAGAATCTTTCAGGAAATTCTTTACTGAAATTGACCAGACCAGAGCCTTCACGCATGGCAGGAGTTATTGCCATTAATTCTTCATCTACATTGGCCATATCCACAATCCATTGCCCAAAAACATCTTGATATTTGGGCCCATTCGTTTTGTTAGATGCATCCAGTGGTTTTATTTTTCCAATGGCATGAAAGTTTATTCTGTCAGCTTCTGCAGGATCTAATCCAGCACCTTTTTTTGTAATTACATGCAAAAATTGTGGACCTTCAAAGTCTTTCAAATTGCCTATCACTGTCATCAATTCATTAATGTCATGACCATCGATTGGACCGATATAATTAAGCCCTAATTCTTCAAAGATACTTCCAGGAGCAACCATAGCTTTCATTTGAGTTTCCACTTTTCTTGCTATGTGGTGAGCCTGAGGAAGATTTTCTAAAAAACTTTTTCCACTTTTTCTTATTCCCTTGTAGACTTTTGATGCCCAGATTCTTGAAAAATAATTATTTAGCCCGCCAACATTCTCTGAGATAGACATATCATTATCATTAAGAATAATTAACATATTGGGTTTAATATGGCCTGCATGAGCTAAACCTTCAAATGCCATTCCGGCTGTCATAGCGCCATCACCAATCACAGCTACAACCTTTTTATTTGTATCTTGATTGGCAATCGCCATGCCAAGCGCAGCACTTATAGATGTGCTGGAGTGACCGACACCAAAAGCGTCATACGGACTTTCTTCTCGGTTTGGAAATGGAGCTAATCCATCTTTATGACGAATTGAAGTAAGGTTATCTTTTCTGCCAGTAAGAATTTTATGCGGATAGGCTTGGTGACCCACATCCCAAATTATTTTGTCATCGGGAGTATCGTATAGGTACTGCAAGACAACTGTAAGCTCTACTACTCCTAGACCTCCGCCAAGATGGCCACCGCTTTGACCAACACTGTATAGCATATGCGCTCGCACATCATCAGCCAATGTCTTGAGTTCTACGGGAGTTAAATTTTTAATGTCTTCAGGTAAGTTTACTTTGTCTAAAACTAGTGTTTTAGGAGGACTGGTTGGAATTTCAGAGAATATTTTCATCTTAACTCTTTCTTTCAACCATAAATTTGGCTAATGCTAGCATTTCGGCCACTTCATCATTATTGAATGAACTTTCTAATTTAGAAATACACGCATTTGATAAAGCATGCGCTTGATCAATAGATGCTTGTTTACCAAAGGCACTGACATAGGTTAGTTTTTTATTCACCAAGTCTGATTGGTTGCTTTTTCCCAGCGTGGTTGAATCTGAAGATACCTCCAATACATCATCGATAATCTGAAAAGCAAGACCAAGATCTCTACCAACCTCATCTAAAACTATGAGTTGGTTTTTTTGTTTTTCATTTCCTAGATGAGGCATTGTCATTGCAACTCTGATTAACTTTCCTGTTTTTAGCTCATGAATTTTTTTAATATCATTGTATTCATTTTTTTCAGCATCTAAATCATATTGCTGACCTAAAATCATGCCTTCGTGCCCACATGCATCTGCAAGGGCCTTGATTGATGTAATTTTTTGCGAATCGGTTATTTCAGGTGATGCAACAATGTTCTCGTAAGCTAAAGCTTGCAGCGCGTCCCCAGTTAAAATAGCTGTAGCTTCATTAAATTTTATATGGTTTGAAGCTTGTCCTCTTCTCATTGCATCGTTATCCATTGATGGCAAGTCATCATGAATTAAAGAATAGGTGTGCATGAGTTCAATGCTAGCAGCCATATCAATTAATGCTAAATTAGAAATTTCTTTATTTAAATTTCCAGAGGCAAAAATTAAACCGGCTCGTATGCATTTACTATCTGCTAGAGCTGAATATCGCATGGAAGAAGCTATTTTATTGGCATCTGGAAGCAGGGCATCTATTCGATTGAATACTTTTTCTTTGCATTCAGATAGAAAGCTTAAAGACATAGATCCAATCTTAGCTATCCAGGTCTACTGAATCGCCGCTATCTAAAAGTTTTTTTACTTTTAACTCAGCTGCAGAAAGCTGTTTCTGACATTCCTTAACTAAACCAATCCCTTCTTCAAAAGATTTAACGCTATCCTCTAAGCTCACGTCTCCATCCTCAAGCTTGGCAACAATTTGCTCAAGTTTTTTTAGAGATGATTCAAAATTCACTGTATCTTTTTTTGTCATGCTTTATTGTAACCGATGCTATTTTTTTGGGCACTTAACTTGCTGTTTTAAATAGACCAAATCTATTTTGAAGCCATGCTTTAACTCTAGATGGAAGTATGAGTGCGGCCGGAGTAAAAATTAAAGTTAATACTGTGCTAAATGATAGACCAAACACAATTGATGATGCTAGTAATGTCCACCACTCAACAACTCGGCTACCTATTAATATTTCTCTCGACAACACATCAATGCTTACACCAACTGCAAGGGGAAGAAGGCCAAAAATGGTTGTTGTGGTTGTCAATAGAATCGGTCTCAGGCGCTGTTTGCAAGCTTTCATAATTACCTCTTCTTTTGAAAGATTTGGAAATTCTCCGGTTAATCTATTAAATGTATCGATAAGAACAATGTTGTTATTCACAACTATTCCTGACAAAGCAACAATTGCAATTCCATTCATAGTAGTACTGAAGGGTTTTCCCATGATCATAAGGCCTATCAAAACACCAACCACCGACATAAATACTGCGCTCAGCACAAGTATTGATTGATAAAAGCTATTAAATTGAGTCACTAACAAGATTAGCATCAGAGCTAGAGCTGTTAGAGCAGCACCACTAAGAAATGCTGTCACTTCTTCGGTTTCTTCTTGTTGCCCTCTAAATTGAGTTGTAATCTCAGAGCCAAAGTCCTGAGTTTCTAGCCAAGCTCCAATTTCAGTCACTTTATCAGATACAAGATACCCAGTGTCAGTTGCAATTCCTATCTCATGGAAAAATTTACCATTCCTTCTGACAACAGATTGACGATTTTGTGAAGGTACTAGCTTTATAAAGGTGCTAATTGGAATAAGGCCATTAATTGAATTAACCTTAAGATCTTTTATGCCACTCAAGGACCTAAGCTCAGTATCAAATCTTGCTCTGATTTCAATTTCATCTTTTGAATCATCTGGCCTGTACTCTCCAACCTTGAAACCATTTGTAAGCATTTGAACTAATGCACCTATATCCATCATGCTCACGCCAAGTTGAGCAGCTTTTTGTTTGTCTACTTCAACCTTCCACTCAATTAATGGGTGAGGCAGTGTTGTATTTATATTTGTAAGCCCGACAACATCTTCTTGTAAATATTTTTCAATTCTTTGAGTTGCTTGAGCAACCTGATCTTCATTATTTCCAAAAATACCAAGTTCTATTGGTGAGCTAAAGCCAGGGCCTCCTTCTTCTGGAGTAATTTCAACAATGATTCCTGGCAGGTTAGAAACAGCTACTTCAACATTTTTTATAATTTCATTTCCGGTTAACTCCCCATCATTTGTCATGCCTACTTCAAGAAAGCCCCTAGACATGGTGTCTCCTCCTGAGTTAAACCATTGTGAGCCAGTTGTAAGATATAAGTTTTCAACGCCTCGCACTTCAGATATAGATGACTCAACCTTTTCCATGATTTCTTTTGATTCAAGAGCCGAGAAGTTACCTCGCGCTCGAATATTTATTTCCGCTGCAAAAGGATCTACATCAGCAAAATAAATGGTCCCCTTACCAAAGTTTCCATACATGGCATATCCAAAAAACCATAGAAGCATAAGGACAGCAACGAGGGTTTCGCCAGGATTTTTAACAAATGTTCTAAGCCATTTTCCATAAAAAGTAGAAATCTTATCGAATACCACTTCTCCGGTTTGTTCATTTTCACCAGATATTAGAGTTGATCTTCTTTGTCCAAATATTGAACCTATAACAGGAGTTACGATCATTGCGTACACAAGAGATGCAGTTAAAACAATAAAAACTGTTACAGGAAGATAGCGCATAAATTGACCGGTGAAGCCTGGCCAAAAGATTAAAGGTATAAACGCTGCAATGGTGGTGGCTGTGGATGAAAGAATCGGATAAAACATTCTTTTAGAGGCCAGTCGATATGCCTCTAATCTGTTTAAACCCTCAGAAATTTTTCTATCGGCATATTCAGTTACTACTATTGAACCATCGATCAACATTCCCAACCCAAGAAGAAGACCCATCATGACTAGAAAGTTAAACTCAATTCCTACAACCTTTAAAATAATAAAAGTTAATAGAAAACAAAAAGGGATAGAGAGGCCAACCAACATCCCAACCCTTACTCCCATACTTGCAATGACGAGAACCATAACCAAGAAAATAGCTGTAATAATATTCCCTTCAAGTTCTGAGATCATCATTTCAGCCCAGACAGTTTCATCATTGGTTTTTACTATCGAAAGGTTGGGGGGTAAAGTTTCTTGAAAGTCAGCAACTACTTTTAAGATTTCAGTTTTAGCATCAATTGCATTTGCACCCACTCTAATTCGAATTTCAAGTGTTATCGCATCCTCGCCATTAACTTTTGCAAAAGAAGAGTAATCTTTAAACGTTCTTTTAATTTCTCCAATATCACTTAAGGTTACAACTGCATCGCGAGTAACTTTAATAGGAATGTTGTAAACATCTTCTGCAGTTTCAAAAATTCCTGGTACTTCAATATTAAATTTACCTGAACCAGTATCTTGAGCTCCACCCGGAATAATTAGATTATTGCTTGAAATAGCGTTATAAAGTTGATTCAAAGTTATGCCATAGGTTTCCATTTTGGATTTGTCTATGATTCCAACAAGAACCTCTTGAGGAACACCCTCAAGATCTGCAGCAAGAACTTCGCTGATGGATTCTAACCTATCTTGAAACTCTCTTGCTATGAATACTTTCTGTCTCAATGAAGCTGATCCAATGAGACTTAAGTTCATCACTGGAAACATAGCAAAGGAATATTCTCTAATTTGAGGGTCCTCTGCCTCTCTTGGAAGTTCAAATTTAACTTCCTCCACTGCTTGCTTGATATCTCGTAACGCCGTATCTATGCTATAGCCAACCTCGAACTCTGCAACAATTCGTGCATAACTTAACCTCGCGGATGAAGAGAGCTCTTTTACACCAGGAACACTTCTTAATCTAGTTTCTAAGGGTCTTGCAATGAGTCTTGATGCATCTTCTGGAGAAGCACCATCTAAAAATACTGACACACTCACAAGAGGCAATTGGATATTTGGATCAGCAGCCACACCAAGAGAAGATCGAGCAATTGATCCAGCAACAATAACAAGCAAAGCTAAGGCCAAGGTAGTTCTTGCTTTTGATAAAGCAAAATCTACAATTTTAGTCATACGTCAGACAGGAAAGTTGTTTGTACCTTCTCGCCATTTTTTACAAATCCCTGACCAAGCACAATAAGCTTTGAAAGATTTGGAATTCCTGTTACCCATATTCCATCATTGGTATCTTCGATAATGTTGATTGGCAAAAATTTTACTTCATCGTTGTCATTAACAACTCTGACACCAATGTCGCCTTCATCTGATAACAGTAAAATAGATGGCGATATTTTACTAGCAAGCACCTTATTGGTTTGAATGGTCATTGTTCCAGTAATTCCATCTCTTATCCTGCCACTAGCATTAGAGACTTTTGCTTCAACCCTAAAAGTGCGAGTTGAAGATGACGCGCTTTTTGATACAAAGCTTAATTTGCTCTTGATGACTTCACCTGTAACAAGCTCAATTGAAACTTTTTGCTCGTTGATCACTTTCTTAATTTCTGTTTCAGGAACCTCAGCAATAAAAGTGATAGGATCTAATTCAATAATCACAGCACATGTTTGGCCTTTACTTAGGTAATTGCCAGGTTTTACAATTCTTTCAATATATCCTTTGAATGGGGCTTTTACTTCAGTTCTATTAAGCTCAACGACTCCTAGCCTACACAGCACTTGATCTTTTTCTACCCAGTCACCCTGCAAGACATTATTTGGCATAACCTCTCCTGATGTTTTGGCTAAAATATCTACCCTTTTCTCAGAAGTAGCTGAAGAATTTAATGTAATTGAAGGTGAAAAGAATATAGGCTGGCTCTCAGAAATAACAACCGAGGATAATTTATTATCTACCTTTTCAGCTAATGTTGCTTCTTCTACAAATTGACCAGAAATCATCCAAGCTATTACTGGTATTAATATGTATAGAGAAATCCTTACGTTTTTTGACATTTTTTTCTTTTTATAATTTTTACGCTGTTTCTATTTCGACATGCGGGGGAGGATTATAGTTCATCTTTTTTGTAAAGTACACTTTACATTTTAGAGATTATATTTTTTCCTTAGCTTTTCTAACAAATCTAAATCTAAAGGTTCTAAAGCATCTAATTGCTCTTTCGGAGTAACTGTAAATTCTTTTCCGGCCTTCATTTCTTTAACTAAGCGCATATAGGTTTTTGAAAAAGCTTGGAAAGCATTATTATTATTTTTAGAATTAATCAATTCCCAGCCAATTTCTCTTCCTGCCCAATAAATAATAGGGTGAGTCCAGGGAAAGCTTTGCCTTGGTGATGAAGATTTCTGAGCCTCAATAAATGCCTCTTGCGGAGTTGGAATGTTAATTGCACCCATTGATCCCGAGCATGCTTTGAGAACTTCTGTAAGAGTTGGAAGATAATCATTTGCTTGTATTACCGTTTCCACTGCCGCATTGATGCATTCAGCCGGATATTTCTTTAGGCTTTCTGCCCAAAGCTTTTTAGCCTCTTTGAGCCTATGATCAGTCCCAAAAACTTTATAAAATTGATAATGATAGGAAAGCTCCAGCTTTAAAAAAAGATTATCAATTGCCTCAATAAAGCTTTTTCTTTCAGAATTCGAGATTTTCTGCCCAGGAATCATCTTTCGTTCTGTCTTTGAACTTTTGAGAAAACTCTCCTGGTTCATTATGTCTGTGAGTTTTTTTGTCATGTTTTTCTTCATAGGAACCTATCAACTCTTTGCGTTTAACAAAATCTACAAATTTTGAGTTCCAAGACCTTAGAGCAGTTCCATTTTCTTTCCAGTAAAGTATAAACTCCTTCAAGTGTTTTAATGCATCATTTTTTGAAACATTCGCCAATTCTAAAATGTCAAAAGCATCAGAAGAAGGTGACCAGTTCTCGTCGATGCAGACAGGCAAACCCTTATTTTCAGAGTTTTCTTTGACCCACTCCCTGCGTATAAAATCCACAAATAATACATTCCAGTTATCCCTAACTTGATTTTTTTCTAACCAATACATTTTGAACTCATTCACTTTGCTCTTAATAAATTCTTTATTAATGTTGCCCATACCCAAGACTTCAAATGCTTGAATGGAAGGGGCCCAAGAGTTATCAAGCTTTCTTCTTCCTGCATTGAGATTACTGGAAGGTAGTTTCAACGAATAAAGATTTTTATTTTGAGAGACCTTATTTTTTTTGGAGACAATTTCTGAAGGGATTAATTTTAGATCAATTAATCTACTTATATGTTTAAGGATTTCCTGACTATCTAAAAAAGGAATTTTTTCATTCAGGCTTGTTGCAATTTCGCTTGGCGTAAATAACTCAGTTTTAATTTCTTTAGCTGCGGCCAGAACAACAGCACATTCCATGCCTAATGTTTCTGCTTCTTGAATGGAGAAAGTAAATAAGTCTTGTTTCAATTATCCTCGCCTCTTTTCAACAGCTTCGCTGATTGCGTTAAGGCAGTTAAGAGTGTCATCCCAATTCATGCATGCATCAGTAATACTTTGACCGTAAGTGAGGCTCTCTGTGATACTTTGATTGCCCTCAACCAAATGACTTTCAAGCATCAGACCTCTTAAACTTTGATTGCCTGCAGAAATTTGCGCAGCTAAATCATTCACAACATCAATTTGCTTTTTAAATTGTTTTTGACTATTTCCATGACTCGCATCAACCATGATGGAATCATTTACATCAGCCTCAACCAATGCCGTTAATGTTTGTTGGATTGCTTCTGAGCTAAAATTAGGCTCTTTTCCACCTCTTAAAATAATATGTGAGTCTGAATTTCCAGAGGTCTTGTATATTGAAACTCGGCCATCTTTTGTGTTTGAAAAAAATACATGCGGATGATTTGCAGCTTGAATGCCATCAATTGCAGGTTTTAAGGCGCCAGTTGTTCCATTCTTAATCCCAATTGGACAAGAAAGGCCAGAAGCTAGCTCTCTATGCGATTGGCTCTCTGCAGTTCTAGCCCCTATAGCTCCCCAAGAAATAAGATCTGCAACATATTGCGGTGAAATTGGATCTAAAAATTCCGTTCCGACTGGCAGCCCCATTGAAGTGACGTCCCTGAGAATTTTTCTTGCCAGCATCAAGCCCTTATTTGCATCGTAGCTTTCATTTATATCTGGATCATTGATTAATCCTTTCCAGCCAACAGTTGTTCTTGGTTTTTCAAAATACACCCTCATGATGATAAGTAAATTAGTATTTAATGAATCTTTGGCATCTTTTAATAAGTGGGCATATTCAAGGGCGGATTCAGGGTCATGAATCGAGCAAGGGCCACATACAACAATTACTCTATCATCTTTACCATGAAGGATTTGGCTGGTCTCATTCCTTGTTCCATATACTAATTTTGAAATTTCATCTGTAAGCGGGTATTCAGAAATTACGTCATTAGGTGTAATGAGATCGAACTTTTCAACAATTCTTGTATTGTCTGTGTGGTAAATAGATTCCATGCATCAAATATTAATGCAATTAAATTAAAAAAATAGGTTTTAACTGATCTTATTATTTCTTTTTCAAACCCAGTGAAAACCTTTTAAATCAACATTTTTATGCAAAATCACAAGATGTTGTGTTAAAAAGGGCTTATAATTACAGCATCTTGTATAAATTGAACTTATGAAGTCTCAAGCACAACTAGAATTTCCACAATTTAAAGGTGAGGCTTTAACGCAACTTCCTGACGATTTATTTATTCCACCAGAAGCTTTAGAAATTTATTTAGAAGATTTTGCTGGGCCAATGGATGTATTGCTTTATCTAATTCAAAAAAAAGATATTGATATTTTAGATTTAGATATTTCCGAGATTACTGATCAATATATTCAATACATTGAATTAATGGATACCTTAAAGATTGAACTTGCTGCTGATTATTTGGTAATGGCTGCAACACTTGCTCAGATTAAATCTAGAATGTTAATTCCTCAGTCTGAAGAAGAGGAGGAGGAGCAAGACCCTCGATCCGAGCTTATAAGGCGATTACAAGAATATCAAAGGTATAAAAGTGCATCAGAGTCTATTTCTAACCTGCCAAGATTGGACAGGGATTTCTTTCTTGCAACCACTGGCTTACCAAAGTTCCAAGAACGCGAAGCATCTATAGATATTTCTGCAAAAGATCTTGCAGCAATTTTTTATGAAGCTAGTTCGCGCCCTAAATTTTCTGCACACCATGAAATCCATTTTGAAGAATTATCTACACAAGACAGAATTGCTTTAATCTTGTCCATTCTTAATAAAAGAAATGTAATCCAATTCTTTCAAACATATCAAAAAAAAGAGGGTAAGCAGGGAGTTGTTGTAGCCTTATTGGCTTCTTTAGATCTAGCCAAGGATGGGCACGTTGAGCTGATACAAAACAAAGACTCTAATCAACTTTATCTTAAATCAACTAATCGAGGAGTTCACTAGATGACTGATATTGAAAATTTACCAAATCTCGTTGAATCTATTCTTTTTGGTGCAGGCAGACCAATGCGTTTATCTGAAATTAAAACGCTCATGGGATCTCAGAATATAGAAGTAGACTTGCCTAGTATTAAAATAGCTTTGAATTCATTAGAGGAGAGATATGCAGAAAGCTCTATTGAAATTAAAGAGGTTGCATCAGGCTTTAGAATGCAGGTCAGAGAAAATTATGGTGATTGCCTTTATCCTTTATGGAATGACACATCAAGCAGGTTATCTAAAGCATTAATGGAAACTGTATCTATAATTGCATACAAGCAGCCAGTTACCAGGGGCGATATTGAGGATATAAGAGGCGTCACTGTTAGCACTCAAATAATTAGAGCGCTACTTGATAGAGAGTGGATCAAAGTCTCTGGTTTTCGCGATGTTCCAGGCCGACCTGCTTTGTATGAAACAACCAAAACTTTTTTAAATGATTTAAATCTTAAATCAATTAATGACTTACCTCCACTGCCTGAGGCTTTGCCAGCAGATGATGCTCTGGATCAACTAGAAGCTGGCTAACTCTATGCTGCGATTGCAGAAATTCTTGGCCCAAGCTGGATTGGGTTCACGGCGCTCATGTGAGCAACTCATTAAAGATCATAAAGTTTATGTGAACGGCAAGGTTGCTATCTTGGGATCCAAAGTCTCTGAAACCGATGAGGTAACTTTTGCAGGCGAAAGAGTTCTTTTAAAAACAGCAGACTTAAAAGTTATTATGTTGAATAAGCCGCGTGGAGTTTTGTCTTCAAAGAAAGATGATAAAAAGATTAAACTCGTATTTGATTTTCTTCCAAAAGCGCAAAATGAACCTGACTGGATTGCAGTTGGAAGATTGGATATTAATACCTCTGGCTTAATGTTATTTACCAATGATGGAACTCTTGCTCATCAACTTATGCATCCCTCATTTGAAATTGATAGAGAGTATCTTGTGAGAGCTAGAGGTCATTTTAATGAGCAAAAGAAAAAGAATATGTTGTCTGGAGTAAAAATTGAGAACGAAATTTATCAATTTTCAGATATTGTTCCAGGAGAAAAGCAAAGCTCAAATCAATGGTTTTCGGTTTGCATGCTTACTGGAAAAAATCGTGAGGTCAGAAAACTTTTTGAATCTCAGGAATTAGAGGTTAGCAGGCTGAAAAGAGTTAGAATTGGGCCAATTTTTTTACCTTCAACTCTCAGGGAAGGCTCATGCATTAATTTAACTGAATCTCAAATAAAAGAACTCCAGAATTATGGAAAGTGATAACGCTCACAAAACCTTATTGAGAATTTCTCAAGAGAAAGATTTTGATCTATTGGAAACATACCTTCAAGCGTCTGAGCCAGTTGAAATTAATTTATCAGCACTACCCTTGGTTGAATACCTTTCATCAGTTGTTGTAAGTCAACAACTTTCCACCAAGGCAGCCAAAACTATCTGGTTAAGAGTTCATCCAATTATTAACGCCCATACAAATTATCAAAATCTAGAAACTGAATTACATTCAGCTGGATTATCAAAATCAAAAGCAAATTATGTAATTGGCCTGATCAACAATTTAAAATTATCTTCCTTGCAACGAAGTGATTTAAAAGAGTTATCAAATATTGAATTTGAAAACTTACTCTCTGCAAATAAAGGAATTGGACCTTGGTCAGTCCAGATGGCTAGGATGTTTTTTTTAGGAGATACAGATGTCATGCCTATCAATGATCTTGGCATAAAGCACGCCCATGAATATTTTTTTAACGAGCATGAAATGAGTGAAAAATTTTATGAGCCCTTTAGGCCTTGGAGAACTTACTTAAGTCTTTTTATGTGGAAGTCACTTTCTTAGACAGTTCAGCATATTCAAAGTATCTTTCTTCCGAATAAGAACTCTCTTCACTAAAAAACCATAAGTAACAATCTATTAGATCATGTGGAGTTTTAATGGAGTTCGGATCTTCGGCAGGTCTTGCAGATGCCCTCATTTTTGTTTGAGTTGCTCCAGGATCAAAATTAAATACTTTGATAGAAGAGGTTGTTTCAAGCTCATTGGCAAATATTTCGGCTAATCCTTTTAAACCAAATTTTGAAACTGAGTAGGCGCCCCAAAAAGCCCTACCAATATTTGCAACACCAGAAGAAGTAAAGATAATTCTAGGTAAACTTGAGTCTTCAAGGGTCGATTTAAGCGTTTTGGTCAACAGAAAAGGAGCCCTTAGATTAATATTTAAAACTTCGTCCCATTTTGATAATTCATAATCCTCTAAAGTTGTCATGGTGCCTAAGATTGCAGCATTATGGATAATGCCATCCAAGGAATTAAATTCTCCAGTGATTGCTATCAAAATTTCATGGGCCGATTCATTACTCAATAGACTAAGGTCAGCTTGCAAGATTAAATGTTTTTGAGAGCTAAAAGAGCGATCAAGCCGATCATAAACTTTATCTAACTTTGAAGGATCTCTTCCCAGAAGAACGATGTTAGAACCCAGTTTTGAAAATTCTAACGCCAGAACTTCACCAATTCCATCAGATGCACCGGTTATAAGTATTGTCTTATTTAAAAGATCCATTTTTATAGTCGAGAAATCAATTCATACAATTGATTTGGGTGATGCGCTCCATGAATATGATCCTCATGATCACTGGCTTTAAGTGAATACCCAAAATAACAAGCAATCACTTGTGTCCCTGCATTTATACCTGCTTCAAGATCTTTTTCATGATCACCAACATAAATGCATTCAGCAGGGTGCAGACCTAAATCTTTGCAGCCTCTTAAAATCCCCTCTGGATCTGGCTTGATAGCATTTAGATGATCAGGGCATATGAGAGTTTTGCAATCTTTAAATGCAATCTCATTCATTAATATTGGCTTAGCAAAACGTAAAGGCTTATTAGTTACAATTCCATAAGGAATATCATCTTTCTCTAAGGAAGTTAGCATTTCCTTAATTCCATCAAAAGCTCCTCCATGTTGCAAAAGATTTGATTCATATTCTTCTAATAGCTCATCTCTCAAAACCGCACACTGGTCATCAGATATATCAATATTGAAACCCAGGCTTGTAAGTTTCCAGCTTCCATCAGACACATGGCTTCTAATTATTTCTGGATCAAGTTTTGGCTTGTTATGTCTTGTAAGTAGAGTGTCTAAGCTAGCGATAAAATCTGGCGCTGAATCTAAAAGAGTGCCATCAAGATCAAATAATACCCCTTTAGGCATTTTTAGATCCATGCATCATATAGTTCACTCCGAGATCATTGTTCAAATTTGCGGTATGGAAAATAGGATTGTAAAACATTCCCTTGCTTTCAATTAATTTTATGCCAGCATTTCGCATATATCTCTCTAACTCTGATGGCTTGATAAATTTGTTCCATTCATGAGTTCCTTTAGGCAATACATTAAAAATATATTCTGCACCAACAATTGCTGTAACAAAGGATCTAGGATTTCTATTTAGAGTAGAAAGAAACATTTGACCATTTGGTTTAAGAAGATCAGAACATGCTTGGATAAGCTTTCCTGGATCCGGCACATGTTCAATTACCTCTAGGCAAGCAACCACATCAAAAGTTTCTCTTTCTTTTTCTACTAACTCTTCAGCTGTAATTAATCTGTAATCAATGTTTACTTGCATCTTTTTTGCATGCATCTCAGCAACCCCAATATTAGCTTCAGTCACATCAATAGCAGTGACTTGAGCTCCCTTTGCATCAAGGGCCTCAGCCAAAAGACCGCCGCCGCACCCAACATCCAATACTTTTAAACCCTCTACAGACAATTTTTGATCAATGTAATTTGCGCGAAGGGGATTTATCACATGCAAGGGCTTAAAATCACCTGTTGGATCCCACCAACTATCTGCTATTTCAGCAAATTTATTTACTTCATTTTGATCAATATTTTGAGTCATAAGCACTACTTCTTTAAGGTGGCAGATTACATCATTGCATGCAAGAATAGGTAAGTTTATTATTTTTTATAAAAGGAAGCTAACACTATGTCAGATAATCCAGTCGCTATTGTTACCGGGGGAAGCAGAGGAGTAGGGGCTGCAACGGCAAAATTGCTTTCTGAAATTGGTTGGAATGTAATAATCACATGCTCCTCTTCCATTGCAGAGGCTGAGAAAGTAGCTAAAAGCTGCTCAAATGAATCTGCTCATGTGCTCGCTTTGCAAGCAGATGTTTCAGTTAACACAGACTGTATAGCCACCATCAATAAAGCTATAGAAAAATGGGAAAGGGTTGATGCTCTTATCAATAATGCTGGCACAACTAAATTTGTTTGGGACCACTCAGATTTGAACGGTCTTGATGCTGCAGACTTTCAATATATTTACGGTGTGAATGTTATTGGGCCATTCCAGATGGTGAAAGCAGCAAAAGAGCAACTTTTAAAAAGTGAAAATCCTTGTGTGGTAAATGTATCATCAATCGCAGGTGTAAAGGGCATTGGTAGTTCGCTTGCTTATGCTTCTTCAAAAGGAGCCTTAAACACTATGACCTTATCTATGGCAAGAAATTTAGGACCAATCAGAGTCAATGCCGTTTGCCCTGGGTTCATTGAAGGAGAATGGTTAAAAAATGGAATGGGTTCCGAGATGTATGAGGCAGTTAAATTGCGTGTTCAAACTACCACTCCACTGAAAAAAACATGCACTCCTGAATCTATTGCTGAGGTAATAGTAAATTTAATTGAAAAAAGTGAGTTAATGACCGGGCAATTGGTAACGGTTGACGCTGGTGCAAGCTTGAACTTATAAAAATTTTTCTTATAAATTGTAGTGAAACTACAGTATTTTTTATTGATAGGTCTTGCTCTTAAAGGATTCTTTTTAAATATTGACAATGTTCACTAAATAAACTGCAATGTACTACAAGTTTTTTTAAATTAAATTAAATGCATATTGTTGCCTTAAAATCTCCGGATACAAGAGATCAAAGATCTGTAATTCACCCAGAAACAGTAAACAAGATTTTAGATCTAAAAGGAGTAACATTCTCATTTGAATCCGGTATTGGGGATGGTATTAATATCTCTGATCAAACTTTTATTGATCTTGGTCTAAAAGCAATCTCAAGGGATGAATGTTTAACAAAGGGCAATCTCATAATTACTCCCACCTCATTGACTCTAGCAGAATCAGGTGCAGTCCAGCCAGGTTCAACAGTCATAGGAATGCTAAATCCGTTTTATTCTGAAGATGAACTTAAAGGATTAAACCAATCAAAAATTAATGCAGTTAGTATGGAATTCATACCCAGGATAACTAGAGCTCAAAAAATGGATGTTCTGAGTTCACAAGCTAACCTTGCAGGGTATGCGGCAGTTTTAGAGGCTGCTCAGCATTTATCTTCAGCTCTTCCAATGATGATGACTGCAGCAGGAACACTGAAACCAGCAAAAGTATTTGTTATTGGGGTTGGTGTTGCAGGTTTGCAAGCAATTGCAACTGCAAAAAGATTAGGTGCTAGAGTGGAGGCATTCGATACTCGCGATGTTGTGGAGGAGCAAGTTAAATCTCTTGGCGCTAAGTTTGTAAAAATTGATCTAGGAGATACTGGTCAAACCGATCAAGGTTATGCCAAAGAACTTACCCCTGAGCAAATAACAAAACAAAAAGAACTTCAAAGTCTTGTTTGCGCGCGATCAGATATCGTAATTACTACTGCTCAAATTTTTGGAAGACCCGCTCCCAAAATTATAGATGAAGCTACCATTAAAAAAATGAAACCTGGCAGTGTTATTCTTGACATGGCTGTAGAAACTGGTGGAAACGTTGAAGGCTCTATGGTTGATGAGGTAGTGGATGTAAATGGGGTTAAAATTGTAGGTATTTCATACTTAGCTTCTAAAGTATCTGCTCATGCTTCTTTTGCTCTATCTAATAATATTATTAATTGGATTACTGATTTTTATGATGATGAATCTAATGACATTAATTTTGATTTTGAAGATGAAGTTATTCAAAGCAGCGTTCTTGCTTTTGAAGGAAAAATAATGAATGAGAGGTTTTCATAATGGAAATATACATATTGCTTGGGTTTGTCTTATTATTATCTATCTTTTTAGGCTTAGAACTTATTGCAAAAGTACCAAGCACACTTCATACCCCTTTGATGTCAGGAGCTAATGCTATCTCTGGTATTGCCCTTGTGGGTGCCTTGATGCTCTCGAGTGCTGGTCAGATGCAAGATATATTAGCTTTTGGCGCCATTTTATTTGCTTCTATCAATGTATTTGGCGGCTACCTAGTAACTAATAGAATGCTGAGCATGTTTAAGAAGAAATAAATCATGGAAAATTTAGCTAATATTCAAGTCATCCAAAATATCGTTTACATAGTTTCTTCTGTAATGTTTATTCTTGGTATTAAAATGCTAGGCAAGGAAGCTACAGCTGTTAAAGGGAATTATTTATCCGCCCTTGCCATGTTTTTTGCAGTCGGAATAACCTGCTTAAGCCTTGAGATTGACTTAAAGATAATACTTGCAGGTGTTTTGCTGGGGGGTCTAATAGGCTCCTTAATAGCTATTAAAGTGAAAATGACGGCTATTCCAGAAATGGTAGCTTTATTTAATGGTTTTGGTGGCTTGGCTACATTCTTAATTGCATGGTCGCAATTCAATGAGCCTAGTAACTCTATGCTTCAGCATGTCTTGATAATGCTTACTATTTATATAGGGGGCATTACATTCTCTGGCTCTCTTATTGCTTATGGAAAGTTATCCGAAAAGTTGAGGCTTGGAAAAGGTTCCATGATCACAAATATTTTCATATCCTTCTTTTATTTAAGTATGCCGGCGTTAATTTACGTAATAGCTGAACCTTCTATTTCCCAGTTTATCCCCCAGGTCCCATCCTATTTCTCAATCTTTTTAGTTTTAACTCTGGCTGCTGGTATTGGGTTTGTGATGCCTATTGGTGGTGGTGATATGCCTGTAGTTATTTCTTTGCTTAATTCTCTGTCTGGAATTGCAGCAGCTTTTGCAGGCTTGTTATTGCTTAACAATGTATTAATCGTTGCTGGATCTCTTGTTGGAGCCAGCGGATTAATCTTGACCATTATTATGGCAAAAGCGATGAATAGAACGATTACTAATATTCTATTTGTGGGATACGCATCTTCTAGCCAATCTACTACTTCTGAAGAGCAAGGCGAAGTGAAACCAATTACATCTGATGATGCCTATCTGATACTAGAGAATGCATCAAGTGTTTTGGTGGTCCCTGGCTATGGTATGGCAGTAGCTCAGGCACAACATGTTGTTAGAGAAATGGGAGAACTTTTGGAAGAAAATGGTACGGAAGTGAAATATGGAATTCATCCTGTTGCAGGACGTATGCCAGGCCATATGAATGTTCTTCTTGCAGAGGCTAATGTTTCTTATGACTTACTTGCTGAACCTGATGATGTGAATCCATCTATGGACACGATAGATGTGGCAATAGTCATCGGTGCAAATGATGTTGTAAACCCTTCAGCAACTGAAGAAGAGGGTAGTCCAATTTATGGAATGCCAATCATAGAAGTTCATAATGCCAAGACAGTTTTTGTTCTTAAAAGATCTATGTCTTCTGGTTTTGCTGGAGTTCAAAACCCATTATTTTTTAGAGAAAATACTAGAATGTTATTTGGTGATGCGAAGGAATCAATTGGCCAAATTGTTGCTGAATTTAAAGACTAAAATCCCCCTGAAGTATGGTAAAATTTACCCTTAAATAAGGGAATTTCCTGCACGTAAAAAATATCGCTTCTAGGGCTAAAAAATGACTGATTTTGCAAAAGAAATCTTACCAATCAATATTGAAGATGAGCTAAAAACTTCTTACTTAAGTTATGCTATGAGCGTCATTCACGGAAGAGCACTTCCAGATGTGAGAGATGGTCTAAAGCCAGTACATAGAAGAATTTTATTTGCACAACATGTATTAAGAAATACCTATCGTCAGCCGTATAAAAAATCTGCAAGAGTGGTGGGAGATGTAATAGGTAAATATCACCCTCATGGTGATTCAGCTGTATATGAAGCTATGGTTAGAATGGCGCAAGACTTTTCTATGAGATACACCTTAGTAGAGGGTCAAGGCAATTTTGGTTCAATAGATGGAGACTCTCCAGCTGCCATGCGTTATACCGAAGTTAGGATGGCAAAAATTACAGATATGATTCTCAATGATATTGAGAAAGAGACGGTAAGTTACTCTCCTAACTATGATGGAACCGAGCAAATTCCAGACGTTATGCCAACAAGAATTCCAGCATTGCTTGTTAATGGTTCATCAGGTATTGCAGTTGGTATGGCAACAAATGTTCCTCCACACAATCTGACGGAAGTATTAAACGGTTGCTTGCTCTTGTTGGATAATCCAAAGGCCAGCATTGATGAGATCATTCAAATTATTACTGGTCCCGATTTCCCAACAGGCGGAACTATAGATGGAAGAATTGGGATATATGAGGGCTATAAAACTGGTAGAGGAATTATTCATGTTCGCGCCAAGACTTCCGTAGAGGAGGATAAATCTGGAAAGAGTTCCTTGATCATTAATGAAATACCTTACATGGTCAATAAAGCTAAGATGCTTGAAAGAATTGCTGAGATGGTTAAAGACAAGAAGATAGATGGAATCAGCGAAATAAGAGATGAATCTGATAAAGATGGTCTCAGAGTAGTTATTGAGGTCAAGCGCGGTGAGTCCGTTGAAGTTCTAGAAAATAATTTATTTGCTCAGTCGCAATTAGAGCAATCTTTCGGTATTAATTTTACGGTTCTCGTGGACGGCCAGCCTCGCGTATTAAATATTAAAGAAATCCTCCAAGAGTTTATAAAACACAGAAAAGATGTTGTTACAAAAAGAACTAAGTTTGATTTAAGAAAGGCTAAAGAAAGGGGTCATATCGTCGAAGGATTAATGGTTTCAATAGCAAATATTGATGAGATCATTAAAATAATTAAAAAATCTAAAGATACTAAGATTGCAGCAACCGAACTATGTAAGAAATCTTGGAAAGCTGGACCGATTGAAGCAATTCTTAAAAAAGCTGGTAAGGATGCATGTCGTCCCAAAGGCCTTTCATCTGAGTATGGAATTAAAGGTAAAAACTATAAATTATCTCCAGCTCAAGCAAAGTCTATTCTTGAATTAAGACTTGGAAGACTCACGGGTTTAGAGCAAGACAACCTCTCTACTGAATTTAATGAAATCTTAGAGGTAATCTTAGAACTTCAAAAAATTCTTGATGATAAAGAAACGCTACTTCAATTAATTAAAGATGAATTAATAGAGGTTAGAGAAAATTTTGGAGATGACAGAAAAACTAATATCAATGACACCCGCCATGATATTTCAAATGAGGATTTAATTCCTGAAGAGACCAGGGTGTTAACTCTTTCTCGAAGTGGCTACGCTAAAACTCAGCCTCTAGATGAATACAGAGAGCAAAGAAGGGGAGGTGTTGGTAAGGCCGGTGCAAAAGTCAAAGAAGAGGATTTAATACAAAACCTTTATGTTTTAAGTTCTCATAGCCAGCTTCTATGCTTTACAACCAAAGGCAAAGTTTTTTGGCTGAAGGTTTATGAAGTTCCAGTTGCAAGCAGAACTTCCAAAGGAAGACCTCTCGTTAATATGTTGAAATTGGATGATGATGAAACCGTAACTCAGATTCTACCTGTCGATGAATTTTCTGAAGATAAATTTATTTTCATGGCAACTAGAAACGGTGTTGTTAAAAAAACAAACTTAAATTTATTTCATAAAAAATATAAATCTGGAATTAAGGCTATTCGATTAGATGATGATGATAAATTGGTAGGAACTGTCATTACTCATGGCGATAATGATATTTTACTTTCATCTTATTCTGGAAAATTGATTAGATTCCATGAATCGAAAGTTCGCCCAATGGGAAGAACTGCAAGGGGAGTCAAAGGAATAACTCTTAAAGATGGAATGAAAGTTATTTCTTTAATGATCGGTGATCCATCTAAGACTATTTTATGTTTATCTGAAAATGGTTTTGGAAAGAGAACAAAATTAGAGGACTTCCCATCCTATAATAGAGGTGGGCAGGGTGTCATTGCTTTAAAAACAAGTGATAGAAATGGAAATATGGTTTCTGCAGTCTCTGTTGATGAAAATGATGGGATTATGTTAATTAGCGATAAAGGCACACTCATCAGAACTGCCATCAGTCAAATACCTACTCTCGGCAGAAATACCCAAGGCGTTAAAGTTATCTCTCCTAAAGAAGGTGAGAAATTAATCGAAGGTGTAAGAATTCCCCCAGAAGAAGAAGAGGAATAATGAGAAAATGGAATTTCTCAGCAGGTCCTGCTGCCATTCCTGAAGCTGTGTTGCAAGAAGCTCAGGCTGAAATGCTGGAATGGCAAGGTTCCGGAATGTCAGTTATGGAAATGAGCCATAGATCTTCTGACTATATAGATATAGCCAATAAAGCGCGGGAAGATCTCATTGATTTATTGAACATTCCAAGTGATTATCAAGTTCTCTTTCTCCAAGGGGGTGCCACTCTTCAGTTCTCTATGGTTCCGATGAATTTTGGTTCTCAGAAAGTTGCTGACTATGTTTTGTCTGGAAGCTGGTCAAAAAAAGCTATCAACGAAGCTTCAAAAATAATTGATATCAATATTGTCACTAGTTCTGAATCATCTAACTTTAATAATGTGCCCAGTGAGGAGAGCTGGAACTGCTCTGAAAATGCATCTTACTTACATTACGTTGCCAATGAGACAATTCAAGGAAATGCATTGCATGTTCCTCCAACCCTTAATGCACCATTAATATCAGATATGTCATCAGTTATCTTGAGTGAGCCAATTGATGTATCAAGGTTTTCAATGATTTATGCTGGCGCTCAAAAAAATATTGGCCCAGCCGGATTAACTATTTGCATTATTAAAAATGATTTTTTAGAAACAGCCTCAGCTGAATTGCCGGGCATGCTTCAGTATTCAAAACATGCTGATTCAGATTCAATGTTTAATACTCCTCCCACCTTTGCATGGTATCTCTCAGGCAAAGTCTTTGCATGGCTTAAAGATAATGGAGGCTTAGAATCTATGGGCAAAATTAACCAGCTCAAAGCAAAGAATTTATATGATTTCATAGATCAATCTAATTTTTATTCTAATCCTGTAACAGTGCGAAATAGATCTATTATGAATGTACCTTTTTTATTGAAAAATTCAGAATTAGACGCCGAATTCTTGCATGAAGCAAAAAATGCAGGTTTACTTAACTTAAAGGGACACAGGTCAGTTGGCGGTATGAGAGCAAGCATTTATAATGCTACGCCAATCGAAGCGGTAGATGCATTGATTAATTTCATGGGAGATTTTCAATCTAAGCACGGATAAAGTTGTGAGCAAGAATAAAATTAAACCTATAAGGCAAAAAATTGATGCTATTGATCATCAAATCTTGAAGCTAATTCAAAGAAGAGGCTCTTTGGCACAAAAAATAGGTAAATTAAAGAGCTTGATGAGCTCAAATACCTCTTTCTACAAACCTAATAGAGAGGCAGAGATCTTGAGAGATATTTCTAAACTCAATGATGGTCCAATTTCAGAGAATAAAATTAATCACATTTTCAAAGAAATTATCTCATCTTGCCTTTCATTAGAGGAAGAATTAACAATTGCATACCTTGGTCCTGAAGGAACTCATTCTGAAGGGGCTGTAATTCAGCATTTTGGTTCTTCGCCAATAAGATCACCACGATCAACGATAGAGGATGTTTTTCATCAAGTAAGAACTGGTTCAGCAAACTTTGGGGTTGTGCCAGTAGAAAATTCTTCCGAAGGAGTAGTAAATGCAACCTTAAACTCTTTAGCAGATGAAGAGATAAAGATTTGTGGCGAAACTTATCTCCCTATTCACCATCAACTAGCTTCAGCCAAAAAATTTAAACTCGAGGATACTCAAATTGTTGCATCGCATCCTCAAGCTCTTGGTCAATGCAGCAAGTGGCTGGATGCTAATTTACCTAATGCAAAAAGGGAGACTACATCAAGCACGGCTGAAGCTGCCAAGCTTTCAAAAGCCCATCCAAAAACTTTATGTATAGTCAGTTCATTGGCAATTAATAAATATAAGCTACATCATTATCAAAAAGATATTGAAGATTTTTCTGGCAACAACACAAGATTTTTAGTGATTGGCAATATTGCAATTGAGCAAACCAAAAAAGATAAAACCTCCCTTTTAATCCAAACAGATAATCAGCCAGGAGCTTTAATTAAAATACTTGAACCATTCAATAAAAGAAAAATTAATCTGGAAAGAATTGAAACACGTCCATCAAGAGAATCATTGAATGCACATAATTTTTTTATAGATAGCAGCGGCCACTATAAGGACGTGAAACTCAAGCAGGTTATTGCCAATCTTAGGGAATTAGGAGCTTCTGTTCGAATTCTTGGCTCATATCCGTCAGATTCATGAGCTCAGATATTCTTAATAATCTTAACCCTGGGATTGAGGATCTTCATCCATATGAGCCTGGCCGCTCAATCGACGAAGTCGTTGCAGAATTTGGTCATCATCAGGTTGTAAAACTAGCAAGCAATGAAAATCCACTCGGAGCATCTCCGAAGGCGCTTTCAATCTTAGCAAGACTGGAAAATGATTTGCATTTATACCCTGATGGAAATGGAACAAAGCTTAAAGAGGAAATTGCAAATCATGAGAACGTTGCTTTTGACAACATAATTATAGGAAATGGCTCTAATGAGATTTTGGAATTAGCAGCCAGAGCTTTCTTGAATCCAAAAACATCATCTGTTGCTTCAAAGCATGCATTTGCAGTCTATAAAATTGTTACTCAGTCCGCTGGCGCATCATTAATAGAGGTTCCTACATGCAACTGGGCTCACGATTTAAAATCATTTGAGAACTATTTAGAGAGCAGCACCAGAGTAATTTTTATTGCCAATCCAAATAACCCAACAGGCACTTATAACAGTCACGAAGAAGTTCATTCGTTATTAAAAAAAGTTCCCTCATCTGTATTGGTGGTATTAGATTGTGCATATTTTGAGTATGTAACCAAAGAAGATTACGTCAAGCCTTTAGATTTACTGAATGAATTTGATAATTTACTAATCACAAAAACATTCTCTAAAATTCATGGTCTGGCTAGTATTCGTGTTGGGTACGGCATTGCTAATCCATCTTTAATTGAGGTTCTCAATCGAATCAGGCAGCCTTTCAATGTAAATACCATAGCCCAAGCGATGGCTTGTGTAGCAATTAACGATCATGAGCATATTAGACAAAGCATTGAGTTAAATTCAGAACAGTATGAGTTTTTATTCGATAAATTATCCAAACTTGGTCTTGAATGCATTCCATCAGTTGCGAACTTTATTACTTTTAAAGGTAACTTTATTGGCCAAGAAATGTTTAACAACCTTATGGAAAAAGGAGTCATCGTAAGATCTGTTGATTTGTATGATATGAAAGATTTTATAAGGGTAACAATTGGAACAGAAACTGAAAACTTAAAATTTCTTAGCGCTTTAGAAGAGCTATTATGAAAATTATTATTATTGGGCTAGGATTAATTGGAGGATCAATAGCTAAAGCTTTATCAAGTTCTCAAGATTATGAGATCTTGGCTTTTGACTCAAATCAAAACAGCATAAAGAATGCATTGGATAATCAGTCAATTCAAGGCTCACTTCATTCTCTTGATGATTTGGAAAATTCTGAATACGAAGACTCAGTTGTAATTATTGCCACTCCTCCGAGTGCAACTGATGATATTCTAAAATCCTTAGATTTTATATTTAATTCTTCAGTTACTATCACGGATACAACAAGCACCAAAAGCTCTCTAAATAAAACCTTGCAAGAATTTAATTTTCCTAAAAATATTGTCTTCTCTCATCCTGTAGCTGGCTCCCACCTTTCGGGCGAAAAAAATTCAGCCGCTGATCTTTTCAATGAGAAATCAACAATCCTGTCATATCATGACTCTGTAGGATCACAGCATGTAGATCGAGTTACAAATTTATGGAAAACACTTGGATCAAACATTACAGTGTTGGATGCAGAGTTGCATGACAAGATATTTGCATATTCTAGCCACCTTCCTCATGTTGCTGCCTATGCATTATTAAATACTTTAAAGGAGCTTGAGCAAGATAATCTTTCAGATTTTTCAGGCGGTGGTCTCGGAGAATTTTTAAGACTGGCATCATCCTCTCCCAAAATGTGGGGAGATATTTTTTCAATGAATGAAAAGAATATTGCCTTAGCAATAGATGATTTGATAAACAATCTAATTATCTTGAAAGATAAGATTGGAAATGACCCTAAGACCCTTCAAACCTTTTTAGGCGAACTTAAAGATTTTAAGGAATCAAACTATTGAATCTAACTACGTCTATCAATAGTCAGATTTTTGGCACAGTTCAATGTCCTGGAGATAAATCTATCTCGCAAAGAGTTCTTATGATCGGAGCTTTGATGAATCAAGAAATGACAGTTGATGGCTTCTTGCATGGGGAAGATCCACTCTCCACAATGAATGCGCTCAATCAAATTGGATCAGACATTACAATTGATGAAAACGGGTTGGTTAATTTACATAAAAGAAAATATATTTTTCAAAGCTGTGATGCGCCACTGGATCTTGGTAACTCTGGGACTGGCTTGCGTCTAATGCTGGGGTTGACTTCCGGCATTGGTTTAAATCTTTCTTTTTGTGGAGATGAATCTTTATCTTCTCGACCGATGAGCAGAGTAATAAACCCGTTAACTGAAATGGGTGCTAGCATTGAATCATCAAATGGTAAGTTGCCTATTTCAATATTGCCCACATCACTTCAAAAGCAATATACCTATGAGTTACCAGTAGCAAGTGCTCAAGTAAAATCATGCATCCTATTGGCTGCTCTAGCTTCAGGGGCAGGTGTTGAAATTATTGAACCTATTCAAACAAGAGACCATACAGAAAGAATGCTAAAAAACTTTGGTGCAAATATAGAAATTGCATCTGAGGGAAGTAAGAATATTATTCAATTGGCACCCTCTAATCATTTGCATGCTAAAAATTATACAGTGGTGGGTGATATTTCTTCGGCTGCTTTTTTAATAGTAGCCGCCTTAATAAGTGATTCACCAGGGCTAGAAATTACAAATGTTGGAATGAACCCCTCAAGAACAGGGGTGTTGCAAGCTTTGCAAAACATGGGCGCAGATATTGAGGTAAGAAATCAAAGACTAGAGTCAGGAGAGCCTTGCGCTGACTTGTTAATCAAAAAATCTGTATTAAAAGGCGTGGAACTTTCTGGGGATATTATTCCAAATATTATCGATGAAATTCCTATCATTTCTGTTGCAGCTGCATTTGCAGAGGGCGAGACAATAATTCGAGATGCAGCAGAGTTAAGAGTCAAGGAATCAGATAGGCTAAAAGCTGTTTCTGATGGTTTCACTAAACTTGGAATAGCTCACAAAAATTTTGAAGATGGTATGAGTATTATGGGAAGCCCAAATGTACTTTTAATTGAGCAACCTATTTCTATTGAATCTCATGAAGATCATAGGATTGCTATGAGTTTTTTGATTGCCGGTTTGAAATGTACAAAACCAATTACAGTAAAGGATTGTAAAAATATTTTTACATCATTTCCTGATTTCATAGAGCTAATTTCTTCTATAGGATATAAGCTTGAAAAATAATAATATTATTACTGTTGATGGCCCATCTGCATCTGGTAAAGGATCGCTTGCTAAAGCATTGGCAAAAGAACTCAATTTTATTT
Source organism: Pseudomonadota bacterium (assembly GCA_028344535.1). Lineage (GTDB taxonomy): Bacteria > Pseudomonadota > Gammaproteobacteria > Magnimaribacterales > D2472 > D2472. The sequence goes on along the minus strand of JAOMBK010000004.1, from coordinate 6,320 downwards.
TATTAGATAGTGGCCTGCTTTATCGAGCATATTCATATTGTTTTGATCAGGCTCAAAATCATTCTTCTGCAAAGAATCTCTTTTCCAATTTAAAAATTGATAGCATTGATCATGAGATGCATGTTTTTGAGGATAATACAGATATTACTTCAACGCTTAGACATGAAAAAATAGCTAAATCGGCATCTCAATTAAGCAGTTTAAAAGAAACCAGAGATAACTTAATTAGTTTTCAAAGAGACCTAGCCAATGACAATGGATTGGTTGCAGATGGCAGAGATATGGGCACTGTTGTATTTCCAGATGCTGGGACTAAAATTTTTTTAGTTGCAGATGCAGAAGTAAGAGCAAAGAGAAGGTTTTTAGAGTTGCAGAATACTGGTCAAGGCGTTAATATGCGCGATCTAATTGAAGATATTAGATTGCGAGATGAAGCAGATAAGGCAAGAGAAATATCTCCCTTGATGCCAGCGAATGATTCTATTGAAGTGAATTCCTCCCATCTTACTCCTCAAGAAGTATTAGAAATAGTTTTAAAAATTTATAAAGAACATACCAAGGAAGTATAAAGAATATGTCAGAAAGCTTTGCTGCACTATTAGACGAAAGTCTAAGCACACTTGAAATGCAACCCGGCTCCATTGTCACAGGAGTTGTCTTAGATGTTGATAAAGAATGGGTGACAGTCCATGTTGGATTAAAATCAGAGGGAGTCATTTCCTTGGATGAGTTTAGAAATAATGATGGATCGGTTGAAATTGAATCTGGTGATGAGGTGCAAGTTGCTCTAGAAGCGGTTGAAGATGGATATGGTGAAACAAGAATTTCTCGAGAAAAGGCAAGAAAAATTGGAACTTGGAAAAAGCTAGAGGAAGCTCTAGAGACCGGGGAATTTGTCGAAGGAAAGGTTCTAACGAGAGTTAAAGGTGGCTTTTCTGTTGAGGTCGATGTTGTCAAAGCATTCTTACCCGGATCACTTGTTGATATCAGACCTGTGAAGGAAGCTCCAGAGCTTGAGAACACTGTACAAGAATTTAAAGTTATTAAGTTAGATTACAAAAGAAATAATGTTGTTTTATCAAGAAAAGCTGTCTTAGAGAAAATCAATTCTGCTGAAAAAGTCGAGTTGTTAAAAAATCTTGATGAAGGACAAATCGTTAAAGGAGTTGTCAAAAACCTAACTGACTATGGTGCTTTCGTTGATCTTGGTGGCCTGGATGGCTTATTACACATAACTGATATTTCATGGTCAAGGGTTACTAATCCATCTGAGGTTTTAAGTCTTGGTCAAGAAATTGACGTAAAAATACTAAGCTTCGATAAAGAAAAACTTCGGGTTTCATTAGGTTTAAAACAAATTCAAAATGATCCATGGGAAACAATAGAAGGCAAATATTCTGTTGGTGGTGTATATGAGGCTACAGTCTCAAATTTAACTGACTATGGATGCTTTGCTGAGCTTGAACAGGGCGTTGAAGGATTAATACATTTATCAGAGCTAGATTGGACCAATAAGAATATCCACCCATCAAAGGTTGTTGATTTAGAAGAAAAAATTAAGGTTATGGTATTAGAGATTGATCATGACAAGAGAAGAATTTCACTTGGCTTAAAACAAACCAAACCAAACCCTTGGACGGAATTTGCTAATAAGTATGGACTGGGTGATTCTGTAGAAGGTAGTATCAAGTCCGTAACTGATTTTGGGATCTTTGTTGGTCTAGAGGGCGACATCGACGGGCTGATCCACCTTTCAGACATAACTGAGGACGAAAATCCTGCAGAAGCGATGGAGAATTATAAAAAAGGTGACAAGCTATCGTGCATCATCTTTGGAATTGATGCTGAAAGAGAAAGGATTTCGCTAAAGCTTAGTGCTTAATCTCATCAGTAAAACTAGAATAATAAAAAAATTAATTGAACAAACTAATTGCCCAGGTGGTGGAATTGGTAGACACAAGGGACTTAAAATCCCTCGAAGGCAACTTCGTGCCGGTTCAAGTCCGGCTCTGGGCACCATTACTTACCATTACCAATGATTAAGTTTCTTAATCTTAGCTCCGAAAAACCCTATCTTCAGTTTAAATCAGCATATAAAGCGGCTCTAGATAATGGTCAGAAAGGGATTGAAGCCATTTCAGTTTCGTCATTCAATAAAGTAGCCAATGAAGTAGAAGCAAGGTATGTGAATCTTAAATATATTGATGTCAATGAATGGATCTTTTTTTCAAATTATAATTCTCCTAAAGGCCGCCAATTTGAGTCTCATAACCAAGTCTCTGTTTTAATTTACTGGGCAAGCATTAATACCCAAATTAGAATGAAGGCGAAAATTTCTAAGACGTCTGAAGAATTTTCTGATCAGCATTTTCAAGGACGAACCAAAGAAAAGAATGCATTGGCTATAAGCTCCAATCAGTCAGAAATAATTGATTCTTTTGATGAAGTTTCAAAAAATTTTTATAAAACCCTTGAAAACATGACCTCAGAAACAAATAGACCAAACTTTTGGGGAGGCTACTCATTTACTCCATATTATTTTGAGTTCTGGCAAGGTCATGAAAATAGACTGAATAAAAGGCATATCTTTGATAAGCAAGGCGAAGAATGGATAGAGCAAATACTGCAGCCATAAGATTGTTTTCTTTTTATGAATAATGCTATAAAATCCACTTCCATGTTAAATCACTTAACAACACAACTCTTAAATCAAAATTATTTTGATTAAACTCTCTCTTAATACTTAAGGTTCTAAGTTATCGCTTTGAAGAAAAAATCAACGACTCCTATAAATAACAAAATCTATGCAAAAGAGGTTATGTTAATCGGCTCAAATGGAGAAAAATTAGGTTTATTGTCTATTGATGAAGCCATAGAAGAAGCCCAGAAGAATAATCTTGATCTTGTTCAGGTTTCACCATCTGATGCACAACCAGTAGTTTGTAAGCTTTTAGATTTTGGTAAATTTCAATTTGAGAAGAAAAAAAGTACCGGCGGGACTAAAAAACCAAAAAAGCAGTCCTTAAAAGAGATTAAGTTTCGTCCCACCACTGATATTGGTGATTACAATATTAAATTAAAAAAGATAAAAAGCTTTATTAATGACGGAGATAAGACTAAAATCAGCGTTCGATTTAGAGGCAGAGAAATTTTAAATAGTAATTTAGGGCTTGAACTACTAAATCGTTTGAGGGATGACCTTCAAGATATTGCTCAAGTAGACCAAGAGCCATCTCTAGAAGGAAGACAGTTATTGATGGTTCTCTCACAAATTAGAAAGAAATAATTATGGGTTATAAATTAAAAACACATTCAAGCGCAAAAAAGCGTTTTAAAGCTACTGGTAGTGGTTTAAAAAGAAGAAGCGCTTCTCGTGCTCATATCTTGACTAAGCAAACTACTAAAAGAAAGCGCCATAATCGTGGGATGATCAAGATGGCTGATGAGACCAAAAAAATTGCGCAAAAACTTTTATATAACATTTAAATATCATGCCAAGAGTTACTAAAGCACTAGCTGCAAAAGCAAAACACAAGAAAGTACTGAAAGCCACCAAAGGTCATTATGGTGCTAGAAGTAGATTATTTAGAACTGCTAAGCAATCTAATGTTAAAGCCCTTCAATATGCTTTTATAGATAGAAGAAATAAGAAAAGAACTTTTAGATCTTTGTGGATTTCAAGAATCTCTGCAGCGTTAATACCGTTGGAAGTTTCTTACAGTAGATTCATTAATCAACTTTCCAAAGCAAATATAAAACTAGACAGAAAATCATTGGCTGGTATTGCATTTTCTGATCCTGATACTTTTAAGAAAATCGTAGAAAAAGTAAGGGTATAATGTTCTCATGCAAATCCCTCAGGATTTAATTGAAACAGCCGCTCTCAAATTAAAATCCGTTCAATCAGAGGCTGAATTCTTTCAACTAAGAGCTCAATATCTTGGTAAAAAGTCTTTTGTTGTCTCTGCATTCTCAAAGCTTAGAGACCTTGAATCAGACGAGAAGGCAAATGTCGCAAAAGAGTTAAATATTCTTAAAAATAACTTAGCCAAATTGTTTGAGACCTCCATTGAACACATACAAAGCAAAAGTGACCATAAGAAATTAGATGTATCTCTTCCCGCTGATCCGTTTTTGGTTGGTTCTGAGCATCCAATAACTAAAATCTCACAAAAAATTATTAACTATTTCACACCTCTAAATTATCAAATTTTTTCGGGAAATGAGATAGAAACAGACTTTTACAATTTTGAAGCATTAAATTTTCCAGAAAATCATCCTGCAAGACAAATGCATGACACCTTTTATCTTAATTCCAACAGCAAGTCAGAATATTTATTAAGAACACATACCTCAAATACTCAAGTGCATGCAATGCTAAATGAAGATTTGCCCTTATATATGCTTTCTCCTGGCAGAGTATTTAGATGTGACTCTGATACCACTCATCTACCTATGTTTACTCAAATTGAGGGATTGGTAGTTGATGAAGAAGTTACCTTTGGTGATTTAAAGGGAGTTTTAATAGATTTCTTAGAAGATTTTTTTAATGAAAAAATGGAAGTCAGATTTAGACCATCATATTTTCCCTTCACTGAGCCCTCGGCAGAAGTAGACATAAAATTTGGTAAACAAGGATGGTTAGAAATTCTAGGATGTGGAATGGTCCATCCTAATGTATTAAATGGCTGCAACATAGATACAGAAAAATTTCGTGGCTTTGCCTTTGGTATGGGAGTTGAGCGTTTAGCCATGCTTTATTATGGTGTAACAGATATCAGAGAATTTTACTCATCGAATTTAGATTTTTTAAATCAATTTCCATCATGAAAATTCAATATTCATATTTAAAGAATTTTCTTAATACAAACCTAAGCCAAAAAAAACTTAGTGATGTATTTACACAGGTTGGTTTCGAGTGTGAGATAGAGGGGGATCTAATAGAATTTGATGTCACTCCAAATCGAGGAGATGCGTTATCACTCAGGGGTTTGGAAAGAGAATTCTTCGCATATCAATCAAAAAAACCTAGCCAAAAAATTGAATCTTCATCATTAAAACTTATCCAAGATAAGAAAATTATTAACCATATTGATAGCTCTGGTTGTGGTAATTATCATTTAATGCTAGTTAAAGGTTTGCAAAAAATAAAAAATTTAGATTTTAAAAAACGAAGTTTCATAGAATCTGCTGGCATTCCATTAATTAATCCCCTGGTTGATTTAGGCAATTATGTGATGTTAGAACTTGGTGCGCCTATGCATGTATTTGATTTAGCAAAGTTAGCTTTACCAATTAAGGTTGGTTTTCCTCAAGACAAGAATAACTCAGTAACAGTTATTGGGGGCGATGTTAAAGATGTTCAGTCTTCCTCATTAACAATTCAGGATCAATCTGGGATCCAAGCGATAGCAGGCATAATTGGCAGTGAAGCATCTTCTGTATCATCTAATACTTCAAGCATAGCTGTTGAAGCTGCTTTTTTTAGACCTGAGGTTATTGTTAATCAAGCTAGAAAGTATGGGCTGGCTACTGATGCCTCTCATCGATTTGAGAGAGGGGTAGATCCTGAATTACAGCAACTAGCATTAGAAAGATATCTATTTCTATTAGATAAAATAGCAGAGTATGATTCGGTTGAACTTTATTATTCTTATTCCAACAAGACTAAAAAGAAAAATGTGAAATTGGATGTAGAAAGGTTTAATAAATTTTCTGGTTTAAGCTTAAAGTCAAGCAAAGCAATTGTCATATTGAAAAACCTTGGTTTTAAGGTGCATGCTAGAAGTGAAAAGAATGTTACATTCAATATTCCCAGCCACAGATTTGATATTTCTTTAGAAGAGGATTTATATGAGGAGTTACTAAGGTCTTATGGGTATGACAATATACCTATATCAAAACCAAAGGCAGGCCCCATTACTAACAATAAGAAGAATAATACATTAGGCAACCTTAGATTTGGCCTTGTTCATTCTGGTTTTAAAGAACTTATGCATATGCCATTTGTTTCAAGAGACTCCTTTAATCAATTAAATTCTAATAACTGGAAGCCTGCTGTATTACAAAATCCAATAAATGAAAATGAGCCATTGCTTAGAGGAAGTCTTTTCAGATCTCTATTTGCGGCAGTAAACAGTAATGTAAAAAAAGGGCATACATCTATTAAAGTATTTGAAGCAGGCAATGTATTTAAAAAAGAAAAAAGTGGCTTCACTCAATCGTTACGTTTATCAGGAATTAGCTATCACCATGAACCTCAGCAAACTTGGAGCCAGAAAGAATTGACATATGATTTCTTTTCGCTCAAAGCAGAAATC
>JAOMBK010000033.1 GCA_028344535.1 Pseudomonadota bacterium | reverse complement strand
GGGTTCAGGGAGTAAAGCTACCACAACTTTTTTACGATAGCCTCCAATGAGAAATTTATTAAAACTTGTAACTAAATCCTACTTTAAATGTTTGAGGTTTTTGCGATCTGGCACCATTTTTTGGAGCTCTAGCTGCAATATCTTCATTATCAGTAATATTTTCTAAGACGCCATAAACATCTAAGTTTTCGTTAACTCTCTTCCTGAGAGATAAATCGATATAACTGTAAGCCTCAATGTTTTCATAAGCTCCGCAAGCTGCTGTCGAACATGAACTGCCATGATCTGCCATTCTCATGTACCCACTCCAACCACTTTCAGTTATAAATCCTGCACTGATAGCCAAAACAGAACTCGGGATGTATGGAACATCATCTCCAGATGCTACAACTCCAAAGTAATCACTATCAAAGCTATTATCAAAAGTTGCATCTGTTGAGGTGTATGTAATTGCTATTGGGTAATTTATAGTATTACTTTGCACAACCCATGATGCATCAATCTCCAAACCTGAAACATCAACTTCACCGCCACTAAAAGTATCACCCGCATCACAATCACCGCCTGATGAATTTTTACACTCTGCAACTAAGTTTGCATAATCACTTGCGAAGTAAATTACTTCAACAGCAGTTGTTCCTTTGTTATACCTAAATCCTAGCTCCATGTTATCTGCTTCTTCAGCATCTCCATTGAAAACGGGGGACATCCCTTGATGGAAGCCTGCTACAAGCTTAAGATTTTCACCCACATCATATGTTGCACCAAAACCTGTAGTTGAATAATCACCGCTTGATTTTTTGTTATTATATTTAGCGTCTTTTATAGTTCTTGTTGGTTTCGCATCACTCCATCTATTTTCAACTTTGTCGTAATCCTCAGATCTATAACCAAGCGTTAATGAGAGCTTATCGATGGTGATGATGTCTTGTACAAAATATGAAGTAGCGTCTGTTTCTCTCAACCTATTGTTACTGCCGGTCCATCCAGTACTACAAGGAGTGAGGGCAGAATTTTTTCCATCAGCGCTTTGATCAAAGCACTCATAGTTTTGTAATCTACTTTCATAGTCTTCCATGTCTCTATAACCAAATGTTACAGAATGGTTTCCAATATCTGTTGATAATTGAAATTGAATGCCTTCATTGCCATAAAACCTATTGTTATGCTTAAGCTTTACTTCTACTGCTCTTGTGCCATCAAGGATACCTTGAGCATCAGCATTTCCATTATTAGCTGCATCAATTACATTGTTAATTCCATTACTGATGCCAAAAGCTTTACCATTGTTAGCTTTATCAACTTTAAACCAGTCTCTGTGATAATCGTTGCTCCACGAAGTTGCAATAACATTCACATTGCCAAATGAGCCTTTATAAGTAATTGATTGTTGCTCACCATCATTGTTCATTTGATCATACTGAGTCATGCCATAACGCATTCTTGGATTCTTATTAAAACTTGACTGAGATAAACCAACATATGTTTGATCAGAGCTTTCATCTAAATCAAGCATTTTCAAGGTGACCTCATGATTGCCTGATGTATACCTAAATTTTGCAAGTAAGTCTGATTTATCAAAGCCCGTATCTCCGCCAACATTAGCTATAGAATCAAATCCATCTGTTGAATGCTCATGAACTTCTACCATGGCTCCAAATGTGCCATTATCACCGCCCAGCACTGCATGAGTTCTCATCATTCCATTATCACCGAGCTCTTGAACGAATTGACCTTTGCCTTCTGTTGGTATTGGTGTGCTAATTAGGTTTAATGCGCCGCCAATAGTACTAGGACCCTGAGTAATGGCGGAGGGTCCCTTCAGAACTTCTACGCCATGAATTCTTCCAGTGGTTGGAAAGTAATATGCTGAAGCAGAGGTGTAAGGAGCTGGAGCTACTAGGACACCGTCTTCCATAATAGTAATTTTTGACGACCTATCTAGGCTTGTTCCTCTAATGGAGATATTTGGTCTGAGCCCATAACCATCCTCTGTTCTAAAAAATACGCCAGGTACTGCTGACAAAATTTTATGAATATCAGTATCAATTGTCTTTTGTAAATCTTCATTAGAAATTACTGTTCCTGAGCCTGCAATTTTTCTTGCATCGGCTTTTGTTCCGATAATGCTAACTGATTCAATTGTTTCAATGTCATACTCAACTGCAAATGCAGGAGCAAAGAAGAGGATTGTTAACAATCCCATAAT
>JAOMBK010000032.1 GCA_028344535.1 Pseudomonadota bacterium | reverse complement strand
ATGAGAAACTTGTTGATACAATAGAAGAGCAAGTAAAAGAACAACTCGAAAAGAAAAATTCTTTAGACATAATTGCAAAAGGTTAAAAAGTGAAGATTCAATCATTAAGAGGCATGCCTGATCTATTTCCTGAGGATTTAGAGAGATGGCATATTTTCGAATCAAAGCTTGCTAATATATTTCATTCTTTTGATACGCATGAAATTCGCACTCCATTGCTGGAGTCCACAGAGCTTTTTTCAAGGTCGGTTGGGAGCTCATCTGATATTGTTAACAAAGAACTCTATTCATTTTTAGATCGTAATGAAGAAAGCATTAGTCTTCGACCAGAGGGTTCAGCGAGTGTGATAAGAGCAGTTATTCAAAAAAACAAGAACAGGAAAAACATAAACTTTGGTATCAAGGACCAATGTTTAGATACGAGAGGCCACAAAAAGGAAGATTTAGGCAATTTCATCAAGTGGGAGTTGAATATCTTGGTTTTGAGGAAGGGATTGCAGAATATGAGCTTATTAGCATGGCTTTGCAGATTAATAAATTAATTGGTATTTCAGACTATACAATTAAAATAAATCATCTTGGTGATAGGGATGCTAAGGAGCTTTTTTGCGATTCGCTCGTTACTTTTTTAAAGCCACATATTAATGAATTAGATAAAAAAGATCAGGCGAGATTAAAATCCAATCCTTTGCGAGTTTTAGATTCTAAAGAAAAATCCACTCAGGAATTGCTTAAAGAAGGACCAAAATTTCAAGATTTTATTTCAGACCACTCTAAGCTCTTCTTACAAAATCTTGTAGATGCCTATAGCAACCAATGCGATATTCAAATTGATCAATCATTGGTACGAGGATTAGATTACTACACAGGTATTGTATTTGAAACTGTTTCACAAAATCTTGGAGCACAAGATGCTTTTCTTGGAGGGGGAAGATATGACAATCTTTCAAGGCAGCTTGGCGGAAAAGATATGCATGCCATAGGTTTTGCCATAGGGGTTGAAAGAATAATAGAACTTCTTAATATTGAAAAAATAAAACAACCATTAAAAGTTGGATTTATTATTGCTGGAGAGCAGATTGACAAAAAAACATATAAAATAGCCGATGATTTAAGAAGTGCTAATAATAGTATTATCCTTGATTCATTTTTAAGTGAGGGAAGTCTAAAATCTCAGCTCAGAAGGGCAAATAAAAATAATTGTAGCTATGCAATTATTATTGGAGAAGAAGAACATAAAAATGATCAAGTAATATGGAAAGACCTAAGTGAAGACGGTGGGCAAGAACTTCTTACCTCAAAAGAGGTTTTAGACAAATATACTAATCTTTAGGAGAGATCATGGCAGAGTACAGTTCAGATGAAGAAAGATTTTCGGCTTTTGTTAATTTTTTTAAAGATTATAAAAATACCCTGTTAATTGGTTTCTTGTTTCTTGCATCAATTCTTGTTTCTTCAGTAAGTTATAAGTCATATATCACTTCTAAGAATATAAAAGCAGCTGAGATATATGATGCTTGGTTTGTGAATCTTTCTGCTGATTCAGCAAGCGCATCAGATGACAAAGAAAATTTTAATAAGCTTCAAGAACAATACCCCAATACTGGGTATGCTCAACTTGCAAGAATGATTAGAGGCTCATCTCTTGCCAGAGAAGGAGACCTTGATGCAGCATTAATCGACTTTAAAGAACTGTTGGATGTATCTTCAGGATTTCTTGGAAATGACATGCTGAACTCAATTGCAAAGATAAATATTGCGAGAATTGAACTAAGTAAGGAGAACTATTCTAATGCACTGAAGGTTTTAGAATCATTTAATTCAGAATCTGAGCATCCACTTGTATATGAGGTCAAAGGTGATGCTTTGGCCGGGCTCAAAAAGAATGACTTAGCTTTAGATCAGTATTCATTGGCTCTTGAGAATTCACAGAATGAATCGCAACAGTCTCTTTTAAAGATGAAGATAAATCAAATTAATAATTAGCACTTATGAAAAATAATATATTCCTAAGTATTATTTTAATACTTATTTCTTCATGCTCTACATTAGCTTTCTGGGAAGATGACTCAGATGGAGAGGTGATTGAACCTGTTGCCCTTCAGTCTTTTAAAAATGAATATCCACTTTCTATAGAATGGAAAAAATCTTTTAAAGGAGAAAATAACTTAGGCTCTTTTAGACCCTCTTTTTATTCAGGAAATATGCTGATTGCTGATCCTGAA
>JAOMBK010000031.1 GCA_028344535.1 Pseudomonadota bacterium | reverse complement strand
ATTTAGGATTTGCCTTCTTACCAAGTGACTCCATTTCAAGTTGCTGAATATAGCTTTGCAGAGATCGCAATTTCCAATTGTAAGAGAGAACCACTCTATTCTTTTTATTTTTAAAATTACTAAACCACAAATCTGAATACGCTAATATTTTAATAAATTTTTGATATTCTCTATCTTTTTTTGAAGTCCCTAACAGCATTTTATCTGCAGAAAAGCCTCCCTTGAAAAAATTAGAGAAATTATTTTCTAATGCGGCACTCAAGGAGATGGGTGACCAGATTGAATATCTACCTCCAACTGTTTCTGGGAATGGGACAATGCAACTTTCATTAAAACCCAGTGTTTTTGCTTTTTCTGTGTTTGCCGTAATTACTATTGAATTAGTTGAATTTCTTTTTGCACCAAGCCATCTCAAGCATGAAAGAGTCTCATCTGTTGAAAGTGATTTAGATGAGAAAATGTAAAAATTCTTTTCGCCTCTTAATGGTTTTAATATTGCATTGAATTCATCCCTATCAGGCCCAGATACAAAATAGTAATTTAATTTAGATGATTGCTTGTTTGTATATTCTTGAAGTAATTTTGGCCCTTCATATGAACCACCAATCCCGAAAGTAATAATATTCTTAAAACTATCTTTTTTAATCCTTTTTACAAAAGGTCCTGTAATTTTTTTAAAATCGAACTCTAATACTGGTTGATTAATACGGTATTGATGATGTAAAGCTTGTCTATTTTCTGTCTTGTTTACAATCTCCCCATTAAATAGGTCATTAATGGAGCCTTGAAGATTCAATTTATGTGCGAGTTCTTCAAATAATTTATAGTGCTGAGAAGAGAAGTTCTTTAAATAAGGCTGATAATCTAAAAATTCTGATTCAAACTTAAAGGATAGTTTACTATTGGAAGTATCGGACTTTGATAGTTTCTTGAGCTCAGAGAAAATATTTTTAATAGATCTAATTTTCATAAATGGAATTATTAAAATTCTGTAATGCTTGAGAAATATCTTTAGACTGAGTAATTGGTCTGCCAATAACTAAAAATGAAGAGCCCCTTTCAATCGCTTCTTTTGCACTCATGGTTCTTGCTTGATCATCTTCTACTTTGATATCTCTAATTCCTGGTGTAATTTTTATTGAATGAGAGCCTAAAATTTTATTTGCTATTTCTAGCTCATGGGGCGAGCAAACAATTCCGTCTATATTTACTTTAACTGCAATTTTAAATAAATTTATGATTTGATCTTCAAGTTTTTTACCAAATATAGCCAATGAATCTTCTTCTTCTAAGCTTGTTAGTATCGATACTCCTATCACTTTGGTATTAATAGATTTTCCTGCAAGCATAGCTTTCTTGAGCATCTCTTCGCCGCCAGACAAATGAACTGTTAGCATATCTATTTTGCAGTCAATAAAGCCTGTAATTGTTTCATAAACAGTATTTGGAATATCATGCAATTTTAAATCCAGGAAAATTTTAAATCCTTGAGAAGATGCATGCTTAAGAAATGATTTTCCTAGGGCGTTAAAAACAACGCTTCCGATTTTAACCAGACAAAGATCTGGATTTAGTTGATCTAAAATTGCATTAGCCTTTTTAAAATCAAATGTGTCAATAGCTACAATTATTCTTGGATCAGTCATGAGCATGCAAGAGCTTTTTGGATACCTTGAAATGCATAATTGAGGTTTCACCTAAAAAGGATTCTTCTTTTGTCTTAGGGTTAATATATTTTCTTGGTCTGATAGTTTTTTTTGAAAATGTGCCAAAGCCTCTTATCTCAACACTATTGTCTAATGCAACAGTATTAATTATTTCCTGCAGTATTAAATCAATTCCTTCAATAATTGTTTCATCATTCAAAGAGGAGAACTTTCTTGAAAGATGCATCGCTAGATCTGATTTGTTGAAATTTTGTACTTGTTTCTTCATTTTTAGTTCAAGAAATTCTTGGCCTTAGAAGTTGGACTAAAGCGAACTTTATTTTGGGATGGGATCTTAAAATTTTCCATGCTCTTGGGGTTTCTTCCCATTCTTTCTTTTGTTATAAATGTTTCAAAAGAGCCAAATCCAGAAAGCTTAATATTTTTTTGAGATCTAAGAGTTGTTTTTATCGCTTGAAAAAATTCATCAACTAGTGAATCAGAGATATCAACTGAAAGCCTCAATTCTTTTTTTAATATTGCGCTTAAGTCTTTTTTGGTCAAATTCATGACCTTATTTTAGCATTCAATTTTTTTTCTAAAAGCTTCAATACAGTTTGCATTGAACTGTTGATTTCAGACTCTAACAAAGATTTAGCATTACTTTGAAAGGTAAATCTTAGTGTCATGCTGACAAAGCCCTTGGGAATACCCCTTCCCTCAAAAGTATTGATAAGATTGAAGGAGACTAGGTGCTTGATTGCTGCTTTAGAAATCAAACTATCAATCTCTTTATAAGTAATAGATTTATCTATAACAATATTTATGTCTCGAGTGGAAAGAGGGAATTTGCTAGTCTTTATGATTTTTGGATTTACAAAAGATAAT
>JAOMBK010000029.1 GCA_028344535.1 Pseudomonadota bacterium | reverse complement strand
CATTGTCATACCAACAATATAAAGTAATTTGTTTACCGTCTGCTATGGTGGCTTGAGAGTCAATTATTGTTGCATATGGACTCGAATAAAAGTCAGTAGATACTGCCTCTGGCGAGTTAGTGTATCCAATTATTTCTCTGTATTTGCTAGCAAAAGCTGATTTTTTTAAGAACTCATTTAATTCGTCTCTTTCAACTGAGTTTTCCAGGTTCAAAACCAGGACCGCTAAACTGACATTGGGAGTTGGAACTCTAATTGCATTTCCAGTTAACTTATCTTTAAGTTCTGGAATTGCCTTTGACACAGCTTTTACAGCACCTGTTGTAGTAATAACCATATTTAATGGTGCGCTTCTACCCCTTCGATCACCTTTATGAAAATTATCAATTAAATTTTGATCGTTAGTGTAAGAGTGAACAGTTTCAATGTGGCCATTTGAAATACCATAATGGTCACTGATCAACTTAAGGACTGGCACTATGGCATTGGTGGTGCAAGATGCAGCTGAGATAATTTGATCTGATTTTTGCAAAGCTGAATCATTGACACCAAAGACTATGTTTCTGATATCCCCTTTAGCAGGTGCAGTTAAGATAACTTTTGATGCGCCAGATGTTAAGTGCTTGGATAGGGCCTCTTCATCGCGCCATATTCCAGTGTTATCAATCACAATTGGAGAATTAATATTTAAATCTGAATAATTAACATCTGCGGGCGAGTTTGCGTAAATAAACTTTACGGGATTGCCGTTAATAACCAAAAGCTCATTTTCAAGATCAACTCTTATAGTTCCGTCAAATCTTCCATGAACAGAATCTCTTCGCAATAAACTAGCTCGTTTAATTAAGTCATTTTCACCAGTTTTTCTTACAACCACACCTTTTAAACGAAAATAATTTCCAGGTCCGGTTGTTTGCGCAAGCATTCTTGCCATTAATCTTCCAATCCTGCCAAAACCATAAAGAACAATGTCTTGAGGTTGATCAGGTCTTTTAGCACCTAAACCATCAACACTAATTTGCTCCTGTAAAAAATTATCTATTGAATCAGGATTGTTTGGAAGATCATGAAAAAAAGAACACCTCATTGCAAGCTCACCAATATCAACTTCACAATCCGGTAAATCCATTTTGCTCAATCTTTCTAACAAAGGATATGTTTCTAATTCGCTGAGTTCATTTTCCTCGATCTGCCTTACAAACCTGTGCGCATGCATAATATCTATAGGAGATTTATTCACGAGAGACTGTCCATAGATCATAATATGAACTCCATGTCGATAAAGCCTCCCTACAATAGGAACCATAAGTTCGGCCAAACCCTCTCTCCACTTCCAATCACCAAAGTAGTCATCGATTTTTTCTCGAGAACGTAAATCAGGATTTTTAGTAAGATCAGTCATTAATTATTTTGCTTGATACTTATTTATGTGATGTTGGGTATTACCAAACATTGAATCGATGGCAGTAAATCTTTTTAAGTAATGCCCAATAGACATTTCATTACTAACACCCATTCCACCATGCAACTGAACTGCATGTTGGCCCACTAATCTTCCTGCTTTACCCACTTGAACTTTTAGCGCTGATATAGTGTTTCCGGTTTCAGGATCATCAGAATCAAGTTGCAGTGTAGCCTTAATCAATAAAGATTTAGTTAGCTCAGTTTCAATGAACATATCAACCATACGATGCTGTAAAACCTGAAAATTACTTATGGGTTGAGCAAATTGCTCTCGCTCTTTTGTATATTGAACTGTCTTCATATAGGACGATGTCATTGCTCCCACTGCTTCTGCACTTATACACAAGATAGAAATATCTACCATCCTATTAAACAATGATTCTGCTTCATCACCCAAAGCCAAGATTGATTCAGTGCTTAATGAAACATTTTCAAAGGTTAATTCGCCACATGTCTGCCCATCTAATGTTTTGAAGCTTTGCACAGATAAGCCCTTTACATCAGCATCAACAAGAACCAAGACAGGAGAATTTTCATGGGATGCAAGAACTATAAATTGATCAGCATTACCACCATTTAATACTAATGACTTAGATCCATTTAGACTCAAGGCATCTCCATCCTTGGATACTGCTGTTACACAATCTAAAAAATTATAACCAATGTTAGCTTCAGCATATGCAACTGAGACCTGATGTTCACCAGAAATAATTTTTTCAATAATTGATGATTTGTCTGGATGATTTGATCCCTCTAAAACTGTACCGCTCATTACCACAGAGCTTAAATAAGGCTCTACTACAAGCGCTTTGCCAAATTCTTCAAATAATACAGTAAGTTCAATTGGTCCAAAATTAAAACCACCATTATCCTCTTTAAATGGAACTGCTAACCAGCCAAGCTCTGCAAACTGTTTCCAGTTTTCTTCACTATAACCAGAATCAGAATCTAATATTTTTTCTCTATCAATAAAGTCATAATTAGTTTCACAAAACTTAAGAACTTGTTCTCGTAGCATGTTCTGCTCATCAGAATAATTTAAATTCATGTTTAAACTCCTAAAATAGCTTTAGCAATAATATTTTTCTGTATCTCATTACTTCCACCATAGATAGAAGTTTTTCTATAGTTTAAATACTGAGCAACTGATGGACTAGCATAATCCGGGCCAGCTGGCGTTCTATTTGATTCAAATCCATCAGGGCCTTCATACGGAAGAATATATTGACCAGCAGCTTCTACAAATAACTCTGTTAACCTTTGTTGAATCTCAGTTCCACGTATCTTTAGGATTGACGATTCTGCACCTGGATGTCCACCTTCAGCAATTGCTGCCAAGGTTCTCAGCTCGGTAAACTCTAGTGCCTCTAGATCAATTTCTAATTCAGCAATTTTTTTTGATAAATCAGCATCGTTATATTCAGCAGTAATATTTTTTAATTTTTCAATTTGCACTTTAACCACTGGAACTCCAGCAATTCCAAATCTTTCGTGGGCTAAAAGAAATTTAGCATAAGTCCAACCCTTACCCTCTTCTCCAATTAATTGATCGGCAGGTACTTTCACATCTGTGAAAAAGACTGAATTGACCTCATGATCCCCATCAATTGTGATAATAGGCTTAACTTCTATGCCTGGCGTATTCATATCAATTAAAAGAAAAGATATACCTTCTTGTTTTTTCTGAGTTGTTTCAGTTCTTACTAAACAGAAAATCCAATCAGCATTTTGAGCCAGTGTTGTCCAAGTTTTTGAACCATTCACTATGTAGTGATCGCCCTCTAATACAGCTTTAGTTTTAAGTGACGCTAAATCCGAACCGGAACCTGGCTCTGAATATCCTTGGCACCACCATGTATTAAATTCAAGAATGTCAGGTAAAAATCTATCTTTTTGCTCTTGATTGCCAAAAGTATATATAACAGGTCCGACCATACTTAATCCAAATGGAAGAATTGTTGGGCATTTCGCCAACGCAAGTTCATTTAAAAATAAATAGATTTGCACTGGAGACCATCCAGTGCCGCCATATTCAACTGGCCAGTTATAACCCATCCAACCTTTACTATGAATAAATTTATGAAAATCAATCATGTCGGCTTTACTAAGGGCTGTACCCTTTTCTTGTTTTTCCCTTACATTTGAGGGAAACTCTGATCCATTTAGACCAGCTCTAATCTCTTCCTGAAATTGAAGATCTTGTTCTGAAAAACTTATATCCATGTTAGTGTTCCTGTTTTTAAGATTATTCTTTAGGCGCAAATTATACTGCACGA
>JAOMBK010000003.1 GCA_028344535.1 Pseudomonadota bacterium | reverse complement strand
GATGATGGCTTGCTATATACCTTATGTGGGCTCATGGATAGTGGAAGAGGCAGTTGGTGCGATTGAGGCAAAATGCATGAGTCTTACTACCTACGTTATTGGCAATGTTGCTTTAATCATAATGCTCTACTTAGTGGTGAGGAATAAACAATGAAAAAACTAATCGCCCTACTTTTATTTTCACCCTTGGCTTTCTGTGAGGAAATATTCCTTGAATGCACAAAAGTCAAAAAAGAAAAATCATCTTTACTGAATTTGCCTACTTATAATTTACACATACAAGCAGACAAGCAATTACTTAAATCTGGGCTTGAGTATGTGAAATATACGCAAGGAGTAAATGGGGTCATAACATGGGAAGAAACAAAGAAGTTTGATGACGGCTCATGGCTTAAAAATGCATTGTTTTTAGACAGAACTAATGGAGTTTTGGAAAGTATTACTACTAACTCACGGGGAGCAACCCCAATTAATTCTAAATATAAATGTAAAAAGCTTTATACAGAGTTTTAATGAAGCGTTGGCAAAGAAACACCCTAATAGCCATAGCACTATTGTTTGCATATCAAACATACAAAGTTAATACGAGCGTTGAGGAACCCAGTGCGTTTGAAGTCTGCGTTGAGGAAAACAACATAGTTTTTAATGATGAAGTGACAGACTATTTACTTAAAGAGTTAACCGATGAACAGCTAAAAGCATTAGCAAACTCAGAGGAATATAAGCTTCATAACGAAGAAGATGAACAGACATATCAAGACGAATTAAAAAGATATACCAATGAAATGCTTTCGAAATGCGGAGATGTCAAAGACTAGGTTCTAACTCACAAATCCCTGTGGGTAATTCGAACGATCAGTCTTTTTCTAGAGTCACCCTCTTTCAATTAAGGTAATGAAAAAAGTTACGCACTTCGTTACGCACTTTACTAGACATTATGACTCGTTAAGAAATCTTAAGTGTTGATTTGGTGGGGTTTTAAGAAGCAGTAAATAGATATAAAGGGGTTATCTTGCATTTCAAGACCAGTGCATTCAACCGCTCTGCCATCCCTCCACGGTTATAGCTAAAGCATTTTAAATGGTTTGTAAAAAAGGTCAATGTGACATTCCGTAGTCTGTTCCGTAGTTTTAACCTAATTTCTTAGCTATTTGAATTTATGTAATCAGCAGCTTCCTGAACAGTTGAAATTTTCTCTGCAACATCATCAGTAATTTCATAGCCAAACTGTTCTTCAAAAGCCATCACTAATTCGACAACATCTAATGAGTCAGCCCCAAGGTCATCAATAAATGAGGAATCATTTTGAACCTCATCAATTTCAATTCCTAATTGCTCACAAACTATTTTTCTAACAATCTCAACAGAATCCATGAAAAAACTCCCATATATAGTTTGTATAATCATTTCATGCAACATTCATAAATGTGCGTCGTCTCAAGTACATTAATTCAAAAACAAGGGCCTAATATCTCTAGGGAAAGAATATCAGACCCCCTCTAACTGATATATGTTCAGTTATCGACGATCACGTAATTGATCAATATTGAAGATACTATTTGTCATAGAGTCTAACTTGTCCCAAGCAGAATCTACGGTAATTACAGTTGCACGCTCATCTCTAACATTAGCAATGACAGCGCTTCTCCACATAAACCTACCGGTAGTAGGTTCCCAGTCACGTGTATCATCCCAGATACGCCATGTCTCTCCATTTCTATCCACCATTTCTAAAAATTGTGAATAGTATGTCTCTTTATCTACATGAACACGTTTTACAGAATATTGATAAGTTTGAGTAAGATCGGTAATTTCATAAAGCCATGTTGGGCGAACTTCCATATCAATTATCCCAGATAAATTACAGGCATCATTAGCAATTCGAAGAGGATCATACACATTTCCAACTTCAGGAAGAGCAAGAATAATATCTTCCTTCAATAGAGTGTACTTAAAATTACGTCTATCAGTTTTAAACCAATTTGAACGCCATTCGTCCCATGTAAGTTCAAGACCTGGAGCAATAGGGTCTTGACCATTTGTTCCTGTTAGTGACCTTGTCCGGCGAAGCGAAGGAATAAAAAGCTTAAAATTATCATCTAAATCTGCATCAGCATACCTAAGTCTTACACCAGCAAGACCACGAACATCCCGTGGAGATAAAATTAACAAAGCGCCTGCCTCTGTTATGCCTTCGAAACCTTTAACATTTCCTAACGGGGGTGCGCTTACACGTCCGGCCATTCGACGCCAAAAAATATTTGCTTTATATTTTCGCTCTAGGTTATTTGCGCTATTGCATGCAGCCATATCAATCGTATCGAAATATAGATCATCAGTACCAACACCATGGGCATTAAATAGCCAGTTAAGCTCTTCACCGTTTTGCGGATTAATAAATGGCAGGCCGGCTTCACTTATAAATCCATGCTCACCATTCTGATCTCGAAGTTCTCCTTTTTCATTAATTACAAAAGGATTGGGGCCTAACTTCTTAGTTGCGTCCAAGCGCCCTCTTTGCATGAAGTAATGTGTTGTGGGAACAATACGGATACCTTTAATCGGAGTCCAATCGGAGGTTAAACGATCTATCCAATACTGCGGTAAGTAGTCCTTTATCCAAGGCAATGAATCTATATTATCTTTTGTAATGATAAAACCAGGTTTCAATTCAGCAGGAAGTGTTTCTTTCGACAACAAAGACGATGCTGTATAGCCACGAAAATCTTCCCAATCTTTAGCAAGCGCCCTTACTTCTGCATTATCGATTGCGGCAGCCCAGGCACCATGCTCAGGTAACCCAGTTTCTGCGGCGAAAGATTTCCAATTATCAATCCATTCATCACCAGCCTCTGCAGTAGAGGGCATAAAGCTCAAAACTACTATAGTTAGAAAGGTTTTTAGTTTATTAATTTTCATCTGTATTCTCCTAAGTTAAAATTGATAAGTTAACGAAAACTCAACATAATCAGATTGTCTATATAATGCTAGTAGTCCCGCTTCTTCATCACCGTCAAATATTCCTACCTCAATTCTTGGAATCAATTTGTTACCCATAGCTGAGAAACTAACTCTTTGGCGATAAGCAAAACTATCGTTACTAAGATCCCAAACAGCTAACCCATCAAGGATTACATTGTCATTACGCAGCCCGAATGTGTATGTTTGAGTAAAATATTGTTGGTTCTCTTCCACTTCTAGCAATGCATAAGGCGCTTGAAACATTAAATTTTCATGATCTTTAGTATGAATGTTAAAAAATTGTGAGGTTATGAAAATTGAACTACGTTGGTTTTTCCAGCCAGATAACCAAAGATTATAATCAAAACCAAGTAGGGTAGAAATTTGATCGCGATGGGTAACAGAATCAGCCTTGGTTCCAATTAATGCTGGAGTACCTTTAGCAAGTTGCCCTGGAAGGAATGGGTCATTTATGACCTGACGGTTAAATGCTTTATCAAATTCATGAGCCACTTCTAATCGAATCACTGGCGATACATTTTTAGGTCCAAGCTTTAGTTCGCTCATATCCCGAGTAAATGAAAAACCAATTGTTTTTTGACGTTCTGTGAAATCCAAATCAAAATCTGCAGTAACTGAACAAGGAAATCCACCAGCGCCAGGGTTAAGAATATCCATACAACCAAAGGGAATTAAAGGAAAATCTCCTGGTGCAGCGGTCCCCCCTGCAAGAGACTGTATAAAATCAACATATTGACCAGGCGCGTGAATGGCGCCGATGGTCGTTGGAACATCCAGTGGTACGTTTGCAACAGAAGCGGATGGATCATTGATAAATGAACCAACGTGAAGAGTTGCGCCTGTTAGAACAACAACTGGTAAGTCTTGATAGCCATGGAAAGCATTCAACGTGGCCTCACCACCAAAAGCATTAAATTTTAAGCGCAGTGCCACTTCTTCATTATCCCAATCTTTTACCTTTTTTTTGTTAAGACGGGCTCCTAGTAGAGGCATTCCAAATCCGGATTGTCCCTCTATTAAGCGTGGAAATGGAAACCCAAAAGCACCGCCTGAAGTTTGATCATTCGGGGTTGGATTGTTGATAATAAATTCAGAATGTCGAACCTCTGGTATATAAATAAGCTCAAGGGAAACATTATTTGATATGTCAGCGTTAAATGCTATTGTCCAAGCAGGTATTCTAATTTCATCGGTATCAGCTAATAAGGTTCTTTGGCGCAAATCTTGAGCATTTAGAATATCTAATATCCTGATTCCGTCTGCCTGACCCCAACCTCTTTGAAATTTACCTATTTTCACAGAAGCAGTGCCATCATCATTAGTAAACCTAATCGATAACTCGCGGAGCAACTCATCATCAAAATCATCTAAAAGCTCATTTTCTTTTCCAGAAGCTCCAAAAGGATCTGGCATCAAATATGTTCCATTGCTTGAAGTTGACATATTAAATCTATCAAGAAATGCGCTCTGAGGGGAAGTAAAGTTCTGTAATGCTGGCGCCCTAAACTCTCCATCATCTAAATCATAAAACCTATCGCCCCTCAACCAAATATCACCAATAACACTAACATTATCATTGGGAGACCACTCAGCCTGTAATTCTAAAATAAATTGAGAAGGCCCAGCTCCGTTAGATGAATCATCAAGCCTATCAAAGTAAGTTCCTGTTCCAACCTTTAAGCGTCCTCCATACCAAAAATCATCAGCATAAGTAGTTGGTATACAAAGAGACATCATCATGATGAAGAAAAATATATTTTTTCTATTGATGGTATTTATATATAGTTTTGAATTTATGGTATTCATTTTATTTTTCCCCCTATGAATAATTTTTTATTCATTATTTTTTGATAAGTCTTTATTAAATTCTTCATGTTCATTTAGATTGCTCCAGTTTAATTTTAGTGACATCCATTTCTGTCTTGGCAGGTAATGGGTATAAACCAAGAGTAGGAACAACAGCTGGATCATTTGATAGATGCTCGTCTAATTTAGAGTTCCAAATTTTAACCATTCTATAAAAAGGAACATTTGGATAAAGATGATGAACGAGATGGTAATTTTGATACATCATTAACGGTGAAAGCAGCCACTCTCCGCCATTACGTATGCTGGTTGCTCTGTACGCATTCTCCTGCTCTTGAGCCTCATGTGGTACGTGAGGAAGATAAACAAAAATAAATGAAATAAAGAAAAAAGATATGCGCTGTGGAATTATCCAAAACATGAGCAATTCTATTAAATATCCATTAAAAATTAGTGCAGGCCAAAGAATTGAGGTAAAAACGGCCATTATGATAATATTTCGTCTTTCTGATTTTGGACGTTCTTTCCAATATCCTAAATATTTCCATCCGTAAATTAAGTCTATAAATGGCCATTTCAAGGGACGCAACCAAGCTGGCCCGCTTTGAATGACATGATCTGCTTCATCACCAGGTCCATTTGCGTTTCGGTGATGGCGGAAGTGAACATGTCGCATTAACTCAAATGCAACAAGTGATGAATAGTAAAGGAATGAAATGCGGCCAATCCAAAGGTTTAATTGTTTACTATCTCCAATAGCTGAGTGAATTGCATCATGCATGGGTGAAAACAAAAAATAACCCGCAACTCCAGTTATCAGACAAGTTGTTAGATACGATGTATATCCATATATTGCTGATAAGGTTGACGCAGCAATAATCCCAGTACATATAATAAATAAAATAATTGTCGGCCAAGCAAATCTAGGCTTTTTCTTGAGTGACTCGAATAGACTTAAATTATTAATCGATGGATTATTATTCATTAATTTCTCCTTTTATTAAAAAATTATTAAATTTTATTCGTAAGGGTTTTTTATCAATCTTGCCTGTCGCGGTCAGCGGCATTTCATCTATAAATACAATTTCATCTGGCAGTTGCCATTTTGCATGCTCTTGCGCAATTACATCTACTATGCTTTTTTTAGTTGGATTAAATCCCTCTTTTTTGACAACGATTAATAGAGGTCTCTCTTCCCATTTCGCATGTTTAACGCCAAGGCATGCAGCAATTTGAACTTCGGGATGCCTTACTGCACTATTTTCAATATCAACAGAGGAAATCCATTCACCGCCAGATTTAATAATATCTTTAGCTCGATCAGTGATTTGCATAAAGCCGTTTTCATCAATAGTAGAAACATCGCCTGTGTCAAACCATCCATTGCTATCAAGGGCACTTTTATCCGCTTTATAATAACGTTCAATGACCCTTGGACCACGAGCCATTAATTTACCGAAGGCTACGCCATCATGTGGAAGAGATTTACCATCATCGTCCACAATTTTTATTTCCATTCCAAAAGCTGGACGTCCTTGCTTGCTTAGTAATTTCATTCGCTGCTCAAAACTTAACTCTTTCATAAAAGGTAAATTACAATTAAAAGTTCCAACTACTAATTCTGTCATTCCCCATCCGTGTTTAACTGCAGCGTCATATTTAGTTTCAAACTCCTCAATCATTGACTGAGGAACAGCAGAGCCTCCAATATAAATATCACTCATATAAGGAATTTGAAGGTTTTCGCTATCTAAATAATCTTGTAAAAAAGTCATGACAGTAGGTACAGCGCAGGTTTTGTTGCACTTCTCAGCAGTCATTAGCTCAAACAAACTTTTACCATCCATAAATGGTCCGGGCAGAACTAATTTGCCACCAACCATTGGCACGTTATGAGGCAACCCCCATCCATTAGCATGACACATTGGGACAATTTGTAAGAAAGAGTCACTAGCGGATAGACCAAATAGATCTACATGAGAAATAACCATGGCATGATTAAGATTAGAAGCATGAGAATAAAGCACGCCCTTAGGATTGCCTGTCGTACCTGATGTGTAACACAAAGAGGAAGCTGTGTCCTCACTGAATACTGGCCAATCAAAAGATTTACTTTCTGCTTCCAATAACTCCTCATAACAATAAACTGGAATTGTTAACTTCTGCATATCATCTGTCATATGTTCCTGATCTGTCATTACAATTAAGCCTTCTAGCTTTGGTAACTTATCAAGAACATTTTCAATTACTGGAATAAAAGTGGTGTCGATAAATATGAAGCGATTTTCAGCATGGTTGACAATGTATTCAATTTGATCAGGAAAAAGGCGTGGGTTCAAAGTATGGCAAATTGCACCAAATCCACTCAAACCATACCAACACTCTAAATGTCGCCAGGTATTCCATGCCATAGTTCCAATTCGATCTCCTGGATTTATACCTAGAGTACTTAGAGCATTTGAGAGTTGGCAAGTTCGATCATAAAGGTCAAAATAATTAATACGATGAATACCGCCTTCAACAGAGTTTGTTACTACCTCCGAATTACCGTGCCAAATAGATGCATGTTGCAGAATGTTAATTATATTAAACTGCTTTTTTTGCATTAACCCTGGAACTACTGTGGTCATTCAAGTCCTCCCTACTCAACCAAATTTTCAGTTTCAAGTTAATACTCTATCCTTTATTATATGTTTATGCAATAACTATTATGTATTTACACAATATTATTATATGATTATACAAATTAATAATATGATACTACAATATTACTAAATGACTCTGATGAAATCATATTCATATAAGCTTCTTTTCTGGGTTTTCTTAGCAATAATTACTTCGATTCTCCTAGTCTCATGGGGAGTTAATAGTAATAAAATTCAATCAAAACCTGTGCTCAAGATATCTCAATCAAACATCAAAGATCATAAAGGTGAGCGAATTCGCTTTGTTCAAGATAACTTATTCGCCATTGATTTTATAGATCAGTTACACGGATGGGCAGCTGGATATTATGGCACTATCTTAAAAACAATCGATGGAGGAAGAAATTGGATTCATATCTCTCTTCCAAATACTGACCTAGTTCGCCGCATTCAATTTCTGAACAAAGATTATGGGTGGTTAGTTACACATCGTGGTCGCATTATGAATAGCATAGATGGTGGGTCTACCTGGAAGACTCTTTTCTTAGATAAAAATAACATAAACTTACGGAATATTAGATTTCTTGATTCCAACGTAGGTTGGGCTGTTGGTCACGAAGGAACAATTCTATATACAAATGACGGCGGTCAAACTTGGACTTATCAATTTTTAAGTAATTATACAGGTCGTGATTTACCTCGATTAAATGGCTTAACTGTTTTGAGTAAAACTCGAGCCATGTTGGCTGGAGAATTTGGCGTAATTGCAGAAACAATTAATGCTGGTAAAACTTGGACTGTTATCTCATCGCCAGACATAAAAGCTACTTTCACAGAGATTGAACAAGTTGGAAATTTAGTTCTTGCTGTTGGGCTGGACGGTGTTATAGCCCAAGTTAATTCCAATAAACTTAATTTGCAAGCCACGCCTAAAGATGTTGATCAAGTCCGAGTTAAACTCTTAAATTCAGAAGTAAATAACCATTTATTTGATATTGCAACTAATAAGAATGGCGAAGGAATTGTAGTTGGTCTTGCAAACATACTTGCTATTAAAAATGGTAACAAATTAGAGAAAATTGAACTGGATCTCCCAGATCTAAATTATTTATATTTCATGGGTGCTACATCTCTCTCAGAATCAAAATATGCATTAGTGGGAGCTCGTGGATTAGCTATCACCATTGACACATCTACAGCTGAAATTAATGGGTTGGTTAAATGGTAGATTTAACAATGAACAGTTT
This sequence comes from Pseudomonadota bacterium, assembly GCA_028344535.1. Taxonomy (GTDB): domain Bacteria; phylum Pseudomonadota; class Gammaproteobacteria; order Magnimaribacterales; family D2472; genus D2472. The sequence goes on along the minus strand of JAOMBK010000003.1, from coordinate 103,684 downwards.
AAATAGAAGCGTTTTATAAATAGATTTTAGTATGATTAAAGCAATTGCTAATAAAGTTATCGAGTATCGATTGGTAATACTATTTATTACTGTTGTTATTACATCAGTTGCTGCGTACTTTGCTATCACAGGAGTTACTCTTCGAGCGTCGTTGAATGAGATGCTACCCTCTACCCATAAAAATGTACTATTGTATGAAAAATTTAGCGATAAATTTGGTGGTGTAAATACTGTTCTTGTAATGGTAGAAAATATAAATGGCTCAGTTTATGAAAAAGGTTTTTTAGAAAAATATAAAAAGATTTCAGATGCTTTTTACTTTCATGAAGCAAATCGTAAACCTTTGTTTGAGGCTGTAAATCTAAGGAAAACTCGAGCAGTTTCAGGAGCACAGGGTCAAATTCAAGTCATGCCGCTAATGTGGCCAAAACTTCCTGAGACTGATGCCGAGATGGATAGATTCAGATTATTAATACGTGGGCAATTCAATGGATATTTAATTTCTTTGGATGAAAAATCCTTAATGATTGCTGCAGAGTTTAAAAACAATGTAGACACCAATCAGTTAATAAATTTTGTTGGAGACATGCGCTCAGAATATGAAGATGAGTCACTAAAACTATCAATTGTTGGTCGACCTATTTTGCTAGGTGAAGTTAAACAAGAACTTCCTAAAATGATCTCTATTTTTGCACTTTCAGTTTTAGCTATTTCAATTTTTTTATATTTATTTTTTCAGACTTGGGTAGGAGTAGTTATACCGATGGCTGTTGCTTTTTCGGTAACAATTCTTGGTTTTGGTGTTATTGGTTTCACCGGGTTCAGCATGGATCCATTACTTTTGTTATTGCCATTTTTTGTATTTGCAACCGTGTTATCTCATTCTGTTCAATTCGTCTCAAGAGTTTTCGATGAATTAACAGAAGGCAAGAATATGAAAGATGCTGTTAGGATTGGCTTGGAGCGTTTATTATTTCCAAGCACTGCTGCTGTAATAACATCTGCAGCTGGCTTTACCGTTTTAATATTAGTTGCAATTCCATCCATTCAATCATTAGCATTAATATGTACAATCTGGTTGCTAACCTTAAGTCCAGGAATAATCGCTGCAGCTGCATTTATGAGTTACTTTAAAGTACCCAATAAATTCAAAACCACCCTACCCTTCCAAACATTTTTAGCTAGACTTTTCGGAGATAAAATGTCGGCCAAGTTTTTCTTGCCGTGTTTTATTATCTTTTTAATTGGTGGCTTTTTTATTTCCCAGAATTTAAAAATTGGTGATGCTGTAGGTAGTCCTATTTTATGGCCTGATTCCCGTTATAACAGTGATGTTGACTCTATTAATTCAAATTATGATCGAATTGGAACAGATGTTTTACAGGCATATTTTTCTGGTGAAGAAGAAATTATGCTTAACCCAGATGTCTATCATCAATCAGAAGCATTTGATCGCCATATTTTTGAAAGGGTATTACCTGCAACACCAGCTTCCAGCCTAGCCCCAATAATAAAGAATATTAATATGGTCCTGTGGGAGGGTGATCCCTCTTATCAATTTATTCCTGATACTTCTGCTGAAGTTGGTTTTAATATTTACATGTTTAGGTCTAATGGAGAACCAGGTGACTTTGCGGCATACACTAATCCAGAATGGAATATTGGAAAATTATCAATATTTACAAGTGAGCATAGCTCAGAAACAGTAGATGAGCTGATAAGGCATGGTGAAGAGTTTGTTAACAATTATGACTTTAATAAAGATGAGCCCATCATTCAATTCGCTGGGGGCCAAATTGGACTAATTAAAGCTACCAATGATGAAATTAGATTAAAACAAAACTTACTATTAATAGCGATTATTTTAATAATTATATTGAATCTTGTATGGGTTTATAGATCCATTAAATTGGGCATGATAATAACTTTTGTTTTATCTACATCACATTTTATGACTATGAGCGTCATGGCCCTTCTTGATGTTGGAATGAATCTTAATACGCTTCCACTTGCCGCCTTGGGATTAGGTCGTGGTGTTGATTATAGTATTTACATGGCAGATCGTATGCGAGATGAAATGAAGCGTGGTCTTGATTACTCTCAAGCTACTATACGTGCTTTTAATACCTCAGGTGTTGCAATTATAGTTACATCATTAACAATGATATTGCCCCTGTTGTCATGGAGCTTCCTATCACCGATACGTTTTCAGGCAGAAATGGGTCTACTTTTAGCAATCATACTAGCTTTTAATATGCTGGGTGCACTTACGGTTGTTCCAGCATTGATAAAACTTTTAAAACCTAAAGGCTTCTATTTTGATAGAAGCAAATAAAAAATACATGAAAGAACGCATATATATATTAGGGGGCTATCAATCCGACTTTGCTCAAAACTGGCGTAGAAATGAATTAGACCTCTTGGATGTATTCGAAAATACAATCGCAAAAGGATTATCCTCTGTAGATTTAGAACCTAAGGATATCGAGGTTGCTCACGTTGGTAATTTCACGGCTGAATTATTTTGCAATCAAGGTCATTTAGGTGGTTTTTTTGTCTCCTCGCATCCTGACTTTTTTGGATTGCCCTCTTCGCGACATGAGGCAGCTTGTGCATCAGGCAGTATTGCAACATTAGCTGCATGTGCTGAAATTGAATCAGGTAGATATGAGCTAGCTGCAGTTTTAGGCATTGAGCAAATGAGGAATGTGCCTGGAGAGCAAGCAGCGCAATACATTGGAGGCCCTGCAATGCGATCTGGTTTTGAGTGCAAAGACGTGCAATATCCTTGGCCTCATATGTTTAGCGAGCTGACCAATGAATACGATAAAAGATATGGTATCAATGAAGATCATCTTTCAAAGATATCAGAGATAAACTTTGGCAATGCCAAAAAAAATCCAAATTCTCAAACTAGAGCATGGACTTTTGAATCGGATACTTTTACTAGATTAGATCATGCTAATCCTGTGATTGAGGGCAGAACTAGAAAAATGGATTGTAGCCAGGTAACTGATGGGGCAGCTATTATTTTTTTAGCAAGCGAAAAAAAGGCTAGAGAGTATGCTAAAGCAAGATCAATGGATATCAACTCAATCCCATATATTAAAGGCTGGGGTCATCAAACGGGCTCTATTACATATCAAGAAAAAATCGATTTTAGTCAAAATAAAGATTACATATTTCCACACGTAAAAAAAGTGATTGATGATGCTTTTACAAGAGCAGAGATGCAAGGAGTATCAAATATTGATGGAATCGAAACTCATGACTGTTTCACATCAACCGAATACATGGCAATTGATCATTTTGGGATTACAAAACCAGGAGAAAGCTGGAAGGCTATTGAATCAGGCGAGATAGAAATGAGTGGTAGAATCCCAATTAATGCAAGCGGTGGTCTGATTGGTTTGGGGCATCCAGTGGGTGCAACAGGTGTAAGGATGCTGCTTGATTGCTACAAACAATGCACTAATACTGCTGGCAACTACCAAATTGAAAATGCAAAGAATTTATCAACGTTGAATATTGGCGGCAGTGCCACAACGGTTGTTAGTTTTGTGGTCGGAACTACCTAGTTAAATAGGATCAGCTGAATGAAAAATAGCGCGTATCATATTTTTTTGAAATATAGATAAATCTCGCTTGCTTGCACCATCAAATATCATTAACTGTAGTGTATGCCCAGAACCTATGTAAAGCCTAGTTGCAGACATTGAGTCAAAATTAGCAGGCAAATTTCCATTTCTTTTAGATCTTGTAAGAACGTTACGAACCTTTTCATGCAGTCTTTTTAGCAAATTTTGATACTCAAGCCATACGCCTTGGTTGATTCCTGCGCTCCAATCTAACCATACCTTTATCAAATCAGGATTCTCAAATCCTTCTTTCACAAAAGCTGCTGCTAAATCTGTTAAAGCTTCGACTTCAGAAGTGCGATCAAGATTTTCATCAAACATGTCAATTAAAAAGGATTCAACCTGCCTTATTGCAGAGTTTACAAGATCTTGACGTCGTTTATAGTAAAAATGGACAGTTGAAACAGAGACATCAGCTAATACACAAACATGAGAATGAGTTACTCTCGCAATCCCATGCTGAGATACAGCCTTTATTATAAAATGCTCTAATTGTTCTTTGCGGTCTCTTGGGTGAAGTCTTAATTTTTTTTTCATTTGTAATATTGCAAATCTTCTTTGCTTTTATTCTATCATTGAGCAGTTTCATTTAAAGAAAAATAAAATACTAAATAAATTAAGTAATTTTATTCTTATAAATATATATTCATATAATACTATAATATAAATATATAATAGTTATTGACAATACATACAATAAGCTAATAAGATTATCTAATCAATGCTTTAATTAAAAATTGCTAAATAATGAAAACTACTGCTGCTGTCGTGACGGAAATTGGAAAACCATTAACATTGCTAGAGTTGGATCTTGAGGATCCCAGGGATGATGAAATTTTAGTTCGCATAGTTGCTACTGGAATTTGTCATACCGACCTTGTTGTTCAAGCTGGTATGCTCCCTGCCCCTATACCCGTCGTTCTTGGTCATGAAGGTGCGGGGATTGTAGAAAAAGTTGGCTCTGGAATTTCTAAAGTAAAGCAAGGCGATCATGTTGTCTTATCTTTTAACTCATGTGGTTCTTGCAAGAGTTGCGATGAAAAAGAACCTGCTTATTGTTATGAATTTATGCCTTATAACTTTGGCTCAACAAGAGAAGATGGAACGACGGCTTTATCATTACAAAATAGTCCTGTGCATAGTAACTTTTTTGGCCAATCATCCTTTGCTACTTTTGCAATATGCCGTGAAGTAAATGCTGTGAAGGTTAATAAACGAATTGATATCAGTTTACTTGGTCCCCTTGGTTGCGGCATCCTAACAGGAGCTGGAGCAGTTATGAATGCGCTTCCTGTAAAAGCTGGATCCTCATTTGTAGTTTTTGGCACTGGATCAGTCGGATTATCATCAATTATGGCTGCTAAAATTGAAGGAGCATCTATAATTATAGCCATTGATCTAAACGATGATCGTCTAAAGATAGCTCGGGAACTTGGTGCCACCCATACATTCAATCCAAGTACAACAACCAACATAGTTGAACAAATACTCGAACTCACAACACATGGAGTATCAGTTGCTCTCGATACAACAGGTTTACCAGATGTAATCCGAGATGCTGTTTTATGCTTGGCACCCCGAGGTTCATGTGGAATTCTTGGAGCCTGCCCACCCGATTTTGAAATCACGCTTAATGAATTACATTTCTTTGCTGGCGGAAGAAAGTTAGTAGGCATAGTTGAGGGTTCTGCTTACCCAGACACAATGATTCCTAAATTAATTAATTACTTTGAAGAGGGTCAATTTCCTTTTGATCGGTTAATTAAGTTTTATGATTTTAAAGATATAAATCAAGCAATCGAAGATTCTGAGAAGGGTCACACAATAAAAGCTATTGTTAGAATGTAAAACTAGTTACTTTGGATAGGTTCTAAGAGGTTTTTTAAGTAGCTAATAGCTCAATCTAAATATGAAAAGGAGAGAAAATGGAAAGTAGAGAAAATTTTTTTATTGGAAATAAATGGGTATCCCCATCATCTAAAAAAACATTCAAAGTTCTTAATGCTTCTACAGGAGATTTTGTTGCAGAAGTGCCTGAAGGACAAAATGCTGATATAGATAATGCTGTTTCTGCAGCAACTGATGCTTTTCGAGATGGTGAATGGGCAAACAGTACCTCTAATGCTCGGGCCCAAATTATGGAAAAGTTTCTAAGTGCTCTTGCAAAACGAGGTGAAGAGATAGCAAAAATAGTTAGCATCCAAAATGGTATGCCGATTGGATTAAGCACAGCATTTGAGGCGGAATATTCTGCTGGGATTTTACAATATTATACTGAGCAAGCAAAAAATTTTGATGAAGCATTCGATATACGCCCGTCCCAAATGGGCAAGGAAACGCATGTACAAAAAATTCCATTAGGCGTTGTGGCTGCAATTGTCCCTTGGAATTATCCAGTTACATTAGCTATGAGTAAAATTGCACCAGCAATGGCAGCTGGCTGCACGCTAGTAATAAAACCTTCACCGGGAACTATTTTAGATAGTTATATATTAGCTGAAGCTGCTCTAGAAGCTGGCGTTCCCCCAGGTGTCCTTAATTGGGTCTCTGCTGATCGCGAGGTAGGCTCATATCTAGTTTCACACCCAGGCATAAATAAAGTTGCATTTACTGGGTCTTCAGCAGCTGGTCGTTTAATTGCAGAAACTTGTGGAAGCTTATTAAGACCTGTGACTCTAGAGCTAGGTGGAAAATCTGCTGCTATAATTCTTGAAGACGCAGATATAGATAGTTTCATTGAAGGAATTCCCATGACCTGTCTTATTAATAATGGGCAGACTTGTTTTGCGGGAACAAGAATATTAGCTCCAAAAAATAAATATAAACAAATTTCAGATGCTGTTGCTGAAATGGTATCTTCAATGGTGATTGGTAATGCAATAGATCCAGAAACTCAAATGGGCCCTATGGCCTCAGAGCTTCACCTAGAACGCGTTGAGAGCTATATTTCTACTGGAAAATCTGAAGCTAGACTTATTGCTGGTGGCTCACGCCCTAAAAATAATTCTAAAGGTTGGTTTATTGAGCCAACAGTGTTTACGGATGTTTCAAATAATGCAGTCATTGCAAGAGAAGAAATATTTGGTCCGGTGCTTTCTATCATCCCATTTGATGGAGAGGATGAAGCAATATCTTTGGCAAATGATTCTGATTTTGGTCTCGGGGGTTCCGTTTGGAGCGCTGATAATGATCATGCATTATCGGTAGCCAATAAAGTTAATTCTGGTACTGTGGGAATTAATGGTTATGCTCCTTCTATCGGAGCGCCCTTCGGCGGTGTAAAGTCTAGCGGATTGGGACGCGAGATAGGTCCTGAGGCGATTGATAACTATCAAGTTCTTAAATCCACCTATATTATGAGCTAGATGTTTCGATTATTGTTTAGAATAAATTCTTTTGAGAAAAAGAAATAAATTACTAAAAAATCTCTCTAATTAAAATATGAATTTAACTCTAACCGAAGAACATAACGCCATTATTGAAATGGCCAAAAGGTACGCTATAAGTATGCTCACTCCTGTAGCTGCTCGTTTGGATTGTAGTGAGAATAATGTTGAAGATAGAGTATTGTTCCTAAATAATTTGCAAGGCTTAGCTGAATTGGGATTCATGGGTATGAATGTTAAGGCCCAATATGGAGGTTCTGAGGTTGGGACAATTGCATTTAGTCTAGCCATTACTGAGATAGCTAAAGCCTGTGCATCAACTGCTGTAACAGTGTCAGTAAACAATATGGTGGGAGAAGTAATTCAAACTATAGCAAGTGAAGAGCAGAAAAATAAATATTTACCAAAACTTTGTTCTGGTGCTTATCATGCAGGCAGTTTTTGCCTTTCTGAAGTTAATGCTGGTTCTGACCCTGCGGGAATGAAAACTCAAGCAGTAAAAGATGGAAGTCATTGGGTGCTTAATGGAACAAAGATGTGGGTTAGTAGCGCAGAGTATGCTGGTATATTTATTGTGTGGGCAGTAACAGACTCAAAGGCTCCAAAAGGCAAAGGCATATCCTGCTTTTTGGTTGAAGCAGATACTCCAGGAATTTTAATTGCTAAAGCTGAAAATAAGATGGGTCAAAATGCATCATCAACAAATCAAGTAATTTTTGAGGATTGTCGTATCCATGAATCCGCTCTTATGGGTAAATTAAATGATGGTTTTCAAATTGCCATGAAAGAGTTAGCTGGGGGCCGAATTGGAATTGGATCTTTGGCTCTAGGCATAGGGTTGGCTGCAATGGATTATTCACGTCAATATGCGGTTGATCGAGAGCAGTTTGGCTCATCTATCGCTAGTATGCAGGGGCCCCAATGGATGATAGCCGATGCTTATACCCAGCTTGAAGCCTCACGATTGCTATTAATGTCTGCAGCCTCTTGTAAAGATCAAGGGTTGGCTTTTTCTAAACAAGCTTCTATGGCAAAATTACATGCTACTGAAACTGCGAACCAAGTCTGCTATGAAGCTACTCAGCTAATGGGTGGTCTTGGCTATACCAAGGATGTTCCTTTAGAACGTTTCTCTCGTGATGTAAGGGTAACTTCAATTTATGAGGGAACTAGTGAAATTCAGAGGATCATTATTGCCCGAGAAATACTCTCAGAAATTCATTAAAACTAATTTAAGTAAAAATAGGTTCTTACTCACAATTCCATGTGGGTAATTCGCACGGACAGTCTTTTTGTAGACTCAGTCTTTTTCAATCAAAGTAATTATCTTCGTGACGTAGTCCGTGACGAAGTTTACTCAGCTTTATGAATCGTTAAGAAATCTTAAGTGTTGATTTAAAGGGATTTAAGTAAGGAGTAAATGGATATAAAGCGTTATGTTCTCATTTCAAGACCAGTGCATTCAACCGCTCTGCCATCTCTCCGTTCCTATAGGTAAGGCATTTTATAGCCTTTTACAAATAAGTAAACGATACTCTGATAAGTCTAGATTGACATAGATGATTGATATTTGTTTAATAACTATATCGTTCATCCTTTTCTTGGGACGGAAGTAAGTAATAATACTGAAGGAACGCATCTTATTGCCAACCGGCAGGAGATGGAAAATGACTAAATGGGAATATAAAATTGTTGATCACAGCAATTCAACTTCAATGGGTTATTCAAATGAAGAGACAGAAGCATTCAAAATTGAATACAAGGATGCAGTCCATTGGAAATATGAAATGTCTAGGATTGAATTAAATAAGCTTGGTCAAGAAGGCTGGGAATTAGTCACTCAAGATGGGGCGAGTCAAATATACTTAAGACGCCCATTATAAAAAATGACGTTAGAGGAGTTAAGAGTAATAACAATTGTTTATGTTAGTGCCCTTGCTCCTCTAATTATTTATTTTTATAAAAAAGATAGAATCCCGCTCTGGGTACCATCAATTTACATAGGATCTTTTCTTTTGTGCTCATTAGGTTGGGAGCTTTGGTTTACCTATGGGTGGATTGATGGAGATCCGGTGAATATAAGAAGATCGGAGGCTTTAAATCAATGGATTCCTCTTCATATTAACTGGCTTTTAAACTCAATGGCAGATGCTGGAACAATCTCACTGGGTGGTTTGTGGCTGATGTGGAAATTCAGCGGAAAAAATAATCAGGTTTTTCAGGCATGGAACTGGTCTGCATTTAGCATTTTATTTATATGGTGTATAACGCAGAATATTTTTGTAGAGCTTTTTTTGTATCATGATCAGTTATCTGAAGGTAAGTCACTCTCATGGGCCCCTTTGGCTCCAACCGGGCAATTCTTTAACCCGCTACTATTTGAATTTAATGAAAGAAGTGTCATGCTTCAAACACAATTACCTTGGTTAATTATTTCTCCTATCTTGTATATAGCAGCAATCGCTATGGCAAGAAAATACTAAAAAATTTAGTCTAGGGTTTTTTTACAGCAAGGTCTTTTAATTGAGAATCTTGTGGTTTAAAAAACCCTATGTATTAGGTGTATCATCTTTAGATGAGTTCTAAACAAAACAGGGTTATCGGTTTTTGGCGAGGGTGGTCTATTGCTGTTGGGTGTGCAATAGGCTCAGGTATTTTTATGATGCCAACATTATTAGCACCATATGGAATGCTCGGGTTAGGTGGCTGGCTAATAGCTGGTGGCGGGTCAATCCTGGTGGCTTTAACAATGGCAAAACTCGTAAAAAGGATTCCCAAAACTGGCGGGCCTTATGTTTATGTCAATGAGGGGCTTGGAAGCTTTCCAGGTTTTATAATTGCTTGGACATATTGGGTTGCATGCATATCAGCAATAGCCGGAATATCAATTGCATTTGTTGGTTATCTAGGTTTTTTTGCTCCCACAATATCAAACTCACCAATTCATTCTTTGCTTGCATCACTAATTCTTATTTGGATTATTATTATTCTAAATATACGAAGTTTAGAAAATAGTTCTAAATTTCAACTAGTCTCCACCCTATTAAAGTTGTTGCCACTCATATTTATTATTTTTCTTGGTGCAGCTAACTTCAATATTGATAATTTATCAGAGTTCAATCCAACTGATCTTCATCCATTTTCATTGCTTGCAACAGTTACAACCCTAGTAATGTGGTCATTTATTGGTATTGAGACCGCAACGGTCCCAGCAGATAATGTAGTCAATCCTCAGGAAACAATTCCGAGAGTTTTAATTGCTTCAGTTTTTACAATTCTGATTTTGTATATTTTGGTAAGTATTGCAATCGCGGCTATTGTGCCAGCAAGTGAATTGATCGACTCCTCTGCTCCATTTGCATTAGCAGCTACAAAAATTTTAGGTGTCACCGGGGGTACCATCATCAGTATAGGAGCCTTGATATCTACACTAGGCTCATTGAATGCGAATACACTAACTGCAGGCAATCTTAGTCTTGCAGCGGCAAGAGATGGATTGCTTCCAAGAAGATTTATATTGTTAACTTCAAAAGGAACTCCTGTTTTTACATATTTACTAACAGGAGTTTTTGTAAGTATTTTGCTGGTATTAAATTATACGAAGGGTATTGTGAATGCATTTGTATTTATGGCGATGCTATCCACACTATCAACTTTAATTGCCTACGCATTCTGTGCAATAGCTGAATTTAAATTTGCACAAGTTGAGAAAAAAAATCAAACAAGAAACAACGCTCTTTTGTTATCATGTGGGACATTTTTATATGCATTTTTTGCAATTTGGGGGGCTGGAATTGAAATGATAATTTATTCTCTTATCTTAATTTTAATTGGGACGCCAATTTACTTACTCAAAAAGTAATATCATGAATGTATTGAATGAATATTCTCAGATAAAAGAAGTTGCATTAAGATCACCACTCTCTAGCTTTATTGATGACACTAAACTTTCAAGTGAATGGGAGTCCTTACGGTTTCACTCAAAACCTCATTTAAATCAGGCAATAATCGAATACAACTATTTCAGAAGCTTACTTCAAGATGATGGAATATCAATCATAGACTTGCCCTCCTCCGAATTGCTAACCATTGATAGTATTTATACACGAGACAGTATTTTAATATCAAAAGAAGGATTGATACTTTGCAATATGGGAAGATCTTCTAGAACACCTGAGGCTATGGAAAATTTTAATACCCTTGCCTCCATGGGATATAAAGTAGCAGGTCAAATAAAAGCACCAGGCACACTCGAAGGAGGTGATTTTATCTGGCTTGATGATCATCATGCTGCAGTTGGGCTTGGGCCAAGAACTAATACTGAAGGGATCCGTCAATTAAATGAAATATTAGGACCTTCAGTTGAATTGCACATTGTGGATCTGCCAGAACCTAATCATCCGGATGATGTTCTTCATTTAATGTCAATAATTTCACCGTTAGACAAGGATTTAGCTCTTATTTATAAACCATTCATGCCAGCATCATTTACTAACTGGCTTGGTGGACTGGGTATAAAATTTGTCGAAGTATCAGATGAAGAATACACATTGATGGGATGCAATGTTTTGGCAACTTCACCAAGATCAATTATTATGCTTGAGCAGTTACCAGGTGTTCAATCTGAACTTGAAAAAGCAGGATGTAAAATTAGGATGTACAAGGGTATGGAAATTAGTCGAAAAGGTGAAGGTGGGCCAACATGCTTGACTAGACCATTAGAGAGAAATAAATGAGTGTTCTAAACAAAAGTCTACCAGGCTGGACATACACAAGCGAAGCATTTTTTGAATTAGAAAAAACTGAATTAATTCTTAAGAATTGGCAACTGGTGTGTCATCTTTCAAATATACCCAAAGCAGGAGATTTTTTTACATTTGAGATTTTTAATGAACGTATTTTTGTAATTAGAGATGAGGATTCAAGTGTTAAAGCATTTCATAATTTTTGCTCTCATCGAGGCACTAAATTAATTAATGAGATTTATGGATCTTGCAATGGGAAAATAACTTGCCCATATCATGCATGGGGATATGATTTTAAAGGAAATCTGATCAAGGTTCCTTATGAAAATCAATTCAATGATCTTAATAAAAATGAGCATGGGCTGCAAAGTGTTGAATTAGAAATTTTTCAGGGATTTGTTTTTGTTAAATTATTGGAATCTGATGCTCCAAGCGTTCAAGATCAATTTGACCCATATCTTAACGAAATCGAGCACTATAGACTTGAAGAATTAGAGCCTTTGGGTCGAGTAACGATGAGACCCCGGAAGGTTAATTGGAAGCAAATTGCTGATAATTATGTCGATGCCCTGCATATACCTGTAGCTCATCCCGGACTATCAAGCTTAGTAGGTAAAAGCTATGGCGTTGAAGTATCTAAAAATAATGGTTATGTGCATAAAATGTGGGGAGATGGAGCTAATATTCGTAAAGATTGCATATCTAATAGACTGTATGCCAAATACTTGCCACATATGGACCATCTGCCAGATGATAAGCAGAGGTATTGGCTCTATTACAGATTATGGCCAAATCTTGCCTTTGATATTTATCCAGAGCAAATGGATTTCATGCAATTCATCCCAATAGACACAAACACAACAATGATACGAGAGATAGCCTATGCTCTTCCAGATGAGCGCCGAGAAACTAAAGCAGCTCAATATCTAAATTGGAGAATTAATAGACAAGTTAATAACGAAGACACATATTTAATAAATTTAGTGCAAGAGGGAATGAATACAAATAAATTTAAATCTGGCCCTCTTGCCTCTTCTGAGGTTTGTTTGATTGATAGTGCTAATAAAATTAGAAAAGCGATACCGATTTCAAATCAAGAACTCAAACCGTTAGAATCTAAAATTTTACAAAATAATTCAGAAATTTGAATTTAGTATAAAAAAAACGCAATACCATTTCTGATATTGCGCTCTTATGGGTTCTTTTATCTACTTAACTTAAATCCAACATAAACCATGCGACCGCGTGGATCATGATGCTTAGGATCATAACTCCAGTTTGCAGCATCATAGACCTGCGGAACTTCCTCATCAAAAAGGTTGGTAACCCCTACAGACAATTTAAGATCACTATCATTCATCTCTATAGTGTATGAATTCATTAAATCCACTGTAAAGAATGAATCAATTTTCTGGCTAAATCCTCTAGATTTTGCCGTAGCATCCAATGGTCTCGTTGTCTTATAGTCAGTCGTATATCTTCCAAACATAGCCAAAGAATTATTTCCACTTTCTAAAGCAGCATGAAAAACAGCTTTAGTTTCAGGCAAAGATCTAGCGAAATTATCATGGTTGAACTGACCCACAACATCCACAGTTGATCCGTTTAAAGGTATTTCATACTCAAACATATGCATCATATTGACGCCAACTTGCGCTTGCCCCCAAGCAGTATCAAAATCATATGTTGATTCAAAATCTAATCCACTGGTATTAACATTTGCAGCGTTAAAGTACTTAGTTGTAACGCCAGTCAAAGTTCCACCAGATGTTCTTTTCACATCAGGATCGTTTGGATTTGCTGCAACTTTTCCTTGAGCACTTTCAATAGTAATCACATCGGTGTAATCAATAGCCCAATAATCTAGTTTCATAGACAGTCGATCTGTAGGTTTCCACATAGCACCAATATTCATGTTATCCGATTCTTCAGGATTTAAATTTGGATTATTTGCCTGAGCGATTCTTATAAATGTTGTACCGCCTTTTGGTGAGCCATCAGCATTAAAGTCTTGAATACCTTGCAACCCTATAGTGGTAGAAGTTAATTGAGCCAGTGAAGCTTCTCTAAAAGAGGTGCTGAACGAAGCTCTCAATGCAAGATTATCAGTTGCTTGATACCTAAATGATATTTTAGGATTAATGGAACTATCAGTTTCTAAATCCTCATATCTCAAAGCACCATTTACTTCTAATTTATCAGATGGATTCATTGATCCCTCAACGAAAATGGCCATAGCATCTCTGCTAGCATTACTTTCAAGACCGCCACCTAAAAATAATAAATCAGCTGGTACTGTTATATTTCCAGATGCATCAAATTGAGCAATGGATGATGCTCCTCGTGCAACATTAAATGTCTCATCTCTGTATTGGAAACCTGAAGCGATATCCATTCCACCCCATTGACCAGTTACAACAAAATCAAAAACAGCTAATTCTGTTTCGGTCCAGGTTTGTTGATTAGTAGAAATCCACTTAATTAAATCAGCAGAGTTATTTGTTGGAGTGAATAAATCCCAGGTTTGATTTCCAGAATTACCTCCATTGCCTTTAATTGCAGCACTAAACTTAGAAGTGCTTGTATCTGGTTGTTGGCCATAAAAATCTTCACTACTGACAGTGTAGTGTGCATCCCAATCAAAACCATTATCAAAACCACCAGATAATCCAATTGAGAACCTATCTGTTTCAATTTCTCTTGGTGCAATTGGAGATGGGAATGCTGACCCAAGTGCTCTTCCTAACCATAGAACTGGAACTGCAAATGGGCTACCACCTGTACCAGGCATAATTGCATTAGCAGGACTTAAATATGATAAAGCCGGATAAGAAGGTGATTGAGGATTATCATTCACATCAATCGCTGTACTCATGTAATCAATTTCTAAAGAATTACCATTTCCAAGCAATGTTTTAAAAGATCCATACATACTCTCATGATCTTCATCATTAACAACGTTAAATCTTGGGCCGTAAACAAAACCACATCTAGAACCACTTGCCTGTGGAATTAGAATACCATTGTTAGCAACGCAACTAGGATCAGGAACATTTTGAAAAGGCGTGTAGGTACCAGCATAGGGTCCTGATTCGACTGTATCAGGCCCAAATAGTAAAAAACTTGTGCCTAGTCCACTTATTCCGAGCTGAGCCAAACTTGGATTAAAATCAGCTCCAGACATTGGTGATCTATCAAGGACGCTAGCGGCTAAAACAAAGTTTGAATTTCCATTTTTTGCACCCCAAATTAAACTAACTCTATCATCAGTCTGACCGCTTATATCAGCCTCTTGGCTTGAGACCTCTATCTCAGTTCCAGTAAAGTCCCTTCTAAAAATATAGTTCACAACCCCTGCAACAGCATCCGAGCCGTAAATTGAAGCAGCGCCCTCTTTTAGAACCTCTACTCTTTCTAGCGCCACAACTGGTATAGCATTAGTATTAACAAAAGCACTTCCGTCATTCGCAGTTGCCCCAGTCAGTGTATGTCTTCGGCCGTCAACCAATATTAACGTTGAAGAGAGACCTAGTCCTCTTAAATTTACATTAGATGTTCCTTGTGTTGCACCTTGAGTAAATGAATCTGAATTATTTTCCGATCCAGAGTTAACCGATAAATTTCTAGTAATATCAGCAATGGATGTGGCTCCAATATCTTCAATTGTTTCTCTATCAACAACTTCAATTGGTGAAGCGCCATCGGTTGGGCTTCCCTTAAGATAGGATCCAGTTATAACAACCTCTTCTACATCTTGTCCAAATGATTCTAGCGAAAAGAAAGTTGTACATAAAAATGCAACAAACCATCTAGATTTATACTTATTCATTAAAATTCCCCTTGATTTTAATTCTATTAAAATTTGCAGTTGGTACTGCGGTTAGACATAAATTACATGAATATTAGTTTTACTGCAAAGTAAATAAAACGTATAAATAAAAATTGTATTATCTTGGGGTTTGGCCTGTACCGGGATGAACTATTTCAGTTGGTGGGCTTGACGCTGATTCAGAAGAAACAGAGTTAGACATAGAAGAACCAGTTAAGGTGCTTTTGAAATCTAAGATTTCTTGTGCAATTAATTTACAATCCAAATCTCTCCTCAAGGCCTCCTCTAGCAATAACTTAAAATAGCTATTCGAAACAGATTGTTGCTTATAAATCAGGCTGTAGCAAAGACTAGGATTAGACTTTGATTCAATTTTGCTTATAAGCTGCGGGGTTGAGCAACCAACAAGAAAAAAGACTAATGCAAGATTAAAGGATTTAATAAAATTGTATGTGCAGCTATATAGTATGAGGGGCTGCAAAAAATTTGTTAATCAATGGTTCAAAAGATTCCAAGCTATCAGTTTCATAGTCAGGATCAAAAGCGGCTTGATCCCATTCATCAGTGAATTCAGTTGCCTTTGCATACCATGCTTCACCCTCATACTGCTTACGTAAATCTTGGGGTTTGCCCATATAGTGATAGTAATGCTCTCCCTGGAAATCCTGATGAGTTCTGATGATGTGATATGCATCTTCACTAACATATGGTTTAATCATTTCTGCTGCAATTTGTCCATGATTCGGCACATTAATTACTTTGCCAATATCGTGTATCAAGCTAATGAGCACCATTTCATCCTCTGCGCCTGCTCTTCTTGCCATTGTTGCGGTCTGCAGGGCATGATGGAGTTGATCAGTTCCAAAACCAAGTGTTAAAGACTCGGCTTGCTTAAGCATTGAGGTGATTCTTTTTGGCATATCAAAGATATGAGGCATATGCTCTTCACTTATATGCTGCCATTCCTCTTCGGTACTTTGGTCCATTCTTGTAAACATAAAACTACCTATATTTAATTCATTAATGAATAAATTAACTTATTCAGACTAAAAATGAAATATATACTATGATTTAGTTATGAGAACCTTTAAGAGCCAAATTAGATTTTTTTCATGTTTTGGGTTGTTAGTTTTCAGTCCTCTGCATTTATATGCTCAATCAGAACAAGCAATTGAAGTAAAAGAAGCATATAAATATGTCGGTGAAACAATGATTGTTTGCGGAAGAATTGTTTCAACAAAGTATTTAAAAAGAGCATCTGGTGGTCCAATTTTTTTAAATTTTGGAAGAGATTATCCTAATCAACAAATGACAGGTTTGATATGGTTTGGTAGATTTTCAGAATATTTCTCATACAAGCCTGAAAAATTTCTAAAAAGAAAAAATGTTTGTGTTAAAGGTTACATTTCTGAGCATGAGGGCAAAACCCAAATGGAAATAAGAACTGAAAAACAAATTAAACTAAGAGAATAATCTAAGTAATTGTAAACTTTAGTACGGTATGCAGTTTAGCTGCTTTAATTAAATCCTCTGTGTTTGGTGAGCCATCTTTATTTAATTTAATCTTTGCAAAATAAGCATCCACTTTATTGCTCGTAACAAGGTCTCTCAAAGTATTTTCAACAATTTGATCATTGTTAAATTCTAAGTCAATTTGAACATCCATTAATTTGCCTTTAAGCCAAATCTGAGTATGCGATATATCTTTTAAGTTTCTCCACCAAATATTTGATCTCAGTGTAACGCACGTATATGAAGAGGCATGCTGATGATAGCTAACCGGAACAAGATATGATTTACCAGACCTTCTGCCCTGAAATTGAATAACAAGGACTTGATGGCTGATGATAAAATGCAAAGGTGATCTTGCTAGCAATGCAACAAAAGGGTTTATTAGAAACCATAAATTCATCAATCTAATTCCACCACTTTATAGGGATCTTCATTAACTTTATTTGATTCAAGAGTCACTCGATAGGCATTTTTATTTTTTTTAAATCTTATAGTTGAGTTAGGTTGCTCGTCAATAAAATGAAGAGCTGCCCCTCCCTCAATACCAAACATTGAGGTGATTGACTGATCTTGAAGAAATTTTTTGGTTGCAGGTCGTCTTTCTGGTTCTTCATCATAGTGGGGAGCGCAATTTCCCGGAATGAAATTCATACATTCCATCATCTTTAATTCACTAGCCCATGAATCGGTCAGCCCATTTTTAAACCAACAGATAGCTCCGGCACTGACACCACTCATTACAATGCCTCTGTCGTATGCTTTTTTTAAAATTAAATCTAAGCCCCAATCTTTCCATACGGCTAACATGCTCTTGGTATTTCCTCCACCAACAAAAATTGCATCTTGTTTTAAAACATGTTCCTCAAGATCAATGGTTCTCTTAAAAAAACTGATGTGAGTAGCTTCACAATTTAGTTTTGAGAAAACAGAATAATAGTTAACAACATAAGGATCTAAATCTCCAGTAGCTGTTGGAATGAAGCAAATTTTTGGATTTTTCTTAGATGTTTGATCCAGAATAAACTGCTCGATTAAATTCGATTCTTGGGTCCTGCCAAAACCCCCTCCACCAATTGCAATTACTTGACGCATTTTCATCCCTGAGAGATATTAGATTAATGAAATTTAGTCACAAATATATCATTATTGGTGCAGGAAGTGCAGGTTGCGTTTTAGCTAATAAACTCTCTGAAAATCCTGAGAATTCTGTCCTTTTGATTGAGGCTGGTCCAATGGATAACTATTCATCTATTAAGATGCCTTTAGCTGCTAGCTCATTATTTAAAAATAAAAAATATGGTTGGTGCTATGAAACTGAACCGGAAAAGAATTTAAACAATAGAACGATTAATTGGCCTAGGGGTAAAACTCTTGGAGGTAGTAGTTCTATCAATGGAATGCTTTATATCAGAGGGCAAGCTGAAGATTATGAAGCATGGGAAAGAGCTGGAAACAAAGGATGGGGCTATCGGGATCTAATGAAATATTTTGTTGCTCTTGAGAATAATCAAAATCACGAGGATCAATATCATGGAAATTTTGGTTCTTTATGGGTGCAAACATATGAACCCATCCTCGAAGCTTCAAAATCTTTTTTGAACGCATGTAAAAAATATGGGTTGACTCAAAACAATGATTTCAATGGCGATGATCAAGGGGGTTTTGGTCAATATCAAGTAAATATTAAAGATGGGCAAAGGTTTAGTGCGGCTGATGCGTTTTTAAAACCTGTGCTCGATAGAACAAATCTTGATTTGTTAACTAATGCTTTGGTTGAAAAAGTTATTACATCAAATAAAAAAGCAATAGGTGTGAAGGTTAAAATTAAAAATGAGGTTCATGTGATTGGGTCTACTTCTGAGATAATTCTTTGTGGAGGAAGTATCAACTCTCCGCAGATATTAATGCTTTCTGGTATTGGGCCTAAGAAACACCTTAAAGACCATCAAATATCTGTCATACAAGATTTGCCTGGTGTTGGACAAAACTTACAAGACCATTTAACAGTTAACATAAGCTACAAAATTAACAAATTAAAAACCTTTAGCGAGCTCATGAAGCCTTTAGGCATGGTCAAAAATTTATTTGAATACTTCACTCAACAAAGAGGATTAATGACTTACCCTGCCTCAGATATTGGAGTGTTCTTTAAAACAAATGACACTGTAGAAACACCCAATGCACAAATTCATTTTGCACCAGGTGCTGGAAAATATAATAAAAATGGCGCTATGAAACCTTCATCAGGCATCACAGCATCTGTTTGTAATTTAAGACCAAAGAGTCGAGGTCATCTAGAGCTTGCATCCTCAAACCCATCTGAAGCCCCAAAAATCTATGCCAATTACCTTGATGATAAAAGAGATATGCAATGGATGATTGAAGGCATAAATAAAACTAGAGAAATTTTTCAAACTACTCCCATGCAAGAATTAAATGCTGAGGAATTACAGCCTGGAATAAAATATACTAAGAACGCTGAAATTGAAGAGTTTATTAAAAATGAGTCTTTGTCAGTTTATCATCCTATAGGTACATGCAAGATGGGAGAAGGTGATGAATGTGTGGTTGATAATCATTTAAAAGTAAAAGGTATTTCAGGACTAAGAGTTGCTGATGCATCAATATTTCCAAGCATCATTTCAGGCAACACAAATGCAACCTGTAATGTTATTGGAGCAAAATGCGCAGATTTAATTTTAAAAAAAGTATAGGTTTATTTTTGGTAAACGATTCTACCGCCAACAACTGTTAATACATTTGTTGATTCTAGGATTTCTAGCTCAGGAATATTCATTAAGTCTTTATCGAAAATAGAGAAATCGGCAAGTTTGCCAACCTCTATGGTTCCCTTTACATTCTCTTGAAAAGAAGCAATTGCAGGCCAAATAGTAAACATCTTTAGCGCTTCAAATCTTGTGATCCTTTGATCTAAATTCCACCCCTCAGCATGGTATCCATCAATATCTTTCCTAGCAATAGCAGCATAAAATTCAATTCTTGGATCACCAATTTCGACCGGAGCGTCAGTACCGCCGGCAATAATTAGACCTTGATCAATAAGGTTTCTCCAAGCATATGCATTATTAATTCTATCTAATCCCAATCTATCAACTGCAAAATGCAAATCTCCTATAGCATGAGATGGCTGCATTGAAGGAATGATATCTAATTCGACGAAACGACGCTGATCAACAGGAGTAATATTTTGAGAGTGTTCTATTCTCCATCTAGGAGATTCAAAAAACTGATATTTTCCTTTAGCCTTTGCAAAGGTTTCTTCATACCAATCTAAGACCACTCTATTTCCATGATCTCCAATAGCGTGTGTTCCAATTTGAATTCCTTGCTGTAATGCTTTAACTAACCTAGGTTTTGTATCTTCTTCAAGAAAAATAAACACTCCTTTACCATCATAATCACTATACTTTTCTAATAATGCTGCTCCACGAGAACCGAGCGCCCCGTCAGCATACATTTTTATCGCCCTAATAGTTAAAAAATGCTCTGGATCAATTATTGGACCGTTTTTAATCAAACGATCAGCTGGTTCACCGTCACTGACCATGAAATAAATTCTTTGAAGAAGATTATTCTCAGATTTTATTTCATTTAAAATTGAAATATCATCAAAGGTTCCACCAGGCACATGTATTTGTGTCCACCCAAGACTAACATTTCTTTTGATTCCTTCAAGAAAAGCTTCTTTGTCGTTATCTCTTGTTAGTTTGGGTATAAGATCTGCTATTAAGTTCATGGCCATATCAACCAATAAACCAGTTGGCTCTCCATTTTCATCTTTTTCTATAAAACCGCCTTGAGGATCTGGCGTGCTTGAATCTATGTTTGCTAATTTCAAGACCAAGCTGTTCACAACCACAGCATGGCCATCTGCTCTCTCAAGCACTACTGGATTTTTTGGAGAGAAAGAATCTAGATCTTGCCTAGATGGAAATCTTTTTTCTGGCCAGATTTTATCAATCCAGCCTCGACCTATAATCCATTCCCCAGTTTTTTTAGTTGATAAATAGTTCCTTACAACTTCCAAGGTTTCGTTTAATGAAGAAATTCCCTGTAAATTTAAAGTGAGTTCTCTATAGCCAATTCCCTTGAGATGACCATGTGCGTCTGTAAATCCAGGAAATACATATCTGCCACTTAAATCTATAATTTTTGCTTCTGAGCAACGCAACTCAGCATCGGATAAAAGCTCACCAACATAGGAGATAGTTGAGCCTTTGGTTGCAATTGAACCAGTAAAGGAATTTTCATTATTTCCAGTGTAAATGTTGCCATGATGAAGAATTAAATCAGCATCTATGCATTCAATTGCTGCTGTTGCTAAAGAAGCATGTATGCTAGCAACAATAAGAAACGCTCTCATCGTTATTTTTGCTATGCTTCTTGAGCAGTCGGCCTTATGACTATCTCATTAACAGAAACTCCTGGATCAAGTTGCAAGGCATATATTATGGATTCAGCAACTCTTTCTGCAGGTTGGGCAATATCACCGATTCCTCTGCTCATTAGGGCTTCAAGCATTGATTCATCTTTAATAGAAAAAGCTAACTCCGTTTTAAAGGCGCCAGGATAAATGCAAGTAACTTGAATCTTTCCTGATGACTCTAATCGCAAGCCTTCTGAGATAGCTCTAACAGCATATTTTGTTCCAGAATAAACCGCACTTCCAGGCATCACTCTCTTCCCTGCAACAGAAGAAATATTAATTATTTGACCTGACTCTCTCTCAAGCATGTGTGAGTAGACTGAGTCAATTCCATACAACACACCTTTAATGTTTACGTCTATCATATGATCCCATTCATCGGTTCTGCCCTTTTCAAGCAACGATAAAGGCATCACTCCAGCATTGTTGACCAATGAATCAATTCTTCCGAAAGTATCAATGCCATGTTGAGCCAGTGCATGCATTTGTTCTTTGGATGTTACATCTGTGGCTTTGTATATAGCAGAATCAGAGCCGAGCTCATCACACAACTCTTTTAACTTGTCTTCTCTTCGAGCTCCTAACACAACTTTTGCTCCCAAACCTACGCACATTTTTGCAGCCTCTTTACCAAAACCTGAGCTGGCACCTGTAATCATTACAATCCTATCTTTTAATTCATTCATTTATTCTCTCCCTAAAATTTTATGTGTTTTATAGTAACCTATAATCCTCTGTTTCCATTTATCTGTATAGCTCTTAAATTCTGAGCCCTTGATTAAAAATTCTTTAAACAGCAAGTCTCTATCTACCATCAAAATTGCAATTGATTCTATTTTTGTTTCATACATAACATTGTGTGCATTTGCATAGGCTGCTCCCTGAAGAAAATAATCTTCTATCCAATCTTTTCTTTTAATTTTTTTTGCTGTTTTAAAATCTATGATTGTTGGTTGATCTTTAAAGATACCAATACAATCAGCTGTTCCAGCGTATAAACCATCAACAACTAAACCTGATTCGAGACCCCATACTTCTTCAATGTCCCCCAAACAGTCGTCAATAAATCTCTTGGCGATCTGATGCGCCATTAAACCCAATCTATCATCGGTAAACTGTTCCCAATCCTGGTCATTTAAATAATTTTCAATAGCAAGGTGGACAGCTGTTCCTATGGTGGTTGCCTCATCAACAACCTCCTTTGCAGTCTTGGGACCCACCCTTCTTTTCCATGCATCTATACCAGAATGATCACCGGTTGCAGACAAAATAGTTGTAACAGAGGGTACGAGATTTTCTTTTGAGTCTCGATAATAACGCACATCATTTTTTTCGACTCGTTCGAGTTCCGGATATTTAAATAATTTTTTTATCATTCTAATTTAATTAATTGATGAGCCACCATCAACGGAAATAACCTGGCCGGTAATAAAGGATGATCGATCTGATAGAAGGAATGAAACAAGCTCACCAATTTCTTCGGGCTCACCAATTCTTCTTAACAAAGACGATTTTTCAAGCATTTCTTTTGCTTTAGGCTCTGCCTCAAAATACTGCCTAACTCCGGGAGTGTTAATAGTGCCAGGAGATACCGCATTTACTCTAATGTCATTTCTAGCAACTTCCTTTGCAACTGACTGAGTTAAATTGTTTACTGCTGCCTTACTAGCCGCGTAAATAGAATTAAAGGCGTAACCTCTGATCGCAGAATTAGAGGAAATATTAACAACAGAAGCAGGTATGGCTTGTTCTTTTAAAGCCTGAATTTCGACTTGAAGACATTTCCACAAAGATGTAAAAGTTAAATCAAGCGTAGCCTGAACATCTTCAAGTGAATAATTTTCAACCGGTCCTAAACCTTTTGAAGCAGCTGCATTATTACAAATACAATCCAATTTTGTGAATGAGGATAAGGTTGCTTGAATCATTGATTTGATGGCATTTGAGTCAGTGAGATCTGCCTCAAAGCATTTTGCAGAATTAGGAAATAATGAATTTATTTCTTTGGCTACCTTTTTTGCTGAATCACCATTCAAATCCACAATCATAACCTTTGATCCGTTAGAGGCTAAAACTTTGGCAATACCTTCTCCAATGCCTTGGCCGGCTCCAGTAACAAGAGATACTTTATTTTTTAGCTCCAATTCAAGCTCCTTTTAAGTTATTTTTAATAAATGTTAATAGGTAATTATAAGTTGTCATCCTGTTGGTTTCATTAAGAGTTTCATGTCTTGCTCCATCAATAAGATAAAGTTCTGATATGCATTCATTATTTTTCAGGCATTCATACAATTTCCTTGTACCTTTTCCCATGCCGCCAACCGGATCTTCAGTACCTGAAAAAACTAAAATTGGAATATTTTTTTTTATTAACCCTAAATTTATGGGATCGAATACGGCCTCTATGCCTCCAATAGTATCTGCCCACAATTGATTGGTTACAACAAATCCGCACAAATGGTCTCTCGTATAATCATCTACTCTATCAGGGTCCCTAGATAACCAATCATTTGGAGTTTTAGCATTTTTAAATTTACCATTAAAGCCTCCAAAAATTATTTTATGTAATAGAGAGCTATACCCCATCTTCCCAAGTCTTAAAATTTCAATTTTAAGCAATAATTTTTGTAAAAAGGTTTCAGACGGATTGGGACGACTAGAACCAGAAAGTAAAGCGATGTCAAAACTATTATTATTTTGAAGAGCGGACATGCCTATCCATGAACCCATGCTATGTCCCAACAAAATTTTTGGCATATTCGGAAAACGCATATTGGTCTCTGTATGGATTGCAAGCAAGTCTTCTACAACTAAATCCCATCCCTTGTTGTTCCCAAAAAATCCGATTTGGTCATCTAAAATTCGATCTCCATGGCCTCGATGATCATGGATTGCAACATGAAAACCGTTCGCATTTAAAAAATCTATAAATTCTTGATATCGATCTTTATGTTCAGCCATACCATGTGATATCTGAACCAAACCTAAAATTGATTCAGTTTTTGATAGATGAAGTTCAAAATTGAGATTTGAAACTGAGTTAGTATCTAATGATATTTTTTGCATAAGGCTATAAAATAACATGTAACAGGGGAAACGCATGAATGATATACATATTTCAGGTACAGGTATCTGGACTCCGCCTGACAAAGTGTCAAATGATGAGCTAGTAGAATCATTTAATAAATACGTTGATTTGTATAATTCAGAACATGCAAATGAAATCAAAGAAGGCTCTATAGTAGCCCTAGACCACTCCTCAAGTGAATTTATCGTCAAAGCATCAGGAATAAAAAACAGATATGTCATTGAAAAAGACTCTCTGCTAAATCCAAAACGAATGAAACCCAAAATCAAAGCAAGAAATGATGACGAATTATCATTTACAGCAGAAGTAAGTGTGTTTGCAGCTAAAGAAGCTCTTAAAAATGCAGGCTTGAGTCCATCTGATATAGATGCTGTGATTGTTTCAGCTGCTAATCTCCAAAGAGCATATCCGGCTATTGCGATCGAGGTTCAAAATGAATTAGGCATAGAGGGTTTTGCGTACGATATGATGGTCGGTTGTTCAGCGTCTACTTTTGGAATTAATAATGCTTACTGTGATATTAAATCTGGTAAATCATCAAAAGTACTAGTCATTAGTCCTGAAATAACCTCTGGACATAATAATTTTAAAAATAGAGATGGGCATTTCATATTTGGGGATATTTGCACTGCTGTGGTAATTGAAAAAAATTCACAGTCTAAAAAAAAGTTCAAGATTCTTGATACAAAACTTAAAACTTCATTCTCAAACAATATTAGAAATAATTATGGTTACATGAATGCTGTTGAAGACAAAGAATATACCGAATCAGAGTTACTCTTTGTGCAAAATGGCAGAAAGGTCTTTAAAGAAGTCATGCCTTTTGTTTCCTCTTTAATCCTAGAGCAGCTTAATGAAAATGATTTAATAGCTGAAGATATAGAGCAATATTGGCTGCATCAAGCAAATATAAATATGAATTCCTACGTAATTAAAAAATTACTAGGTGAAAATTTCCCTCCCGAAAGAGCTCCGATCATTCTTGACGAATATGCTAATACTAGCTCTGCTGGCTCAATCATAGCCTTTCATAAACATAATCATCTTACTAATGGGCAAAAAGGAATAATATGCTCATTTGGTGCTGGATATTCAATCTGCTCTATATTATTAGAGAAAGAGTAAAGCAATGAAATATATTTTACCTTTATTGGTAATTTTAACTTCTGTAATTGGCTCACTTGCAAACGTTTATATCAATTCAGATGATTGGTATGCAAGCCTAATAAAGAGCCCTTTGAACCCTCCAAGCTTTGTTTTTGGAATTGTCTGGCCAATCCTCTATGCAACCATGGCGTTTGTATCCTTTAGGATGGCTGATAAAATTTCAGGTCTCTTTATAGCCCAATTGCTAGCTAATGCTGCATGGTCATGGATATTCTTTTATTTTCATGCTCCTGTGATAGCACTTATAGATATAAGCATACTAATATTACTTAATCAAAAAATTCTTAAAATATTAAGGGGAGAATCGACAGTCTTATATTATCTTTATCTGCCTTATCTAATTTGGTTATCATTTGCAGCATTTTTAAATGCCTCAATTGTTTTTCTAAATTAAAAAATACCTATAACCAAACCTGTCATACATGAGGCTAGTGTTGCACCAATCAATGCTTTGACAGAAACTTTTATGAGATCATTTTTTCTTTCTGGAGCCATTGCACCAATACCAGAGACTAGAATTCCAACAGAAGAGAAGTTAGCAAAGCCGCAAAGTGCATATAGAGTAATTAACTTCGATCGATCTGATAGAACGCCTGGTTCTATATTTGCAAGAGCGCCATAAGCGACAAACTCATTCAATGCGGTCTTTAAGCCCAATAACTCTGCTGAAGCAAGAGTTTCAGACAAAGGAACACCCATTAACCATACAATTGGAAAGAAAATAAAACCTAGAATCAATTGTAAAGAGAGGTCTGATATACCAATCCAACCACCAAGAATGCCAAGCAAAGAATTCAGTAATGAGACAAGGGCTATAAATGCAATCAAAATTGCGCCAACATTTAAACAGATATCCAACCCATCTCTGGTACCTCGAGTAATAGCATCCATAGAACCGTCATAAACCTTAGGGACAGAATTACCATCAAAATTAGTAACTTCTGATGAAGGAATCATGATATTGGCATACATGATCGCAGCAGGAATAGATAAAATTGAGGCTGAAACAAGATGTTGAATTAAATTAATATCTGGAAATTGAGGTGCTAGCATTGAAACTAATGCAATCATGATAGAACCAGAAACTGTCGACATGCCAGCAGTCATAAGGATTAATAATTCTTTTTCACTCATCTTGGATAAATATGGTCTTACAAGCAGAGGAGCCTCTACCTGACCCATAATAATATTAGCAGTTGCACCTAGTCCAATCGGGCCACCTATATTAAAGAGCTTTTCAAATATTTTAGATATAGCTCTAATAATTAATGGCAAAATATTCCAAAACCATAACAATGCCGACAAACTCGAGATCACTATAATCAAGGGTAGGATCTGGAAAGCAAAAATCATTGAATTGCCAGTTCCAGAAGTTTCAAATGGTGATGTAGAGCTATTGCTTAAGTAGCCAAAAACAAACTGCGCTCCTTCCTGAGTTGCAGCCTGCAAAGCAGTTACACCTTCTGAGAGATATGCAAAAATCTGAACGATAAATGGAATTTTTAATAAAGCAAAAGCTAAGATAATCTGTAAAAAAATGGCTGCCATAATATGCCTATAATTTATTGAAGATCTATTTTTTGAAAAAGGTATAGCAATACAAACTAGCCCAATAAAGCCAATAATAATTTGAAACAGCGAGGTAATTGTCATGGTTTAGTATAACTTAATAGCTCTCAGCCTTTCCTCTAAAAAATCATGCGCGCTTATTGATTCGGAGGAATCATCAACTATGGAGCAAAGCTCAATTTCTGGTGAGGGATGAAGAAAAAAAGGCATGCTATACCTAGATGCAGATGAGCCAGCATTATGATCTATGACCCTATGGCTGGTGCTTTTGAGTTGTGAGCGGGTAACTAACTGCATCATATCTCCAATATTGCATACAATAGATTTACTTTTTGCTTCGATTGGAATCCAATCACCCTCAGGATTTTGTACCTCTAATCCAGATTCTTCTGCACCCACTAATAAAGTTATTAAATTGATATCTTCATGAGCTCGTGCACGCAAGATATTTGAAGAATCCCCAATTGGAGGATAATGAATTAATCGTAATACAGAGTTGCCTTTAAGAGCCCAGCTATCAAAGAATGATGACTCCCTCCCCAAGATTACAGCTATAGCACTCAGAACTTTCATACCCAATAAATTTAACTGATTAAACAGGAGATCAAATTGGCTATTGAAATCTGAAATCTCTGTAACTGATATATTGCCAGAGATCCTAGAATCATATGAATTATCTATCATGGGTCCATGATGCCAAAACTCTTTAAGATCAGGTGTTGTTTCGCCAACAGCAGTTTCTTTCCCAAATGGTGTATAGCCTCTTGCTCCAGCTTTTTCAGGGTGAGCATACGTATTCTTTACATTTTCGGGAAGTGAAAAAAAATCTTTACTAAGTCTATAACTTGATTGAAGAACTTCATCAGCTATCCCATGATCGGTAATGGTAAAAAAACCATGGGTGGTTAATGCTAATTTGAGTTCAGCAATTGTCTCAACATCTCTTTTCTGAATATCAGACATAGAAAATGCAGGGATAGTATTAAAGGACATATTTAATTTTAGCAAAAAAAGGGCGGTAAGAACCGCCCTTTTATAATATTAAACTTTCTTAGAAAGAAAACTTATATGTAAACCCAAGCTGAGCTCTCCATATACTATTCACAGCTGATTTTCTAATTCCCTTAGGATTACTTTGATTGAAACCATATGCCCAATCTGGGTAGCCTCTTCCTTTGTAGTTAGGATAAATGTACTTAGAAAAATCATCATTCATGTACATATCAAGAACAGCCATTTTTCCATTATAAGGACCGTACTCAATAACCCCTTTATTAGAATCTATAAGGTTTAATAAGTTTTCTATACCTAAACTAATCACGAACTCATCTTCAGCCCTGAATCCTGGGAGGATCTGAGTGATTTTAAGATCTAATGTTGTTTGCCATGGATACTCATAAACACCATTAGGAACAATCTGACCAGCATATGATTTTAAGCCTAATGTATTATGCAACATTTCAAGGACCTGGTTAGCAATTGCTAAATCAGGCGCTCCATTACATGAACCCCAACAAACATTTGGGTCGGTTAAACCAGTTGGGACATAGATTAAATGAGAGCTATCATCATTTAGATTTTTCTCATAACCAAAAGCCTCTCTTTGATAAGCAGTTCCGCCATAGTTTCTTGAAGTATATGTATCCCAAGAATATGTTCCAGGCAAGCCAGATTTTCTTTCAAAGAATAGATTGAAAGTGGTCGGTTTATCTGCACCAAAGAAATAATGAGTTGATGATAAAGTTGCAAATAATCTATGCTCAGTTTCATAAATTGAACGCTGAGCAGTTCTGTTATTGTAATCAGATGCTGCGTACTTACCATAACTAGAGTTAGCTGTTGTTGAGGCCATACCGCTTAGCTCGTCAATATCTTGATGAGTGTAGCCAATAGTAAATGAGCCATCACCATCATTAAAGAACCTTGAGAAGGCAAGAGATATTACATCTCTTTCGCCGCCACCTTGATTGTATAGACCGCCTTTGTAGGTGTTTCTACCTGTTTGGTTGTAAATAGGTCTTCCATCAGGAGCCTTCAATGTAGGTGTTAATGGTTGATCGCCACTTAAAGGAGATCCATCTATAATTTTATATAAAGCTTCCTCTTGGTCAGAATGCAAGTATGTGGCTGTCATCATCCAGTCTCCAATCTGCCTATCGTAAGTCAAATTGAGAGTCTTCGTTTCAGGCCATTCGAAACTTGGTGCTATAAAGTTAATTACTGCATCAGTTAAAGGTGCATTTTGGATTGCTGTACCAACACATGCTGGGAGAGTTCCAGTAACTCCACTTGTTGGATCACAGCCAGGAGCATTCGCTCCATTGTATGCAGCAATTCTAACCCCATCATTTGTATAGGCATTTGAAATCCATACAGTCGGTAATTTAGATGAAAAAGTTCCATATAGACCTTTCAAAGAGCTTACATCATCAATCTCGTATTCAAAACTAAATCTATAATTTAATAGATCTGTACCAGCAATACCTCCATTAGCAAAACCATAAGTATCTAGGAAACCTTGGTTTAGTGATGGAGCATCATCAGAGTCAAATTCGTCATATCTTAAACCAACCAATACATTTAATTTATCTGATATTTCAATCTCATCCTGGATATACATAGAGGTGAGGTCGTATTTAAATATAGCTGCACCACCTGCTTCAGTTAGGTCTCTAGAGTTGTTATGGAAAAACCCAGTGGCTTGCTGGCTTTCATAACCTGAGATTCCATCAAAATCATATGAACCATTTTGCGCAACGATAAATACATTATAAATATCCCACTCTTTGGTTTCATAACCAGCTGTCCATTTATGATTATCGTCATAGTAAGTAAGTTTGGCTTTAAAGAATGTATTTTCAGTCTCAAGGGCGTTAGCACTTCTAAAAATATCTGGACCTAACTCACAAACAATTTCTTTTGCACCACAATTCTCAATAACAAATGAAGGTAGGTCTTGACCAACTGGAGACATTTGAGATGTTTTTTGCTCTTTTGTTGAGTAGCTTATCTCAGTGATTAAATCATCAGACCAGTTTGAGACAAGAAGAAACCCGTCAGTTTCAGTGTTTTCTCCTTTTTGATATTCAGCTGAAGAAAAATTGAAAGTACCATAGGAGCTGTTAGCACCATTAAGCTTAGAGCTTTCTACTTCCTTGTGATTGATTGTTAAACGATGATTATCAGTAAGATTTATATCAAACCTTGCTGTCATATACTCCTGCTCAGATAAATTGCTTGATGTGTAACCAAGAGGATCAAAACCATATTTATCTTTAGTTATATTTCTTATTTGATCTACCTCTGCAATGGTGATCCCTTGCTCATTTGGAAGACCTGATCCAATAGGACCATGAGTAATAGGCTTATTCACTGAAGCCTCTTCATATGTAACATAAAAGAATGCTTTATCTTTAATTAAAGGTCCGCCAAAGGCAAATCCTTCTGAAGTATCTTCGAGATCAAAGTCATACTCATCACCATTGGATTCATCTCCCATAAGGGAGTCACCACGATCGTATGAAAAGAATTCTCCAGTGAACTCATTGGTTCCAGACTTAGTAATTACCTCAATAACACCGCCTCTAAAACCTGAATACTCAACAGAGGCAGGAGCTACTTTAACTGAGAGTTGTTCAATTGCATTAAGTGAAATGGGACTTCTTTGAGCAGGATACCCGTTAGCGTTAAGACCAAAGTCATCGTTAAATGAAACTCCATCTACTCTGAGATCATTGGTTCTTGGGTGAGCACCAGCAATAGAAATTGCCTCATAGTTATCCTCAGCATCATCTAGAGATACCATTGGATTCAATCTAATAAAATCTTTTAAATCTCTATTTACAGAAGCATTTTTCTCAATATCGTCTGCTGTTAAAGCCGTGCCAAAACCATAACCTGTATCTAAAGTGGTTCCTGCACTTGCAACAACAACAAGCTCATCAATTCCCTCTAATACAAAATTCAACCTTTTGGTATCACCAACAATCAAAGTAATTCCTGCTGTAGTTTCTGAACTATAGGCGCTAGATTGAACGCTGACTTCATATGGACCACCAGGCTTTAAACCACCAGCATTGTATCGACCGTTCGAGCTAGTTGTCCTAGTCACAGTGGTATCTGTTGGCGTATAAGTAACACTAACACTAGCACCACTAACTGGAGTGCCTGCACTATTTGTTACCGTACCTGTAATATCGGAAGTAAGCTCCTGTCCAAATGCCGGAATAGCAATTAAGGCAGCAACCATAAATAAGTTACGCAATGATTTCATAATTTCCCTCTAAAAATTAAAATTAAGACGATAAATTAATTCTATACCTGTTTGCACCTTAATAAAAGGAACAATTAAGCAACATTTACATTAATTTTATTAAACTTTAATTGAAGCAAATTTTGTATAGTCCTGAAGGACTTCTGGAATGGTAATTGTGCCTTTTTGATCAAAGTTATTTTCAATAACTGCAATCAAAGCTCTCCCTGCTGCAAGCGCTGATCCATTAAGAGTATGAGCTAATTTTGTAACGCCCTCTTCTTTAAATCTAATCTTCGCTCTTCTGGCTTGAAAATCAGTACAATTTGAACAAGAGGATATCTCTCTATATGTTTCTTGACTTGGAATCCAAACTTCTAAATCATATGTTTTAGCTGCAGAAAACCCTAAGTCTCCTGTGCACAATTCAACTACCTGATAAGGCAAATTGAGCTCTTTAAGAATTATTTCAGCATGAGAGGTAAGATTTTCTAAAGCCTCAAATGATTTCTCGGGGTGACAAATCTGAACTAACTCAACTTTTTCAAACTGATGTTGGCGAATTAATCCCTTGGTATCCTTACCATAACTTCCAGCCTCGGATCTGAAGCAGCTTGTATGGGCTGAAAGCTTCAGTGGAAATGCATCCAAATCAATAATCTGATTTCTATATAGATTGGTTAATGGCACTTCTGCAGTTGGAATTAAGTAATAATCATCGGTAAGTTGAAACAGATCATCAGAAAATTTTGGTAGCTGGCCAGTTGAAGTTAACGATTCTGAGTTAGCAATCATTGGTAAATAATGTTCTTGGTACCCATGTTCCTCTGCCTTATCAAGCATAAAAGCAATCAAACCGCGCTGTAATTTAGCTATTTCTCCTTTCAGCACTGCAAAACGAGAGCCAGCCAAAAGATTTGCAGATTCGGTATCAATCATTGAAGTAATCTCCAAATGATCTTTGCCTTTCGATAGATTTGGCTCACCGAACTTTCTTATTTTGATATTATTTTCTTCATTGAAACCATTTGGCACAGAGTCAGCTGGAAGATTTGGAACATCAAGCAAGAACTCTTTCAAGCTTGATTGAATTTCAGTTAATTTGCTTGAACAGCTATCCAACTCAGTCTTAATAGATTCAATCTTGGTATTAAGAGCTGGGTCATCTTTGCCCTCTTTTTTAAGCAATCCATAATCTTTTGACAGCGTATTACGTTTAGCTTGTAGATCCTCAGTTTCCGTTTGAAATTTTTTTCGGTTAGCTTCCAAGTCATTATATGAGTCAATCTCAAATTTATAATTTCTGGATTCTAAGTTTTTTACAACCGCTTGAGGATCATCTTTTATTAAATTTGTATCAATCATTTGTTAAGTGTTTTTAAATAAAGAGTAAGCTAAAAAAGTTCCTATTAGACATGATGCAATTGATGCAACAACATATATCAAAGCATTAAATTCTTTTCCATTGTATAGCAATTCAATTGTTTGCTGGGAGAAGGCTGACATGGTTGTGAAAGAACCAAGAAATCCAATAATTAAAAAAAAGTAAATATTTGATTTAAGATCTGAAATGTAA
The DNA here is from genome assembly GCA_028344535.1 of Pseudomonadota bacterium. GTDB lineage: Bacteria > Pseudomonadota > Gammaproteobacteria > Magnimaribacterales > D2472 > D2472. The sequence goes on along the minus strand of JAOMBK010000003.1, from coordinate 70,475 downwards.
GCCATAGCAATGCCAATGCAAAAACATCCAATAAAATTAACAAGCATTATTCCAGTTGGCAATGCAAAAAAATACAAGTTTTTCATTAGATCATTAATGATGTATCTAAGAGGTGCTCCCAAGGCTCCTCCGCATGCTATTAAAAAAAATTTTGTCATAATGGGGTCAACTCAATTCCATGCTCAACCCCGATGGAGTCTTTGTAGCGAATAAGATTTAATTTGTTATCAATAAATGAAAATCTAATTAAATTAGAGGTATTAGTTGAAATAATTTCAATTGTCGCGTCATTGATATGACTAATTGAATAGGCTTGTGAATTATTGTCTACTCCATTCATTAAAATATTAATAAAAAAATTATCTAGCTGATCAATGTCAATGATCTGTTTTTGATCTAAAAACACATCATGAATTTCAATTCTATCTCCCTCAATTCTATAATTTTCTTTAAATGGTGCTAACACTTTTACTGTTACTCCCAAAGGGTCAAAAAGAATTTTTCCTGAAGAAGTCTCAATCTTCAAATCAGATTGATTGAGTGATCTCTCAACGAATGAATAATTTTTTTTTAATTCACTGTTAAGAACATCGGCCGAAATTGTTAGTGCGTGACTTGCTAATGAAAGATGAAAAGCAATGAGTATTAAGAGGAATCTAACCATCATTGCTGTTTTGGAACCAACACCTCTCGACTGCCATTACTGCTCATTTCAGAAACCAAGCCTGCCATCTCCATTGCCTCGATGATTCTAGCTGCACGATTGTAGCCAATTCTCAGTTTTCGTTGCACGGCTGAGATGGAAGCTCTTCTTGATTCTATTACAAACGCAACTGCTTCATCATAAAGCTCATCATTCTCATCAGATGAGTCAGAGCTATCTATATCAGACCAACCTGGAATTGGTCCTGTTTCCTGAAGTTCTGATGTAATCTCATCTAAATAATTTGGCTCAGATTTCTGCTTCCAACTATCTACAACACGGTGGACTTCGTCATCACCCACAAACGCACCATGAACACGCTCAGGAACACCTTGCCCTGCTGGCATGTATAACATATCACCTGCACCAAGGAGCTGTTCAGCCCCACCTTGGTCAAGAATGGTTCGTGAGTCAATTTTAGAAGATACTTGAAAAGCAATTCTTGATGGGACATTTGCTTTAATAAGCCCAGTAATTACATCGACCGATGGTCGCTGAGTGGCTAGAATTAGATGTATTCCTGCAGCTCTTGCTTTTTGAGCAATCCTTGCAATTAAATGCTCGACCTTTTTACCTACGATCATGATCATATCTGCAAACTCATCAACAACCACAACAATGGATGGCAATTCTTCTAATGGTACTTCCTCGTCTTCTTGAAAAGGATCAAGCAGTGGCGTGCCAGCTGCATTAGCTTCGGCAACTTTTTGATTAAAAGCAGCCAAACCCCTGACACCCATTTCTGACATTAATTTATATCGTCTGTCCATTTCAGCTACACACCATCTAAGCCCATTGGATGCATCAGTCATATCAGTAATAACAGGGGTAAGAAGATGAGGAATGCCTTCATAGACAGAGAGTTCAAGTATTTTAGGATCAATCATTATCAAACGGACAGCTTCAGGATCTGATTTAAATAATAAACTCAGCAACATAGCATTGAGGCCAACAGATTTTCCTGATCCAGTTGTGCCTGCAACTAATAAATGAGGCATCTTTGCAAGATCAACAACTATTGGTTTTCCAGCTATATCATGGCCTAGTGCCATTGATAAGGGTGAGGTAGAGTTATGGAATGTCTCTGAGGATAATATTTCAGTTAGGCGAACCATTTTTCTATTTGTATTAGGTATTTCTATACCAACAACTGATTTTCCAGGAATAACCTCAACCACCCTAACGCTCATTACAGCAAGGGATCTCGCAATATCTTGAGCAATATTTGTAATTTTACTTGCCTTGGTACCTGGAGCAGGTTGAATTTCAAATCTAGTCACTACGGGGCCAGGAATAACAGAAACAACCTTTGCCTCAACTCCAAATTCTTGTAACTTAATTTCTAGCCTATCAGCTACCTCATCGAGCTGTTCTTTTGTTAGAGATGAGCCATCGTCTAGAACTCTATCGAGAAGATCTGTTGAAGGCATCTCTGAATTTACATTTTTATCTTTTGGCTTATAAACAGTGGATGTTGCAGCAGATTCATTTTTTGTAGTCTCTGCTTTTGATAAAGGTTTGGAAGACTCTTGTGATTTAGTTTCTGGTTCAATTAATGAGGGAGAGGATTTAGGAAGGTTTAGCTCTCTTGGCTTAGCCTCTGCAACAGATCGCTCAATTACAGGCTCATCTTTAGATTTAAATTTTGAGAAATCAATAGATTTCAAAGCATTAAATAAAGACTTAAGGAAGTTATTAGTTTGGGCGCTAAGCTCTAGCATGAGATATTTTGCTCCTTGTCCAAGAGCGTCTATAACAGTTAACCAAGAAAATGAAAAAGTTAAAGAGATCGAAGCAAGAAAGAAAATAACTATAAATATTAGGGAACCAACCACCCCAAAAATATTTGAGAGATTGGTGAATATTAATGCACCTATCAATCCACCTGATGACGACTGCGGAAAGTAATCACCTGAATAATAAAACTCGCTTAATGCTGAAAATGAAGACAGCAAAATCATTGCTGAAATAACTTTAATAATTTTATGGGTTCGATCAGATGGTCGATAAAAAAATAATAGCTTCACTGCTACAAAAGAAATAACTAATAAAAATAAATACGCTCCAATCCCGGCTATGGAAAATAAAGCATCAGAAAGATATGCCCCAAAGGGCCCTCCAAGGTTTTCAATGGAACCAGAAAGCGAACTAACTGACGAAAGGCTTGGATCAAGTGGAGAATAAGAAACAAGTGAAATAAAAATATATAGAACTGAGCCTAAGCAAAAAAATGCAAAAACATTTTTCAACGTCCCTGCTGAGAGATTTGATTGCTCTGATTTTTTAGCGATGATTAACTCCTGTTATCAATATTATATTGAGATATAGCTTATTTAGTTAGAAAAGATAACAATTTCTTTAATCTCTATCTTATAATTCGCACATGGAATATCAACATCATAAACTTATTATCTTAGGTTCAGGTCCAGCAGGTTATGCCGCAGGCATTTATGCAGCAAGAGCAGGTCTTAAGCCATTGCTAATTACTGGTGCAGAACAAGGTGGGCAACTTACCACTACTACCGATGTAGAAAATTGGCCTGGTGACTCTGATGGTTTGCAAGGCCCAGAATTAATGGAGAGAATGAAAAAACATGCAGAACAGTTTGATGTTCAAATTGTTAATGATCACATAGATACAACCCAATTATCCGAGCAACCTTTCAAACTTACAGGTAGTCAAAATTGGTCCTGTGATTCACTGATCATCTCCACTGGGGCGAGTGCAAAATATCTAGGCTTGCCATCAGAGAAAGAATTTTTAGGCAGAGGAGTTTCTGCGTGCGCAACATGCGATGGTTTTTTCTACCGTGATCAAGAGGTTGCTGTAATTGGCGGTGGAAATACTGCTGCTGAAGAAGCTCTATATCTTTCCCGCATTTGCTCAAAAGTTCACCTTGTTCATCGAAGGGATGAGCTGAGAGCAGAAAAAATTCTTCGAGACAGAGTTGCTGAAGCAGAAATTGAGGGAAAAATAGAGATGCATTGGAATTCTCAATTACATGAAGTCCTTGGAGATGAAAAAGGAGTGCGCTCTATTCAAATAGTGTCAGGTGAAGATACCAAGAAACTTGATTTAACAGGCGTGTTTATAGCTATCGGTCATCACCCTAATACTGAAATATTTAAAGGGCAGCTTGATATGAAAAATGATTACATCACTATCAAATCAGGAACAGATGGTATGGCTACTGCTACCAGTGTGCCGGGAGTCTATGCGGCGGGCGATGTCTCAGATCAAATTTATAGACAGGCCATTACCTCTGCTGGGTTTGGCTGTATGGCTGCACTTGATGCAGAGAAGTTCTTATCTGAGTGATTATTGACCAGATACCCAGAAAACCATCCCTACCACAAAAACTATAATTAGCACTAGAGCAACTCTGGAATCAGATTTGCTGTCGTCGTTAGCTTCTTGTGATTCAAAATATTCATCATATTTATCTGACATAATTATTCTCCATGTGTTAAGACCACTCTACCCTGTTGACCGCCCTGCAGGATAAGATCAATCTCTTGCTGTAAATTTTCTTTTGTAACAATTTTTATCATTGATGAAAGATCTAAATTCCATTCATCAGCAAATTTATTCCAAATACTAGTTTTGAATGCTAGGGATGATTCTGCTGAATCAATACCAGCAAGCGTTATGCCTCTTAAGATAAATGGAAAAACTGTTGTATTAACCTCTATGCCCGCAACATTCCCACAACACGCAACAACACCATGGGGTGAAATTTGAGGAAGCATTTTACTCAATACATTTCCTCCAACTGTATCTATAGCAGATGAAAATAATGGTCTCTCCATAGCTTTAGCAGGAGCCTCTAAATATTCGTCACGCATAATTATTTTGGTAGCACCAAGAGATTTAAGAAAATCAGCCGACGAGGATTTTCCTGTTAATGCTGAAACCTCTTTACCCAGTTTAGACATCAGCATTACTCCAATAGAACCCACGCCTCCGGTGGCGCCTGATACTAAAACAGGCAGATCTGATTCTTGTGAAGATTCATAGATTTTTAAAACGCTAGCTGCAGCAGTTAATCCAGCTGTGCCTATAGACATAGCCTCTAAACTTGTCAGAGCAGATGGTTTTTTCACAACCCAACCAGCTGGAACGTTAATGTATTCCCCAAAACCACCTGGAGTGTTCATACCCATGTCATAACCAGTGACTATAACTTCGTCTCCTTCATTAAATTGTGAAGAATTTGCATCAGTAATAGTTCCTGCAGCATCAATCCCAGGGACAAATGGATACGTTCTTGTAACCCCTTTATTCCCAGATGCTGATAGAGCATCTTTATAATTAAGAGAAGAATGAGATACTTTTATCTGTACAGATCCATCCGCGGGCTTTTCAAGCTCAAGTTTGGAAATTGAGGCAGAAAAAGTACCGTCTTTTTCCTCAACATAATATGCCGAGTATTGCATTATCTTGGCTTCATTCTCATGGCTGAATCAAGTCGAATTGTTTCGCCATTCAAGTATGTATTTTCAACTATATGGGCAGCCAAATTACCAAATTCAGATGGAATACCAAACCTATGAGGAAACTGAGTTGAATCAAGCAATGGGTCTCTTACCTTATCAGGAGCCATTTTCATTAAAGGAGTATCGAAGATTCCTGGTGCAATAGTGTTAACTCTAATCCCATGTCTTGCCAAATCTCTAGCAGCAGTTAGAGTTAAGCCAATAACACCGGCTTTTGAGGCACTATAGGCTGATTGTCCAATTTGACCTTCATAGCCTGCTATGGATGCAGTATTTATAATTACGCCCTTTTCACCATCCTCACCCGCTTCATTTTTATCCATAAGCTCAGCAGCTAAACGCATGACATTAAATGTTCCAACTAAATTTAAATCAATGATAAATTTAAAATGATCTAATGGATGAGGTGCATCTTTACCAATAATTCTTGCGCCATAGCCTGTGCCAGCACAATTAATTGCAACATGCAATTTACCAAACGCCTCTTCAATTTTTGACATGGCATCCTTTACGGGCTCCTCTTCCATAATGTTCGTATTTACATATTTAACTTTGTCATCACCCAGCTCATCACAAATCGCCTTTGCATTATCATCGTTAATATCAAGAATCATGACTTTTGCACCTTTAGATACAAAGTGTCTGGTTGATGCTTCACCTAAGCCTGATGCACCACCCGTAATTGCTATAACTTTATCTTTTAGTTCCATTGATTATCTCCATGTTGAAAAAGAATTATACCTAGCTATTTAAAAAATGATCATATTAAAAGTGTAAAAAATTATTGGCACAATAATTGCATTACTAATTATGTAACTTCATAAAAAATATAGGAGAAATTATGAAAAGATTGTTTTTACTGGTTGGTATGCTTGCCATGCCCTCTTTTGCGTCAGTAAGCGCAAATGTTGCTTTTGCTTCAGATTATGTCTGGAGAGGAATGACACAAAGCGATGGTCCTGCAATACAAGGCGGTTTTGATTTTGAATCTGAGTCTGGTTTCTATGCTGGCATTTGGGGATCAAACGTCAATTTTAATGATGGTGCCGGAAGTGAATTAGATTATTACGCTGGCTACGGATTTTCGCTTGGTGAGGTTGGTGTTGACATAGGATATATCGCTTTTGATTACCCTGAAAACCAAACCGGTCTTGATTTTGAAGAAATCTATCTAGGGCTGAGCTTTGGAGACTTTGGAGTAACGCTAGCTTCTGGACAAGATGGTGCGCCTGATTACACAGAATTTTCATATGCCTTTGGTCCTGTCTCCGTTGCCTACGGGGAATATGATGATTACGGTGATAACACAACGGTAAGTTATGGTTTTACTTGTGGATCATTTGACTGCGGTATTACCGCATATGACTTTAGTGATGGAGGATACGGCGCTGATGAAGACGGTATCTTCTTTTCAATTTCAGCAAGCCTATAAAACATGAAATTAGTCGTAGCTATTATAAAGCCATTCAAACTACAAGAAGTGCGAGAAGCTCTTGTCGAAGCTGGCATAGAAGGCTTAACTCTATCTGAAGTTAAGGGGTATGGACGACAAAAAGGTCATACTGAACTATATCGTGGTGCTGAATATACGGTGGATACCCTGCCAAAAATTAAGCTTGAAATTCTAGTAGAAGACGAAAAGCTCAGCACAGTCACTGACACCATTACATCCACCGCTGGTACCGGAAAAATCGGTGATGGAAAAATATTTGTAACCAACGTTGAAGATGTCATCAGAATTAGAACTGGTGAAACAGGCAACGAAGCCGTTTAATTAAGGAGATTAATATGGAAGAAATAAAATTTGCATTAGATACTTTCTACGCAATTATGTCAGGAGCATTGGTCATGTGGATGGCCGCTGGATTTACCATGCTTGAAGCAGGTTTAGTTCAAAAGAAAGATGTTTCTGAAATCGTTACTAAAAATCTTGGTTTATTCTCAATAGCATGCGTTATGTACCTTGTTTGTGGTTTTGCTTTGATGTATCCAGCAGATGCCATATTTGCTATCGCTGGCGGACTTGATGAAGCGGGTGAAGCTGTTTCATATGGAATTTTACCAGCCATTGCAACATCTTGGGGTCTAAGCGCTGATATGCCTCTTGAAGAAATAGGCATGGCATATGGAATGGATTACTCTCAACAAGCTGACTTCTTTTTTCAGGTTGTGTTTGTTGCCACTGCTATGTCAATTGTTTCAGGTGCTGTTGCTGGAAGAATGAAGTTAATACCCTTCTTTATCTTTACAGTAATATTGACAGCCTTTATCTATCCAATTCAAGGATACTGGAATTGGGGCGGCGGCTTCTTAAGCGTTCTTGGCTACTCTGATTATGCCGGCTCAGGAACCGTTCACCTGCTTGGTGCGGCTGCAGCTCTTGGAGTTGTAACTTTGCTTGGTGCAAGAAATGGTAAATATGGCGCTGATGGTTCCATCAACCCTATGCCTGGATCTAATATTCCATTAGCAGCATTAGGCGTTCTTATTCTTTGGTTGGGTTGGTTTGGTTTTAATGGTGGCTCAGAACTTGTTATCAGTGATGAAGCAAGTGCAATAGCTGTTAGCCAGGTCTTCTTGAATACTAATATGGCAGCAGCTGGTGGAGTCATAGGAGCGTTGGTACTAAGTCTAGTAATGACTGGAAAAAGCGATGTGACTATGGTTATTAATGGTGCTATTGCAGGTTTAGTTGCAATAACAGCTGGACCAAGTGCTCCAAGCGGTGGAGAGTCTGTAATCATTGGATTTCTAGGCGGTCTATTAGTTTATGCATCTATCCTGTTCTTTGATTCTAAACTCAAAGTTGATGATCCGGTTGGAGCAATCTCTGCTCACGGTATTGTAGGCATCTTTGGTGTAATGGTTGTTCCATTTACTAATCCAGATGCATCTTACTTGATTCAACTAGTTGGTGTTATTTCAATTGCTGGTTTTGGTTTCATGGCTAGCTATGGAGTTGTTTACTTAATCAATATGATTACACCTATAAGAGCAACTGATGAAGAGCAAGCGCTTGGGCTTGACGCGTCAGAAATAGGAGTTGAAGCTTACCCAGAGTTTAAATAAGAAACTCATTATAATAGCCGTCAATATTCGTTGGCGGCTATTAGTTGCATCAAAAGAGTGCAAATAAAATAAGATTCTTTTAAAACCCTCCCTAAAAGTATCAAATAACTCATTATAAATTGGCATGATAATTGCATGTATTTATATACATTATTTTTATAAGGGGTAAAAGAATGAAGCTAATATCAGCAATTATAAAGCCATTTAAGCTAGAGGAAGTTCGTCAAGCTCTTCTTGATTATGGTGTAGAAGGCCTAACCATTACCGAAGTAAAAGGCTTCGGAAGACAAAAAGGTCATACTGAATTATATCGCGGTGCAGAGTACACGATAGATACCCTCCCTAAAATTAAATTAGAAATCATCGCTGACACAGATAAGGTCTCAGAGATAATTGATGTCATTTCTAAATCTGCAAATACAGAGAAAATTGGTGATGGCAAAATCTTCATTACCAATGTCGAAGAAGTTATAAGAATTAGAACTGGTGAAACAGGCAGTGATGCCATTTAACAAGGAGAAAAAATGAAATTATTTAATTACTGTCTTATTACACTTGCCACTCTTTTGTCTCCGGCTGTTCTCTCGTCTGAAATCAATTCTGGAGATACAGCATGGATCCTGACTGCCACTGCTTTGGTCTTATTTATGACCCTTCCTGGATTGGCACTTTTCTATGGAGGACTTGTTAGATCGCAAAATGTTTTATCTGTGCTAATGCAATGTTTTGCAATTTGCTGCATCGTGTCTGTGGTTTGGGTTGTTTATGGGTATAGCTTAGCCTTCACAGGTAATGGCTCTATTATTGGGGGAACTGACGCTCTTTTCTTGTCGAGTTTAACGAGAGATTCGGCATCGGGAACCTTACCTGAAAGCTTATTTGTTGTATTCCAAATGACATTTGCAATCATCACACCAGCTTTAGTAGTAGGTGCATTTGCTGAGAGAATGAAATTTAGCGCTATGTGCATTTTTACTGTTCTATGGGTAACTTTAGTTTATTTACCTGCATGCCATATGGTTTGGGGTGGTGGCTATCTCGGTAGTATCGGGGTGATTGATTTTGCTGGCGGATTAGTGGTTCATGCTACTTGCGGAGTTGGTGCTTTGGTTGCTGCCATGATGCTTGGGCCTAGAAAAGGTTTTCCAGGAGGATCATTAGTGCCACATAACAGACCCATGGTTGTCATGGGAGCTGCAATGCTGTGGGTGGGTTGGTTTGGCTTTAACGGTGGAAGTGCTGTTGCTGCTGATTCAAGTGCTGCTATGGCTATTCTGGTGACTCATATTAGTGCTGCAGTTGGAGCCTTAACATGGATGACAGTTGAATGGGTTAAAACAGGCAAACCAACAGTTGTCGGTATAGCAACAGGAATGGTTGCAGGTTTAGCGACTATTACACCTGCATCTGGAACAGTTGGTCCTCAAGGGGCATTGCTGATTGGTCTTTTAGCTGGACTTATCTGCTTCTATGCAACGCAGATGATTAAAGGTTTTTTCAAAATTGATGACTCACTTGATGTCTTCCCTGTGCACGGCGTTGGAGGTATTTTAGGTATTTTAATGCTAGCCTTTATAGGTAAGCCAGATGGCTTTCTTGGGGCAGGAGCAGCAGGATTCGATCCATCTGTCTTTGATCAATTTATGATTCAATTTCAAGGTGTTGTGGTTATATGCCTCTGGACTTTAGTATTTTCTTGGGTTGCTTTGAAAATCACCTCGATGCTTGCAGATTTAAGAGTAAGCGATGAAAGTGAGCATGAAGGTTTAGACTTAACCGAACATAATGAAAGCGGATATTACTCAAGCTAACTTAATTTAAGTTTTCTAATAACAGGATTGGCGTATTGTTCAAGTAATTTTGAACGTGCGCCTTTCTCTAAGCTTTTCAGCCTGTCTTCTAGCTTTGCTTGAGCCTGCTTAATTTCCTTTTGAGTGTATTGGCCTTGATCCTGAAAATTCATTTCCATGAGATTACAAGCAGCATAGTTCGTTGGATGAAGCTCATACATTGCAACTATTGAGTGCGTTATTTTCTCTGCAATGGTTTGATAGTCATCATTCTCGTCAAATGTCATAGGCTCTGAAAGATTGATGTTTACGTTGCCCTTAAATCCAGTTATTCCATTAGCAATACTTCTAAGATCCTCATCCTTCTCTTTTATATAAGCACTATTTGATTGGGAGGAATACAGCTCTTTCGCTTTTAATTGATCATTAGGATCATATTCATAAGAAATGGATACCGGAACAACTTTTAAAGAATTAAAATAATTGGCTACAGATTGAGATTTTCTCTTTGTTAAATGAATCATCTTTAACAATGCTGGATCTGTTGCATCTATACCGTCCTTTGCCCTTCCCTGCTTTTGCGCAATCCATATAGAATCATTATCTTGAAAAATACTTTGATAAATAAATTGTGAAGCTAGTGACAAACCAGAGTAAATTTCTTTTTTGGTTCCACCGGATCTTTGAATGATAAAGCTTTTGTTCAATCTAAATAAATCTGAGGCCCATGTCTCTTCCATAAGATTATTACCAACCGCAATATTGAATGTTTTGAAGCCAGATTGATAAAGATTTAGAGCAAGCAAAGCTGCATCCAGAGATATATCTCTATGATTAGAAATATATAAATAGCTATCCTGTTGATTTAATTTATTCAGTCCATTAACAGAAAAAGTTGATATGGATTCTTGGACTACTTTTTCCATCAAGCCCTTAAAAACTTGTTGATAATCATCGATGGTATTGATGGTTCTAGCTTTAGAAATTAGCTTTTGTTTTATAAAAAACTTAACAAAAGGAATGTTTGAAATAACTCCAGGAAATTGTAATCCAATTAAGGCTTTTAAAACTGAGGGATTGGACGTCAGTGATCTAAGGACTTCAGCTACTTCTGCATCAGTGTAAGGTCGAATATCTTTGAAAGGATCCATAGCATTAAGCTAGAAGTTGAATCATGACTCCAGCAGCCACTGCGGAACCAATTACTCCTGCAACATTAGGACCCATGGCGTGCATTAATAGAAAATTTTGAGAATCATTTTCTAGGCCCACTTTATTAACAACTCTAGCAGCCATAGGAACTGCAGAAACACCAGCAGCACCTATCAGAGGATTTATTTTATTTGCGCTTAAAATATTCATTAGCTTGGCCATCAAAATACCTGAAGCTGTTCCTATTGAGAAAGCTATGATGCCTAGAGAAAGGATTCCAAGGGTTTCAGGAGTGAGGAATTGGTCTGCTGCAAGCTTTGATCCAACAGCCAAACCTAAGAAAATGGTAACCATATTAATAAGTGAATTTTGCACAACCTCACTCAACCTCTCCACCACAAGAGATTCTCTCATAAGGTTTCCAAAACAAAACATTCCAATTAAAGGAGCTGCACTAGGAAGCATCATGCCTACGAGAAAAACCAAAATTATTGGAAAAATTATTTTTTCTTTTTGAGAAACCCCTCTTAATTGAACCATGCGAATAACCCTTTCTTTTCGAGAGGTAAGCAGTCTCATAATTGGAGGCTGAATTAGAGGTACTAGGGCCATGTAGGAATATGCAGCTACAGCAATCGCACCAAGAAGTTCTGGCGCTAAAATAGAAGAGACATAGATTGCAGTTGGTCCATCGGCTCCACCAATAATACCAGTTGCCGCTGCTTGTTTGAGTGTAAATGAAACTACTCCAAACTTATTTAAAATCAAAGCCCCAACAACTGTTGCAAAAATACCAAATTGAGCAGCAGCTCCCAAAATTAATGTTTTGGGATTGGCTAACATTGGTCCAAAATCTGTCATGGCGCCTACGCCCATAAATATTACCAAAGGCGCAACTCCTGAACCAATTGCTACAGAATAAAAAGTATTTAAAATGCCAGCTTTATATCCTAACTCAGCAGCATATTCATTGAGCAACCATAACTGAGAATGGGAGGCTGTTTTTAAGAATGCAGATAAAGACTCAGCCTCACCAATTACAATCAAAGACAGGGCTCCAGCTAATTCATCAGGGTTTGAAAAATAAATCAGTTTTTCTATTGGGCTGAGAGCTAGACCAATTTCAGGAATATTTGTAAGAATTGCTCCAAAACCAATCGGCAATAACAACAAAGGTTCAAATTTTTTGCTGATTGCCAAGTAAAGTATAACCAAGCCTACTACCAACATGATTGATTGACCTGATGTTAAGCTAAAAATACCTAAATTTGAAAATATGGCTTCAAGATTCATTAGCTGACAATTTCAAACAAAGGAGTTCCTGGTTTTACCATATCCCCCGGTTTAACAAATATTTTTCCTACAACTCCGGCAGAAGGAGCTTTAATTTCTGTTTCCATTTTCATGGCTTCTAAAATTAAAATGGTCGAATCTGCATCAACTGATTCTCCCTCAGCAATAATTACTCTAAATATATTCCCGCCCAATGGCGCTGCTATAACTTCGCCTGCTCCAGCTTCAATCGATGGATTGGAAACGACTTGATTGATCTGAGACCCATCATTAATCGTGACAGAATTATCTGCTTTTAAAGTTACAGAATATTCCTGATCTTCAACAGTCACCAAGTAGGAGGAATCAGTTAACTGAGTTATATCTAATGGCTCAGATTCAAAATAATCAGGATTATCAGAATTTTCTATAAAGTTCAGTCCTATTTCTGGAAACATTGCATATATGAGAATATTTTCTATAGACGCATCAGCTGCAATATTTTTTTCAGCAATGACGCTTTTAAACTCATCTTCTACAGATTGAAAATTATCAGTCAAAACATCAGCTGGTCTACAGGTTATAACTGCACTATCCCCAATGCCCTCTTGTTGCAAATCTTTATTCACCGGTGCTGGAGTTGCCCCATATTCACCTTTCAATAAAGACTTAACTTCATTGGTCACAGTAGAATACCTTGAGCCAGATAGGATGTTAATCACTGATTGAGTTCCAACAATCTGCGATGTTGGAGTTACCAATGGAATGTACCCTAAGTCTTCTCTAACTTTAGGAATCTCATTAATCACCTCATCAAACCTATCAATTGAGTCTTGTGCTTTAAGTTGATTCTCAAGATTTGTTAACATTCCACCAGGAACTTGCGAGGCTAAAATACGAGCATCAACCCCTCTAAGGGACCCTTCAAAGTTTCTATATTTTCTTCTAACTTTTTGGAAATGTTCAGCGATTGGAGTTAGTTTTTCTATATCCAGACCGGTCTCTCTATTGGTTCCATCAAGAATGCTAATTAATGTTTCGGTGGGTGTGTGGCCATATGTCATGCTCATTGAAGAAATCGACGTGTCAATGTTATCCAAACCTGCTTCAATCGCCTTAACACCTGTTGCAACTGACATGCCTGTGGTTGCATGACAGTGCATATGAATTGGAATTTCAAGCTCATCTTTGAGCCTAGAGACTAATTCAAATGCCACATAGGGTTTAAGTAATCCGGCCATATCCTTAATAGCTAAAGAATGCGCACCCATGTCTTGAATATTTTTTGCCAGGTCAACCCAAAGATCTATCGTGTGAACTGGGCTGGTGGTATATGAAATTGTTCCTTGAGCATGACCTTCAACTGCAATTACTGCTTGAAGAGCTTGATGCATATTTCTTGGATCATTCAATGCATCAAATACTCTAAAAACATCCACTCCGTTTTGCTTGGAGCATTCCACGAATTTGTTTACAACATCATCTGCATAATGTTTGTAGCCCAATAAATTTTGTCCTCTTAAAAGCATTTGTTGAGGAGTGTTAGGCATCATAGATTTAATTTTTCTAATCCTTTCCCATGGATCTTCACCAAGATATCTAATGCATGAATCAAAGATTGCTCCGCCCCACGACTCAACTGACCAAAAACCAACATCATCTAGGTCTTTTAAAGCTGCCTCCATGTCGTGATATCTAAATCTAGTTGCCAGGAGAGATTGATGAGCATCCCTTAAAACAACCTCTGTTACTCCAATTTTCTTAGATTCATTCATGATCTAATACCTCCAAGAACTTCTTTAATAATCTTATGATGAACATCATTTTTTATACTTGCTGGGGTGCTTGAGATATTTTTCTGAGGTTTAGATGAAAAGACGATTCTTAACAAATTTACTGAAATAATTAGCAAAAGCAGAAAACTAAAAACAACAACCATTCCGCTATATAGGAGATTCATCCCCTCTTGCATTAAGATATCTTGCTCTATCATATTTATTAAAATGTTGGCCTACAATCTTTTGAATAGACCTTAGTGATTTTACACCAATCTAAGTACAATAATGAAATGTCTCTTCACCCATATCTAAAGCAACCGGGCATCTCTATTTCTGCTCACAGAGGAGGAAGTCTTGAGGCCCCAGAAAATACAATAGAATCATTTAAGTATGCGATAGAAGTTGGCTCTGCATATATTGAAACAGATGTTCAGCTATCTGCTGATGGAATACCCTTTATTTTTCATGACGATGATTTAAATAGGCTGCTGGGAAAGGATCTAATCTTTAACAATCTTCACAGCGAAGAGATCAATCAATTGAGGTTATTTGAGGCATATCAGATTCCAACCTTGAAAGAGGTATTAAAAAAATTTCCTGATACCTTTTTTCAAATTGATGTAAAGACAGATGAAGTAGCATTACCAGCCATGGAAATAATAAACGAGTTAGATGCATTTAACAGAATCTGCATTGCAAGCTTCAGCAGCAAAAGACTAAAATTAGTGAAAGAAAATTATCCCAAAACATGCCTTTCAATGGGACCAAATGAAATACTAAAACTCTTATTGGCCAGCTTTGGCCTTTATAAAAAAAGAGTTCAAGGTGATTGTTTACAAATTCCCATATATCACTATGGCATCAAACTTGTGACCAAAAGATTCATTAAATTTGTTCAAAGCTTGGGATTAAAGATCCATGTTTGGACCATTAATGATGAAAATACAATGCAGAAATTGATCGACCTTGGTGTTGATGGGATTATTACTGACAGACCAAAGCTTTTAAAAGAGGTCTTAACTAGAAAGTAGCTGCTGGCTTCTCAGCAACAATTCTCCAATTCAAATCAGCAATCTTTGCTTTCTCAGCATCAGTCCATGACTGGCCGCCGGTTTGCAGTAAATCTAATGATTCCTCCACCCATGCGGGAATGATTCTCAGGCGTTGGAAAAATCTAATAACCTTTCTTACCCTCCAGATTAAATTTCTTTTTTGTTCGCATATTGGCCATGCGGGACTTTTAGAAGGAGCGGATAAGATAATTTTAAAGCCTGCTCTTTCTAAAGCCATGCAAACATCTGCGGGATACATAGACTGAGTGGCGGCAAGCGTGGGAAGATATTTTTTATGCAAACTGGCATGTTCCTCGTTGTGCCAGTCAAAATAAGGAGAAAGTAAATATTCTGAGCAGGCATATCTTGAGCCTGGTTTCAGCACCCTAAACATTTCTTGCGCGCATTTATCTAACTCCTCTTTTTTAAAAAAGGGCCAAACGGCTTGAAAAGAAAAAAGGCCATCAAAGCTTTCCGCATCATAATCCAAAGGCTTGTGATGATCACCAACTTTAAAATGCAGTCGATCAGTCATACTAGTTTCATTTGCCCAATCCTCTGCATTTTCTATCTGATTTGGATCTATGTTATATCCTGAAACTTCTCCTCCAGTTAACGAGGCAAAATAGTGCGAAATTCTACCTCTTCCACAACCCATATCCAGCAAGTGAGATGATGCAGGATTGCTCAAATTCAATTCTTTCAACAGAGCCTGCTCACAAAGCAATTGATTTCCATAAAGACCTTGCGAGTCGTCTAGTTGGGGTGGAATGTACAGTTTCTCTAAATCAAAAACTGAGAGCATATTATTTAATACTTTGTAGTAAGCTGCGACTGCTTTCGTTTCATCCTCTGTTTTAGTTTTTACTCCATCTTGCATGCTTTGAAAAAATCTATAAGCATCTATGCATGCTTGCTTGTCTTCCTTGGATAGAGTGATCAATCTTTTGATGCCAATAAAAGAAGTTTTGATTCTGTACCAACTCATAAAAGAATCATACACTTAAAAAATTAATCAGGTATAGAAATTAAGTTTCTGAAATTATGCAGAACTATGTTTTTTAACTTCATTGAAGATCTCCTTAATATCTTGCAATGATAGAGGCTCTGTATTTTTTAAAATTTCTGAAATTCTATAAAAGGGACTGAATTTTAAAATCTCTTCGTGAGTGAGATTAATCTTTTTATTAATATAATTTAAATATTCCGGAGTGGTTTCACCTTCTTTTTGATCTCTTAATTTAGGTGAGAACTGAAGTAATGCCTGAGATAAATCTTGCATTAATTTTGAAGGAACTTTGAAAAAATTTTTCTAGCAAACATATACATGGGAATAATGATACAAGATGTGATCAGCACCTCTAACCAAGTATTGAATTGTAAAAAATTTCTAATAAAGCCAGCTAAAAATAAACTAATCAGCCCCAGCAAACTATATAGAATAATTGAGTTACGACTGAAGAGATTCATGGGTGCTTTTAACCTTTAAGAGAATTATGGCGCCCATAATAAACAGTGCAGCAATAGGTATCAAGCCATATCTTGTATCTTGAAAAAAAGTAACAAAAATTGCGACTAAGGCTGGGCCCATAAATGCTCCAGCACGTCCAAACATATTATAAAAACCAAAGTACTCACCGGATTCATCTGGAGGAATTAGAGTTGCATAATAGCTCCTAGAAATTGATTGAATGCCACCTTGAATCGCTCCAACCATTGAAGCAAGAATATAAAACTCGATAGCATTTGAAAGAAATGCTGAATATGCAATCACGACAAGGTACAAAGAGATTGTAAAAAGCAAAGTATTTTTATCACCAAACTTATATGCAAACTTTGACCATAATAATGTTGTAGGAAATGCAACAAATTGCACCAAAATAAGTGCAACAATTACATCGCTACTTGGCAAACCTAAATTAAGAGCAAAATCAGCCGCCATGGCCATAATTGTATGGACGCCATCTATATATAAAAAGAAAGCCAATAAAAAAATAAAAACATTTTTCTTGGCAGAGACTGTTCGCAAGGTATTAAATACTTTTGTATAAGCAAGCTTAAAATGAGATCCAGGTAAATTTACACCTCTGTCTTGAATTTTTAAAAGAATAGGGATCAGAAATAAAGTCCACCAGACAGAAACACTTAAAAAAGACCATCTAACAGCATCAGCAACGCTTGATAACCCAAAAAATTCCGGCTTAATTGTCATGGCTGCATTCACAAGAAACAGTAAACCTCCACCTAGATAGCCAAATGCAAACCCATAACTGGATATTCTTGCAATATTGCTTTCATCCGAAACTTGGACCAGCATCTTATCGTATAAAGTATTGCCTGCTGCAAAACAATAATTAGCAATACCAAAAAAAATTAAAGCCTGAAGCCAAGAACCTGCTGGGATAAAATATAAAACAGCAACCGAAATAATAGAAATTGCACCAAACCCAGTAAATAAAATTTTTGTTGTTCTGGAAACATCTGTAACTGCACCAATAAAAGGTGATGTAAATAGAAGAACCAAGTTAGAGATTGTTAAACCCCAGCCAAGATATGCAGTTTTGACCTCAGCCTCTAGCCCAGAAGCCCAAAAGTCATTAAAAAATATTGGGAAAAATGCAGCAATAACAGTAGTCGCAAATGCAGAGTTTCCTCCATCATAAAGAATCCATGCTTTGGCTTCTGCAGAGAGTTTAGCTTTGCTCATACCAACATTGATTATTATTAAAAGATTTTGTAATCAATCCTCTGTAGAGCAAGCAATTTAAATGTCCCAAAGATTCTCCTGTCGCCATAATTAAATTAGAGTCATCGATCTCTCTTTTAAAAAGAACATCAAAAACATCGACAGCTCTCTTTGGTGTACTAAGAACAGCATGGAGTTTTTCTAGTGATTGTTCGTGATGATTGATAAGTGCATTCAGTCTTTTATGAGCTCCAATAAATGGTCTACCATGCGCGGGTAAAACCAAGACATCCTCTGGTAATTTTTCAATAAGCTTGTGACAAGAAGAAATCCAATCTTCCACTGGATTAGCAGCAGGCTCTGTGGGAAATGTTCCAACGTGAGAGCTAATAGTAGGAAGTAATTGATCACCGCTTATAAACATATTTAACTCTTTAGAAAAAAAACAAAGATGCTCCATGGTATGTCCACGGCCCTCTATGGCCACCCAATCGATACCGTTTATGTGAATGACGTCGTCCTCTTTTAATCGATTATATGATTGAGGCAATGGATGAATGATTGAACCAAAGAAACCGAATCTCTCCGTAAAGGATTTAATTTGCCTTTCTGTCATTCCAGCTTGGGTATAAAAATCTATGGCCTCATGTGGAACATTATCACCAGTGTCGGCAGATAGCATTCGACATTGAAGATAATCGGTTCTACTCATGCTAAATGAAGTGTTGTATTTTTTAACAAACCAACCAGCCATCCCAATATGATCAGGATGCATGTGTGTAACAACCACATCTTTTATTGAAAGGTTTTCTTTATCAATTAAATCAATCCAAGCATTTTTAGTATCATCAAGATGCATGCCTGTATCCACCAAAGTTAAGTTATCTTGCGCCCCTAAACCCCATAGGTTTATATGATTCAGAGACATGGGTAGAGGCATTCTTATCCAACGAACATGCTCATTGATTGCATGCATGGTTCCAGACTTTGGAACAACATCCAATGGAAAAGTTAATCTAGTTTCTGAATTCATTGTTGATTATAGAAATATTTGGTGGTTATACTGAATGAATGAATGATGATGCACAAACGATAAAAAGCTTAGGACTATTTGTTTTAGGCATAGGTGGGTTAGTTTTTGTACTTGGCATTGTAGCTTATTTAGTTATTTAACCCTTAACTTTCCAGGCTTTGAGTCACGACGCAGAGCCTTCAAAAATGAATTAGCCTCGACGGGTTTTGCTACATCATTGTCTCGAATATACTCGCTGCTCCAAAACTCTTTCCAGGAAGGAAATAAGTCATGAAAATATCCTTCATAATTTTCCTGGCCTGGCCAACGCATTTTTTGATCGCCAAGAGGCGGTTTATTTAAATCGGTTGCATACCAATACATCGGCAGTCTTTTTTTAAAGAGCCATCTTCCATCAATTCTGTTATAGGTATCCCAATATAACATTTGCATAATCACCCATTCTGTTTCAGTCTCATGTTCGTTCTTTGAATAGACCAGCCCAATAGCAGAATCAGGGGAATCAAAATCTATGATGTGGTTTCCAATATGATGTGAGGTGCCAGTGAATTGATCTCTAAATGTTGCATCAGCCCATTGCTTTAAAGCTTGCCTGCCAGTTGCCTCTTTTCCCACCCTTACATCAGGAACAAATAGATTCACATGCATATCTAAATCACGCATGTCTAAAGTTACAGAGTACTTAGCAGCAAGCTGCCTAATCTCATCCAAAGACTCCAACCTATCTAGCCTTTTTTCTATGCTCATTGTTTACCCAGGAGGCCACTGCAGCGGTCTGCCACTTAAAAGATGCAAATGAAGATGGAAAACGCTTTGACCAGCTTTAGCTCCATTATTTGTAACAAGTCTAAAGGTTTCATCCAACCCAAGATCTCGAGCAACCTCTCCTGCAACCCACATTAAATGACCAAGGAGCTCTTTATCCTCTTCTGTTGCATCCGAAAGTTTAGGTATTGGTTTTTTAGGAATAATTAATAAATGTGTTGGAGCCTGCGGATTAATATCTTTAAAGACAAGAGATAGCTCATCCTCAAAAATAATATCTGCAGGAATTTCTTTGTTAATGATTTTAGTAAAAAGCGTTTCCATAAATCTAAATAAGAAATCGAATCAGTCTGAACCCTACATAAAATACACCAGTAGAAATTCCCAATGCCAAAACAATCAGCAATAAGTCTCTTAAGGATTTAAGAAATTTTCCTTCAGGGGAATTTTTTAATAATTGTTGCACTAAAAATAAAAGCGCAATAATAGATAAGAATAATATTATTAATGTAATCATGATTATTTAAATATAGAGCCTACCGATACCACAAGCAAGGCTAAAGCAAGAGCCCATAATGAACAAGCTATTAGATCAGCAACATAGAACCTTTTTAACCTCAAATCAGTAACTCCCAATAAAAAAGGAACTAAGGGTCGTATTGCTGGAATAAATCTTCCAACCAAAACTGTGTAAGGACCAAAACGCTCTAAAAATTGTTGTGTTTTATTGATTGGTTTTTGGCGCTTTTGCATAAACTTTGTGTTTAAAAGGCTTGGTCCAATAGATTTTCCAACTAAAAAACCACATACATCACCCACATGTGAACCAAGCAAAGCAATGCCACAGATCCACGGAAGAGTTAGCAATTCAATGTTGTATAGGTAGATGCATAAAGAAAAAAGAACAGCGCTTGGCATAAAGCTTCCTGTAATAATCATTGATTCCATAAAACCAAATAAAAAAACAAGCACCCAACCATACTCAGGGTTGGTTTCTAAAAAGAGTTGGATTCTTTCAAAAGACATAATTATTTATTTTTTTGCAAAAAATTTTTCTACCGCTTTGATATTATCCTCTGAACCAAATAGCTTTTTCATAGCTGCAGTTTCCATGGATCGAGATTTAGCAAGATCTTCTTGCATAAAGGATTTTAATATAGCTTTGGTTTCAATGATTGAACTTAGTGATTGTTCTTTGAGCATATGAGCATATTTATTTGCCTCAGCCAAACAATCCTCGCCAACATACTTAGCCAAACCTAGCTCATGATATCTATTGCCATCTACTGGCTGAGATTCAAATAGCAGTTGTGCAGCTTGTTGATACCCTAAAGATTGAAAAAGCAAAAAAGAGCTGCCTACTTCAGGAGCCAATCCTAAATCAGAAAATGGATATTTGATCTTTGCATTGGGAGCAATGAAAACAGCATCAAAATGCAAAAGAATTGTTGCGCCACCTCCTACAGCTGCGCCCTCCACAGCTCCAATTAACGGCTTTTTAAAATTAATCAATGCGTCAATACATGTTTCAAAAGGCTCCTCGTATTCTGCGCCGCCATCTCCCATCATGCTGCTTAAATCAACCCCAGATGAAAAAGTGTTTGAAGATCCTGTAACTATTACTGAGGAAATATCTGGATCATCACTGGCAGAATTTAATGCGTCTCTAAAAAGACCCCATAATTCTGCATCAAATGCATTTTTAGTCTCGGGACGATTGAAAATAAGAGTGCGAACACCCTCATTGGTTTCTGCTAAGAGTTTGCTCACTTTCCTTTAAAGTTTGGTTTTCTTTTTTCAGCAAATGCGGTTAATCCTTCCATCATGTCTTCTGTAGAAAAAATTGGTTGGCCTATTTCAAGTTCTTTTTCTAAAGCCTCAGCCTCTGTAAAGCTTTCATCAATCTCGCGCAAGGATTTTACAATAGCTTGAATAGACAAAGGCGCATTTTCACTTACAGTTTCAGCGATCTCCATAGCTTTGTCTAATGCATCTCCGTCTTCTACTACATGACCAATCAAGCCAAATCTTAAGGCTTCATCGGAAGAAATTCGTCTGCCTGTTAACAAGGCCTCAGCCGCAAGAGTATATGGAATTTGACGTCTCAGTCGCACCGTAGAACCACCTAATGGGAATAGACCTCTAAGAGGTTCTGATAGACCAAAAACTGCACTTTTGCCTGCAACTCTGATATCAGTTCCTTGTAAAATTTCTGTCCCGCCAGCTAGAGCAAAACCCTCCACAGCTGCAATGATTGGTTTGGTTGGTCTGTTATGTCTAAGCAACGATTGCCAATGCAAATCAGGAATCTCCTTAAGTTTCTCCATCATGTCAGAATCTTCATTCCCATCTTTCATAGCACTTAAATCAGCGCCAGAACAAAAGGTTCCTCCAGCTCCGGTTAAAACAGCGCAACGTAAGTTAGGATCTTCATCAAGTTTTCGCCAAGCTTCATAAATAGTTACAAGCATGCCAGGGCTCAATGCATTTCGTTTTTCAGGTCGATTAAGCGTAATCACCATAATATGACCTTTTTCTTCTACTATCGCATGATCTGTATTCATAAAGCTCTCCTAACTAATCAAGTGATGATGAGACTATCCACATAGCAAAAAATTGTGCAGCACCGCCATATGCATGACCCATTGCAACTTTAGCATCTTCAACTTGATGATCCTCTGCCAATCCCATGACTTGAAGTGCAGCCTCACCAAATCTAATCATCCCAGATGCGCCAATTGGATTGGAAGATAAAACTCCACCAGACATATTAAATGGAAGCTCACCATCAATTGAAGTTGCATCTTTATCTGTTAGCTTCCAACCTTCCCCTAAATCACAAAATCCAAGATTCTCTAGCCACATTGGCTCATACCAGGAAAACGGGACATAGATCTCAGCACAATCTATTTCATTAAATGGATTTTGAATACCTGCTTGATTGTATATATCTTTTGCACAATCAATTCCAGCCTGAGGATTTACTTCATCCCTACCAGCAGACAAAGTGCCTTCTGATCTGACGGCCATACCTTTTATCCATGCAACATTTCTTGAGCCAACTTGGTCTTGCGCGGTAATGACCATCGCACATGCACCATCAGAGGATGGACAGCTTTCAAGATAGCGTAAAGGCTCCCAAAGCATAGGAGTATCACTTACCATTTTTTCATCGATGCCAGGAATATGAAGGTGAGCCAAGGGATTTTTTAGTGCGTTTTGGCGATCTTTGGCTGCTACTTTCCAACCAATATGTTCAGGTGCTTCATATCTACGAATGTATTCTCTAATAAACGGTGCAAAGTAGCCGCCAGCGCCTGCATTAATATGGGGAGAATATGGATACCTTGGTGATAGAGCCCATGTAGCATTTGATTCGGATTGTTTTTCAAAAGTCACTGTTAGAACTGTCTTAAACTGACCAGAACAAACATGCGAGGCAGCAATCACTGCGGTGCTTCCGCCAACACTGCCGGCAGTATGAACTCGCAATACAGGCTTGCCCACAGCTCCAATTGCATCAGCTAAATATAATTCGGGCATGATAACGCCTTCAAACATGTCTGGTGCCTTGCCTAAGATCACCGCATCAATAGCATCCCATTCGAGATTGGCTGCTAACATTGCATTATCAATGGCTTCTCTAACTAAACCAGCCATAGAAACGTCACGTCTCTTAGCATCATATTTTGTCTGCCCAACACCTATTACACCTGCTTGAATCATTTTTGTGCCTCCAAGTGAACTAACATGTTGTGTTGAAGACAGGGGCCAGAAGTTGCATGAGCCAAACCATGGGTAAGTTGATTTTCTTTGAGTGACTCATAAGCCTTCCCAATTGCATCAAGCCCTGCGCACATCATTACGTTCCCAACCAATGGACCGCCTGAAAGATTGGTTGGAACATCTTGAAGATTTAATAAAGATTTTAAAAAAGGTAGTTCATGGCTAAATTGGGTATGTAATTCAGCAACATCAAACTTTATATTTTTTAAATTTAATTGGTTCATTGAAGCTTGCAAAGTGTTAGAAGTAGCAAGATTCCTAGAGCCTAGGTTTGATGATTCAATTCTATGATCAATGCCCTCTATCCAAATAGGATGATCTGTAAATTCATAAGCTTTTTCTTCTGATGCAATAATCATGGCAGAGGAACCGTCTGAAATTGGTGGGCAATCTAACTTATTTAATGGAGAAGATACCATTTCATTGTTTAAATAATCTGACTCATCAATTAAGTCAGTGATTAAGGCGTTCGTATTATTTTTTGAGTTAGCTCTTGCTTCAATAACTGAAGCGAGCATTTGCTCTGAGGTAATGACATTTTGATCAAGCAGAACTCTAGCTTGAAGAGCCGCTAAACTAACTCGGTCTGGCCATAGAGGAGAAATATAATAAGGATCCATTTGCAAAGAAATAATTGCATCCAAATCTCCCGGCGATGATTTACCAAACCCATATATCAGGGCTGTCTCAGCATCACCCATTTGAATTTTTAGCATTGATTCATACATGGCCCATGCTGCATCCATTTCTACGTGAGATTCTTTAATTGGTGGATTGGTTTGAATAGCAGATAAACCCTCCACGAAGGCAAAAGCCGCACCTTGTAGATAATCACAACTACCAGAACAGGTAAAATCAATATCCTTTTGGCTGATACCCAAATCATTAAAGAGCTGATGCACCACAGGCATGATGAGTTCAACCTCATTCAAGGCTCCCGCATTTTTTAATATTGGATGTTGAGCATACCCAACGATGGCAACTCTTTTCATGATTCTTGGAACCTCAATGTTGCAACATCTACATCTGGTTCATCGATAGGAGCAAACCATTTTATATTTTCTAAAGAATGAGTCCACTCTTCTTTAGGCTTCCAAACAGCCTGAATGCGCATGCCTATTCTTATATTCTCAATATCAACATCTTGAATAAGATGTAAAAATGATATGTTCGCTCCGTCCAATCTAATCATCGCGCAAACATAGGGAGGCACGATAGGATTTCCTGGAATAGGAATGTGCACCACAGTAAATGATTCTATGCAGCCTTTATCAGTCAGTGGAACCTCTATATCGGTTGCAACTCCACATCTTGGACAACTCCCTCTTGGGGGAACGTAAACTGCTTTACATTTTGGACAACCCTGGCCAACAATATTGCCTTCTTTAACCTGATTTAAAAACCTGGTCGTGGCTGAACCGGCTGTATAGAAATATTCTAAATTTATAGGTGATTCTGAATAATCTTTTGGTGTATCTTCTGCGCTCATTTTTCTAAAATAAAAAATTTTATATCTGTAATTCTTTTTGTTGTAGTTTCAGACCAAGCAGCTGTCACTCTTGTGCCGATGCTCAAATCTGCTTCATTGCAATCCGCAATCATGTGAAGCATAGAGGAGTCAGCTCCATCAAGTTTTATTAAAGCAAAAGCAAATGGCTCTTTGATTAAATGATGATTTTGTGGGGCTTCAATCCAACTAAACGATTCAATTGATCCTCCGGGACCAACTTCAACCATATCATTTAAAGACTCATGAGTATCAGGGTCAAATTCAGCAGCGGGCGAAAAAACTTTCCCAGTACTACTTTTTGTTCCTAAAATTTTTTGCTCTCCTAGAGCCTCAAAAAACTTGGACATTACAGGCCCATTTGAGCGCTTATAGTTATACGCAAGCTCAAAGGGAGCTCTTAGCAAATCTTTTGAATCACTCATCTTCTTCAACCATTGTATTTTTAGATGTATCTATTAAAACATGTTTCATTAATTTTCCGGAAGCATTTCTAGGCAAAGGTGTATTAATCATTTTCCATTTAGAAGGCACTTTAAAATCTGCTAGATCTTTACCAACCCATGCTGATAATTCGGAATCGCTCAACTGGGAATTTTTAGTCGATACTATCGCCATCACTTCTTGACCCAGATCATCATGAGGTATACCTATCACAGCTGATTCCTCAATATCCTTGTGGGAATCTAAAATTAATTCAATTTCTTGAGGGTAAACATTCTCAGCACCTCTTAAAATCAGATCTGTCCGTCTTGATGAGATGAAGTAAAGCGAACCTTTCTTGTAGCCCCAGTCTCCTGTTCGCAACCATCGATCATTGGTCAGAGCAGCAGCAGATGCTTCTGGGTTGTTGTAATAGCCCAGCATTACCGATGGACTCTGAACGTGTATTTCACCTTCTACGGAATCCGCTGTAATTAACTTACCCTCTTCATCCCTTAATTCAATTTTAATGCTTGGCATTGATTGGCCAGGTGAAGAAGGTTCTGCTTTAAGTGTTTCACCCCAATTAATAATAGTAATGGCGCCTGATTCAGTAAGCCCATAACCGTAACCAAAACTATACTCAGAATTGGGAAAAACTCCTTTTGTTCTGTCGATTAGCTCTGGAGGCATGGGAGCTCCTCCGCCACCAACAACCAATACGCTCTCAAGAATTAAGTTTTTTGCTTCAGCCTCATCCAACAATCTCTTAAGCGCTGTAGGAACAGCTCCACCCCAAGAAGTAACGCTAAATTTTTGTATTAATTTAATTACCTTATCTGCTAGAAATCTTCCGTCATAAACCAGGGTTGTAGAACCTGCAAATAAGCTGGTTACAGCTCCCGCAGATAAACCTGAAACATGAAATAAAGGAGATGTGAGCAAGCTAGTTGGTGTGTTCTTTGACCAATCAATCCCATAGCTTGATGAATGCTGAGAAACAGCTGCACCTTGCAACATTTGCAATGTTGAATTGGCGATCATGGATCTGTGCGATGTCATCACACCCTTAGGCGTTCCTGTTGTCCCAGAGGTATATAAAAGACAAGCACACTCATCCTCATCTATACGAACAAAAGACTTTAGTTCTTCTTCATATGAAGGTAAATCTAAATCTTCAAAAATGAGGGTTGGATGTTTTACTTGATCAGCAATCCTATCAAATCGTTTTTGATCGCAAACAATAATATTTGGATCAGCAGCATCAATCGCCTTGATAGCTTCAGAACCTTTCCACCATCCATTCAAACCACAAGCGATCGCACCAATGCTCACAGTAGCCCAGAAAAATATAATCCATTCAGGACAATTAGCAGCATAAATGGCAACCCTGTCACCTGATTTAACATTATGTTGTGATTGAAGAATATGAGCTGCTTTTTTTACCAATAAAAGATGTTGGTTGAAACTGATAACTTTATCTTGATAGATCAAATAGGGTTTTTCGCCATGGCTTGCAGACAACTCAATAAAATCGACCAATGATCTAGGTCGATTTTTAAAAACATCCATTTCTACACCAAGAACATTTTCTTGATGAATTTCAAAAAAAGATTGGCTCTCTACTAGGGCGTGTATGTATTTGTCAGAATGCATCATTGGGATTTTACTATCTTATAAATACATTCATCAATCAACGAGTATCAACTGGTTTTTTTTTGTCAATAATTCTGATAAATATTCCAACATTGTTCGTAAACTCCTGATTCGTTATAGTTGATTAGATACAATGAAATAACTTAATTTTATATAGAAAGACCATGGCAGAAAAAAATACACAGCCATTAGCTGTAATCACAGGAGGCGCCTCGGGAATTGGCTTAAGTGCAGTTAAGCGATTTTTAGATGAAGGCTATGAAGTGCTGATACTCGATGCTAATAAAGATGCTGGAGAGCAGTCAGTAAATAGCCTTAAATCAGATACTTGCAATGTTAATTTTGCACATTGTGATATTACTGACCATGCTCAAATAGATACGGTTTTTGCTAACTTACAGGCTAACAATCGTCCAGCTCATGTACTAGTTAATTGTGCTGGTATAAGCCCCGCCTTGAACCCATTGCATCAATATTCAGTTGAGGAATGGCATAGAACCATCGATATTAATTTGCATGGCACATTTTATGCCTGTCGAGAATTCTTAAAACTGGCAACTGCGCAAAAGATAGATGCAGGAGCAATTGTGAATGTTGCCTCGATCATGGGAGTAAGAGCCAGTGCAGCCCAAGCACCCTATGCAGCATCGAAGCATGCAGTGGTGGGTTTGACCAAATCAATTGCACAAGACTATGCCACCATGAACATCAGAGCAAATGCCATTGGTCCAGGTGTCATTGATACACCCATGAATACCGAACTCATGAAAGATGAAAATATCATGCAATACATGCTGCAACGCATTCCTATGAATCGAGTTGCAACATCAGACGAAGTAGCCAACTTAATTTATTTCTTAGCATCATCCGAGGCATCTTACATAACTGGATCCTACTACCCTATTGATGGTGGGTATCTTGCAAGCTGATATTTTTACAAACAAAACTGCCCTAATCACTGGTGCTGCTAGTGGAATTGGCAGAGGCCTAGCATTGCATGCTGCAAAGCTTCAAATGAATGTTGTCTTAATGGACCTGAATGAAGATGGTTTAAGTGAGACCCATAGCCTTATGGCAGAGTGTCCCTCCATGATCATCCAGTGTGATGTATCTAACTTAGAAGACTTTTCAAAAGCAAAAGAAAAAATTGAGAGTGAGTTTGGTACAGTTCATTACCTTTTTAATAATGCAGGAATCTTTTTAGAGGGTCGAGCGTGGAAAGCAGACCAAAACAACTGGCAACGAATTATTGATGTTAATTTAATGAGTGTCATTTATGGTTTAAACCTCTTTGTTGACGAGATGATTGCCAGCCAAGAGCGTTGTCACATTATTAATACATCATCCATGGCAGGTATCATCGTTGGCCCTGCCCTTGCTCCTTATACAACCACCAAGCATGCAGTTGTCGGTTTAACTCGAACCTTGCATGAGGATCTAACAGACAATGACAAAGTGGGAGTATCTGTGCTTTGCCCTGGATTAGTTCAAACCAACATCATCGAAAGAGATCACCTTGGCTTAGATCTTGATGAATCCTCTATTGATCAACACGAAAGTGCCAAGAACAATGCTCAATGGCTTGCCGATGGAGTTAAAGAAGGTATGACTCCTGAAGACCTGGCAACCATTGTTTTTAAGAAAATTGAAAACAATGAATTTTGGATTTTGACTCATCCAGAGTTTGTAGAGGTTTACTCAGGCTACTCAACAGAACTTATTGAATCGTCAACCAAAGAATAAAAACTACTTACTTTTATTTATAGATTTAAGAATGGGATTAAAAGGAACAATTTTAAAGTTTTGATTCTTCAGCTCTTCCCCATCATAGTTATAACCGTCCTGAGCGACCATTAAACCCTTAGAAAATTTTCCTCTTAGATTGAAGTTTGTAACGTCAATGCCGTCGGTTTCTGATGTGCCATCAATGCCTTTTGGGTCATCGTCAATAGTAAAACTTGAGATAAATTCGTGAGGATACATTCGATTATAAACGTTGTATTTATTATCTCCTTGGGATGAAAGTAAGATATAACCCTCTTTTTCAGAAGTTTTATAGATTGTAAGCCCCTCTGGATCACCGCCAATATTTCCCTTTCGAGAATCCACAATAAAGGGACTTTCAAATGGAAATTCATTATTTAAGTTGTAGGCTTTTAAAACACCATTCACCTCTTCCTCTGAAATAAATACCGTCTTATTTTCATCATCAAAAACACAGCCTTCTGATTCACCTCCATTACTGAAAGTGCCTATTAGTGTTCGAGCCTGAGGTACCCACAACTCAACTCGAGGACCTTTATCCTCTGTAATGAAAACGATCGGTACTCCATCAATCAAGCCGGCGCAAATACCATAAACATCTATGTTAGTTTGAATGGTCATTGACCTAGCAGCAATACCGAAAAGATTACCTGATTGCGGAAGATTATTAAAAAAATCTTGCTGATTAAATTCCCAAAACTCAATTGATTTAGCTGTTCTATTTGACGCAGCCACATAAATTTTATTATCAACCTGTCTTACATCAATATTATTTATTTCACCCAGCGCAGCATATGATATTTTTTTTCCAGAAAGATCATATGAATAGACTCCTGCTCGTTTATCAGTTCCAAGAATTATTGACTGCTGTGGGTTGCTATAATTAATAACTATTGCCGGGTCATCTGCAGCATCACCACTCGTTGTAACTGGCTCTGTCTCAGCAATCGCAATGATAGAGTTATTATCGGAACACCCAACGAACAAGAAAATATTTAGTATTAAGGATAGTTTTATAAATTTAGACATATTGGCATTGTAACTCCAACGCTCTTGTATTTAAATTTTTAGAATTTGTGCTCTATGCCAATTGAAAAAATATCTTTAGCTTTTCTTTTATTAGAAGACTCTAGTTGAGAATAGAATGTAAAGATCTTGGATGATTTCCTTAACTGATAATCGTAGCCGATTGTTGTATGCTTGCCTGAATCAATTTTCATGCTTGATGAGGCGCGCTGAATTTTGAATGTGCCCTTTGGACCAATTCTTCTTGAAAAACTAATCACATGACCATTCTTTGTCATGCCCGATGCAAGATTTTTAGTCTTCTGATTTAGCAGCCCGAGCTTTGATTTGTCTAGTGGAATTAAAATCGCGAGTCTTGAGGCGTCATACCCCTTCATTGAGTCGTCAACCCCAATAGCTGCTTGAAATAGATTTCCAGAAAAATTGACTGAGTAAGATCTATACTTCTTGTCTGAAGATGAGGGATTCTTGATGGAATTGAATGTTGCAGAAATCTTACCCATGTACTTTGGGGTCGTGTAACCAATAAAATCTTCTAAACGATTTTCACCATGCAAAATATTTTTTATGTCAGGAGCCAGGTCATTAAATAGATCTATTTTTAATTGAGATTTTTTGAAAGCGGAATCATGTGTACCAGCAAAAAGCATGCCTAAATCTGTTTGAATACCAACAAAAGTATTTCGCTGCTTTAAGGTCCCATCATCACCTCTCGCCTTTCCGTCAACGGGATCAAATTGATACTCTGCTTGATAAACTAACTTAAGTTTAGAGTTATCTGATAATAAGAAGCTACCTTTAATGCCAAATCTTGAGGCATTATTATTTACATCGGTTTTATTACCATTTATATCATTTGAAGTAGATTGATAATCAACAAATACTTTTCCATACCAATCATGTGATGCATAAAGCTGATTGTTAATTCCAAATATTATAAAAACTGCAACATAAAAAGACCTAAGAGCCATTCTTTAGACTCCAAAAATAATTCTTAGTAGTACGTAGAATAAAACAGTAAAGGCAGCTCCCGCAGGGATTGTTACAAGCCATGAGGCTATAATTCTTTTGATTGATGCAAAATCAAGATGCTCCGCTCCCTTTGCCAAACCAACACCTATAACGCCACCAACTAAAGTATGAGTTGTTGAGATTGGGAAGCCTAAATAAGATGCAGCTACTACAGTTGATGCAGTTGCCATTTCTGCTGAAAATCCAAGGCTTGGTGTTAATGCAGTAATTTTCCTGCCTACAGTTTTGATAACTCTTGATCCAAGGGTAGCCAGACCGAAAACTATACCAATACCACCGACAAATAAAACCCAGGGACTAATAGCTGCCTTGGAACCAATTTCACCAGTATCAACAACACTAACAATTGCAGCCAATGGGCCAATTGCATTAGCCACGTCATTAGAGCCATGAGCAAAGGCCATAGCACTGGCTGAAACTATCATTAGCAATCCAAATGCAAATTCAATACCACCCTCTCGCATAATTTGTTCTTTGTTATTTCTTAGGAAGAATGATGTTGCCAGCCCAACCAGGGAACTGAATATTGCAATGAATAAATAAACTTCATTATCACTGAACTCAACTCCAACATGCTTTAAACCCTTTCTTGCTGTGACTAGGGAAATTACAGCAGCGACAAGAAAGCTATAAAAAGGGATGTACTTTATTGCAGCTTCTCCAGGATTAGATCTATCTAAAATAAGTTTTTTAGCTGAAATATATAGACCAAATGCTAATGTCCCTGAAAATAGCGGAGAAGTAACCCAGCTCATAGCAATATTACCTACTTTTCCCCACGAGACTGCATCAACGCCCTTGGTAATTAATACGAAACCAATAATGGATCCAACGATCGTATGTGTAGTTGAAACAGGCCACCCTCTCAAACTAGCAACGTATAACCAAGTACCTCCTGCTAAGAGCGCAGATAACATGCCAATAACAAATATATTTGTTTCATTCACATATAACTGAGGATCTACGATACCTTTTCTAATTGTAGATGTGACTTCGCCACCAGCAAGAAAAGCACCTAGAAATTCAAATATTGCTGCAATAATAATTGCTTGTTTGATAGTGATGGCTCTACTACCTACTGAGGTTCCCATCGAATTAGCAACATCGTTTGCTCCAATGCCAAACGCCATGAAAAAGCCAATGAAACCAGCTATAAGTAAAATTGTGTAGGGTTCTAAAAATAAAGTTTCCATATAAAAAATTTAATTAATGAAAATATGGAATTTATTAGACTGTATTTATTTGAATACTAAATTACTTTTAAGTAACAATTTAATATTTTTTTGCAACATTTCAAGGAAGATAATGACTCTAAATTGTCACAAAGGTTCACAGCTTGGATAACTGCTAATTATGATGGAATGTTATTATTTATGAGAAATAAATAACTGCAGATAAAACTACCCACATTGATAGAAATCCAAACATTTGCATTTCATTAAATTTGGATGTTTTTGGAAGCAAACCCTGCTGCTTAAGTACTTTTTTTGTATTCATAATTCTAGTTTCTTTTATGACACATTAATGTCACACAAATGACACAATACACTAACTTATTGATAATTGCTACATTTATTTGTTTTTTTTACAACAAATGTCGATAATAAGAAATCATGCAAACACCCAAGCAAAAAAGAAGTATAGAGCGGATTAAGAAGATCTTAGATGCGTCCAATGATCTTTTGAATGAAGGCGGTATTGAATCTCTCACGATTGCAAAAATTTCTGAATTTGCAAATTTAAAACGTACCTCTACATATAAATTCTTTGAAACTCCAGATGAAATCAAGCAGGCCTTAATTAAGAGATATGTTCAGAATTGCAATACACATCTTAAAAAAAATCTAACCAAAAATTCAGAGGGTGATTATTCAACATGTTTAAGGGAATGTGTTCTCTCGATCATTGAATTCTTTCAAGCTAATATAGGCGCACAAAAGCTAATCCTTGAAAACACTGTCTCCCCTCCTATCTTGAGCTCAGATCTGCATGAGATAGCAGAAACAATATTGCAACACATAGAACAATCTATTGGGCTGCCAAATATGTTTAATAAATCAGGAGTCTTTTTGGTCGTGACTCAAATTATTGTCTCTATCCTCTCATTGAACACCAAAGAAAATTCAGGGCTTACGGATGTGGGACTTAATGAAGCAGTTCGAGCTGCTAATGCCTATCTTTTAAGTTGTATTGCAACACCCGCTTAAGGGCTGCCTGCAAAAATTACCTTAAGCAATTCTTCATCTATTTGAAGATTCAAGGAGGAGCGCCCTAAAAATGTGGTTTCTTTGATTAACCATTGATTATCAATTTTTTGATACACATCATGATACTCACCCTGCAAGGTTGTGATTGATGAGGTTTCTGTATTTATTAAATTATAGGTAAGCGACCAATGGCCTGATGCATGGGTGGCATCAATGATTTGAATAATTGGATTGTGTGCATGATGAGATTCAAGCATGTAGTCATGGCATGCGGCCTCTTGAAAAACTTTTGCTAGATCATCTCTATTTGTAAAAGAGCCCACTGGTCCATAATCAATTTTGCAATCGGAGATAACAAAGGTTCCAATCATAGCTTGCACATCTTTTGCATCACAGGCATTAAGATATGTATGTTTTAAATGTTGGATAGCTAAAATATCCTCTAGCTCTTGAACACGTTTTTCTAGATCTTTACTCACTAGGATATATTAATACTTTTATGATCTCATGATAAATTTTTATTATTCTTGGGTTCATAAATACAATCTCAAGATACAATATCCCCCTAAGCAAACTCTTTATAAATAAGGACTTTAACAAATTTTATGCTCATTTCGTTTGATCAAAAGGAATATCAAAAACTTAACGATAAATCCTATCAACTTGAAAAAAGAAGATTGCAAATTGAACTGCTTAAACTACAAGAAGATGTCATTAAAAACAAACGAAGAATTTGCATTGTTTTAGAAGGTAGAGACACTGCGGGAAAAAGCTCTGCCTACAAATTTTTTACTCAATACTTAATTCCAAAAAACTTTAAGTATGTGAATCTTGGCATCCCAACTAAATGGGAATCCTCACATTGGTTTCAACGCTGGAAAAAAGTAATTCCTAAAAAAGGCGAAATTGCCTTTTTAGATAGATCTTGGTACACACGAGCTTTAACAGAGCCAGTTATGGGCTATTGTAGCGAGAAGCAATATAGAGATTTTATGAATCGAGTAATCCCATGGGAGCAAAACCTTATTGATGATGGTGTTGAGATTATTAAATTTTATTTTTCACTATCACAGGATCAACAGAAAAGACGAATGAAGGCTCGCAAGCATTCTGAACTAAAGTATTGGAAGCTCTCCCCCAATGATGAACGCATCGTTACTAAATGGGATGCTTTTACACTATATAAGGAACAAATGTTTGAGAAGACTTCTCCTGATTTCTCTCCATGGATTGCAATCAACGCAAATAATAAAATGATCGCGCGCTTAACCGCATTAAGATTCTTGCTGAACCAAACAGATTACGAGGAGAAAAAACTTCTTAAACCTCTGACTTGGTCTAAAAATATTAATAACTATAAAGTCTTGTTAGAGGGAGTTGAGTTCAATAATTTGGACTATGAGCAATACAAGGTTTTAAGTAAATACATGGATGATGAGTAAATGAAAATTGCATCCATTGACATTGGAACCAATGCTATTAAATCTAAGATATTTAAAACAACACCTGCATCAATTGAATTTATTCAAGGAATTAGATCGCCCATAAGACTTGGAAGTGATGTTTTTAATGAAGGAAGTCTCAGCACAGCTAAATTAGATCAGGTCATTGAAACCATTCGAGAATATGAGAAAGTATTTAAAGAAAATTCCATCAGTCATTATAAGATAGTCGCAACATCAGCTTTCAGGGATACCTCCAACTCTGAAAATGCTAGACGTTACATAGAAACGGCGATTAATCATCCGCTAAATGTAATATCTGGATTAGAAGAAGCAAAATTAATTAGATTTCATCCCAAAAGTAATACAGGTAAAAATAAGATTTTTGTAGATTTGGGCGGTGGAAGCACTGAATTTTTTATTCGTAATGAAAAAGATACGATCATTCGATCTTTTCAACTTGGAGCTGTGCGTAATATGCTTAAAAGAGATGAAAAAGAAGAATGGCAACGCCTAGAAAAATGGCTTCAATCAATCAAGCCAAAGAAAAAATTAATTGGTATTGGGGGCAATATTAGATCATTTCTCAATTCCCAGGGACAAAAAGAAATGCCGCTGAATGAATTTATTAAAAAATCTGAAAGGCTGTCGAAGCTCGATACCAAGGAAAAAATAAAGAAATATAAATTTTCTCCAGATAGAGCTGATGTTATCGATCATGCATTACACATTTTTAAATTTATTGCAGAACAATTAGAGATTCAAACAATCACATCAACTAAATGGGGGATTTCAGATTCAATAGCTATAAAATTATTCCACGAACTATATTCAAGCAAAGTTACTATTTCATAAGTTTCTATAAACAGAAATAATTTCATATCGATTTTCTGAAAATTCAATATCAATTGAGTCAATTATTATGCTTGGATGACTGGCAATTGTTTCTAAAAATTGAGCGCTATTTTCAATACTCTGCTGAGTGAAAGAGAAGAACTGCTTTTCATTGTCTTCAAAACTTTTAAGATTAAAAATTTCACTTAATTTCGCTTGAGAGTTTATAAAATCCTCTACTGAAGATGCCTGTTTAATAATTTGTTGAGTATTTTGGTAAATTAAAGCGGCATTAGCTTTTTCAAACACATAATAAAAATCATCTTTTGACCTCTCCAGAGCTTTGCTTTGATAAGCAATAGAACTATATGCATTATTAAAATACGCGCCCAATAACACCAATATAAAAATTGCAAGAACTATCAGAAGCAAGAATCTCTCTCTTCGCTCACGAGCATTCCAAAAATCTGCTAGCTTGCTAAGTTTCATATTGCACCAGTAAGTTACCAAAGAAACCCTCATCTTTTTCTATCAGATCAGACTCTATAAAATTGAGCTCTTCTGATTTCAATATTTGCTTTAATAGATTTAATTTCAAGGGCGGCAGCCCTTCCAAGCGAATATTAATTTCTTGTTCTTTGAGATTAATAGCAATCCTTTGAATTGAATCATCCTTGAATGCATCCAAGTAATTCAACACACCAAAATCTTGCTTTGAAATATTATTTTGCTGAGGAATATTTCTTGTTAAATCATCAATCTGAGCACGCGCATTAACCAATCTTTTAAAATTTGGGTTGAGTTGTTCAAAGATTTTTACAGTGCTTTGTTTGTAGGTATTCACGGATGAGTTTAAATTGTAGGAAATAACTAATGGTGCTATTAAAAATATGAGAGCTGAGATATTTAAAGCCCAGAATTCAAAAAAATTAAATTTTAATTTCTGTTTAATATAATGAAATGACAGTTTTCTTTTAAAGAAATTTACATTGTTAAATTTAAGAGTGTTTATAAAACTAATATGAAAGTCAGAAAATTGTATTTTTTTAAAATTTAAATCTTTAAATTTATTTAAAAGTACAGGCTCTGACTCACCTAAAACTTGAAGCGCTTTTAAATCTATGCCGGCAGATACCAAAATTTGTAGATAATCTTCTAGCGAATCATTGGAGCCGCTAAATCCGGTAAAATCTTTAAATGAACAAATGAAGTTCTGCTCACCAACATAAATAGAATTGATTTCCTCAGGTAATAAAAAATGTTCGGGATAAAAATAAACATCTCCCTCATACTCATTAAATGGCTCGGCAATAGAATTATAGGTGTTGTAATTAATCCAAGCTGCTAGATTTAAACTAGGCTGAAAAAAGAATTTTAGATCTGAGACATTACTGATAAGACCATCCTCAGACTCACTAAAAATGTTTGCTTTTAAAATATCATTCTTTAATCCAATCTCATTTCGAGTGACCTTGAATCCGAATAGCACAGAAGGGATCATGATATAAAGATTATTGCCAGGTAATAGCGCTTCTTTAGCATCTATTACACTGTATTTCTTAACTTGCTTTGCACCACTCTCGTCATATTTAAAAAGCCTAACAGTAGATAGGCTTAGATCATCGAATTTAATAAAGTAATTGATCATATTTGTTAGAAACTAAAATCTCTATTCAAAACTTTTGCTGAATTAGAATTCTCTAATATAACAAGACTATCCAGCTGATTGGAAAAAGTTTGATTGTATATCTTAGATGAAATAAGTAAGGTTTTTGAGTTAATGCTGAGGACCTGTGATGGCCAAGAGACTGATTGGGTTATTTTCTTAGCAAATTCATTGGCAGAATCATAGCCATTTTCTGGAGCATCTAATATCTGGCTTTCAATAAATTCTAAATTTTCTTCATCAAAAAATGATGCTATCAAATTTTTATGAGTATTATTTAATGTGTTGACATTAATTAATTGATTTGAAATTCCTGGTAAGACGCATAAATTATTAGATATTTTGTTAAAGTCAATTTGATCTAAAACGGGGAAATTTTTTATCTCTGAAAGATTGGACAATAATCTTTTAGGAGTATATTGCTTGATTAGAGATAAGGGTCCAATGTAAAAATAGTTTTCTGCACCGAAATTTAATGGCTGATTATCAGGATCAACCCAGTCAATTAATTGATCAATAAATGATTCTATTTGAGGGGCATCAAACCCTTTTAATCTTAATAAACGCTCTAACCATTCTTTATTGTCTTTTTGAATTTGAAGACCATCACCGGTTTTAATAAAAATACTATTTAGGTTAAAACAATTAGAGGCATCGGAAACGTCCACTTGAATGGTGGCTAATTCATTTGAAAAGAAATAGCTCTGATTAAGAACTGGATCTTTGTTCGTTAGTTTTTGATTTGAAAAGACAATTTCTTTTTGAATAGACTGAATAGCTTCTATCTCTGAGCTCAACAAGAGTTGCAAACTGTGGTTCTTGAAATCTATATATGAATCTCGTTGAATGGAAAGAAAAAAAATTTTACTGATCTGAGTGCTTATAATAGCCATGACCATCACAATTAATAATGTTGAAATCAATACTACGCCTGGCTTATTCATAAACAGTATTGATATTGGGGTTTACTATCCATACAAATGATTCATCTTGATTATTGATTATTGAGACTTTTATTAAGTTTGGAATCTGTCTTTGCGTGATTGGTCCTTGAGGCCATGCATAAAACCATCGAGTTTTGTCAGCAAATTCTAATTGAAGATTGTCTATATCTTCAAACAACCTAGTTTCCATATATTCCAACGGATTTGCAGGCGAGGCAGCATAATATTTCCTTCTCAACAATGATTGATTTTCTAAAACATATACAACTCTTACTAGGTCTTTGGACGATATATCTTGAGTAATTGCTTTGGTTATAAACGAAAAACTATCAGTGTTGGCACCACCGATAAAAGTAGCCTTTTCCCTATCACCTCTAAAATTTATCAAAGGAATGTTTACTGCATTTATTAAATCGTTAGTTAGAGTACTGGTCAGTAAATTAAATTCATAAATGTCTTGAGATTTTCCTGACACCAAATCCCTTGATTGAATTGAAGATTTTAAAAAGTTAGATGTGATGACTGCTATGAGGCTCAAAATGACAATAGATATTAATACTTCAATTAGAGTAAAGCCTTTTTTGTGGTCCTTATTTTTTTTCAATGAATGCTCTCAATTCATATAATGTTGCTTGCTGATTTTTGCCAACTAAAATTCTAATTTCATTCATCCGATCAGAACTTTGATTGATTGTTTCTGACCAAAAAAAAGTTTTTCCACCAAAATCTATTTGACCATCTCTTTGATTAGTTCCAATCATTGGCTCTAGTGTCTGGACCAACGCCAATCTATTGTTTGCAATTTGTCTTGCATAAGCTCTATCTTCTAGGTCAAAAGTAGATAATGTAGTGGATGAAATAAATTGAAAGATAGAAGTAACCGCCAAGCCAAGAATTAGCAGAGCTACACCAACCTCTAGAAGACTAAAACCCTTTTGAAGAAACATAATTATTTTTAGAATCTATGACTTTACCAAAAGCATCTATGGTGATCACTCTTCCTGAGTTATCTTCATTAAAATGGATTTCACCCCCTGAAGATTGGCCAGATGGATAAAAAATTAAAAAAGGTAATTTAGTTTCATCTGAAAATAAGAGTGTCTGACCGCGAGCATCTTTAAAAAGAGTTTGGTTGCTTATATTTGGGTAGTACGAAGAATCAAAATCCTGCGAATGCCACCCATTTTTTTTTAAAGTATAAATAGTTTGAGTATTCTCTCCAATGAACCATGCAAGAGTTTTTTTAGTTAATGCGCTTTCTTCAGAAAGAAAGTTAAGAAATACTTTATAGGGCTCAGCTTGATCAGATTGGTACCTATCAACAAAAGATGTATTGGTAATAATGACAGTTGAAATAAGACCCATTAAAATTAAAACAACTAAAAGCTCTAAAAGAGTGAAGCCTTGAGATAAATTTAGTTTTCTGAAATCCAATTACCTATATCGGCATCGTCTCCAAAGCCGCCCTCTAAACCATCTGCACCAAGACTATAAAGATCATATTTTTTAGTTTTTTGACCTGGTTGAATATATAAATATTCTCGACCCCATGGATCTAAAGGAGTTGTATTAATATATCCATTCTCTGGATACAAGTAAGGACGTTTAAGCTCATTGTGGGGGGTTATTAATGCTTGAAGCCCCTGATCTGTTGAGGGGTATGTTAGCTCGTTAAATTTATACAACTCAAGGGCTTTCTCAATTTGAGAAAGATCTGCACGCATCTTTTCAAGATTCGCTCTTTGCAAAAAGGGTGAGACATTGACAGCAACGATAGTGGCTAAAATACCCAATATGACTATCACAGCCATAAGCTCAATTAACGTAAAACCAGGTTTGTTTTTTTTCATATCTATCCTAAAGCCATGCTATTCATCTGCATGATGGGTAATAAAATTGCTAAAACAATTAATAAAATAATGCCGCCACCAAAAATTATAACCAAAGGTTCAAGCAAAGATAAAACAGTTGATCTTTTGCTTTCTATTTCACCTTTCATATATTGTGCTACTTTTTCAAACATGAATGTTAAATTTCCTGACTTATAGCCACTTGAAAGAAGTTGTAAAAATAAGGAAGGGAAAATGCTGGCCTCTCTGAGTGATTGAATGAAGTCTTTGCCCTCTACCAACTCAACCCTGGCATCTTCAACAGATTTAGCGATGTATTTGTTGCCTATGACAACGCTGGCTTGCTGCATAGAAACATCCAAGTTTAAACCTGACTTCATCATCAGATGCATCACTCTTGAAAAACGCTCAACCTCTGCATTTAATATAAATGCACCAATAAGAGGGATTTTTAAAAATCTTCTATGAATTGTGATTGCTGTTTGATCATTTTGAATTAGATGTTTGTAATAAAAAAAACTGCCTAAAATCAGCAAAAGAAATGAAAGAAGAATTAATACAGAATAATTTGATACGCCCATTAAGACCGCTGTTAAAAATGGTAGTTGTGTGCCTGCACGAACAAATTGATCAACAACTTGAGGCATGACAAATGTTAAGAGAGCAAAGACCACTCCCACTGAAAAGACCATTAAAATAACAGGATATGCTAATGCTGAAATGACTTGCTGCCTTACCAATGCTGATTCTTCAAGATAATCTGCAAGATTGCTAAAAGCAATATGCAAGTTCCCTGCAGCATCTCCAGCTGCAACAAGCGATCTATAGGTTTCATTGAAGATGGATGGATGTGAGGACATTGCTTCAGCAATTCTAGAGCCTTGAAGAATCTCATCTCTTACTGCATGCAATGCTGCAGAAAGAGACTTATCTTCAACTTCAAGAGCAATAGATTTCAAAGTTTCATCAATGGATATACTAGAATCAAGTAAAGTTGCAATTTGTCTGGTAGCAAACAGTAATTGTTTTTGGGATACCCTAACCTTTAAAAATTGATTTCTATTAGTTTTACCTAAAGATAATGGTGTTAAGTTTGATGCTTTGATTTGCTGTCTCGCAGCACGTTCTGATTCAGAGCTTAAAATCCCATTAACTTTTTTTCCAGATTCATTGATTGCAATGTATTTATAAGTTGGCATCTTGATGGTTTTGAACTCTTAAAAGCTCTTCATATGAAGTTAAACCGTCACGTAAAAGTTGTGACGAGGACAAGTCTAAGGATAGGTTTTCTTTGAAAGCTGATTCAGCTAACTTTGCCTCAGAGGCTTCGTCATGTATCAGAGCTTTTAATTTATCAGAGATATTAATGCACTCGGCAAGAGCAATCCTGCCTTTGAAACCTGTGTTATTGCAGTTTCCACATCCAACAGCCTGATAAATATTTTCGTTTTTCTCAAGTTGAAACTCTTTTTGGATTGTGGCTGACGGCTTAACGGGGGTTTTGCAATCTTCACACAGTCTTCGAACAAGTCTTTGGGCGATAACCACTCGTAAACTTGAAGCTAAAAGATATGACTCAATACCCATATCCCTCAATCTAGCAATGGCACCAATAGCACTGTTGGTATGAATGGTAGAGAGAACTAAATGCCCTGTTAAACTTGCTTGAATAGCAATTTTAGCAGTTTCAATATCTCTAATTTCTCCTACCATGACTATATCAGGATCTTGACGCAGAATTGATCTTAGGCCTGAAGCAAAATCATATCCAGCTTTATTATTAACTTGAGTTTGACCAATTCCTGGCAGAGTGTATTCAATAGGATCCTCAACGGTAAGGATGTTTTGTGAAGTATCACTTATATGTCGAAGGCCGGAATATAATGTTGTAGTTTTTCCAGAGCCAGTTGGACCGGTAACTAAGATAATACCTTCTGAAAGTTGCAAAGCATTTTTATAGTTTCTTAAAATCGAATTTGGCAAACCCAAATCACCAATATTGATTTGCGCCGCCTGTTTATCCAATAACCTTAAAACAACTCTTTCGCCATAGGATGATGGCAGTGTAGAAACTCGAACATCAATTTTTTTTGAGCCCAATGATAGGGATACTCTGCCATCCTGAGGCTTTCTTCTTTCAGCAATGTCCAAACGAGCAATAATTTTTAAGCGCGAAATTATAGGCGCTGAAAGCCTTGAATCATGAGTCAAGACTTGTTGTAAAATTCCATCAACTCTATACCTGATAATAAAATTTTCTTCATAAGGTTCAAAATGTATATCTGATGCCCTCTCTTTGATAGCTTGGCTGATAACTCCATTGATAAGTTTGATAATTGGAGCATCATTTGCTCCACTTAATAAATCCTCAGTGGGAGCCAATGTATTTGCGAATGATTGCAAATCAAAGTCCTCGGAAAGACTGGTACTACCCAATGCACCATCATCATCAGCGGAATAATATTCTGTTAACAGTTGATCAAATTCAGTTGGCGAGCATGTCTCAGATTTAAAATGATTGGTCAAAAAGCGATAGAGCTCTTGAAATAGATCTTTTGAAAGGGGTTGCTCTGATATAACTTGGGCTTGTTGATCTTTTTTAAACGCTATGACCCTTTGAGTTTTTGCAAATTCATAAGGCAGTAAAGGACTCTTTGGGTTAACAGCCTGATTCTTCGTCATATACTATTGCGTGAGATCTAAAATATCTTTATTGGATGATCCTATGATTTTTTCAGCATTGATATAATTGTATTTTTCTCCTGAAAGAGAAGTAACATCAGCTGAATCCATTAATATTGTAGGTCTTAAGAATACCATTAAATTTCTTTGCACCCTAGATTCAGCAGATGAGCTAAAGAGTCTCCCAAAAACTGGAATGGAACCAAGCAGAGGAACTTTAGAGACGCTTTCCTGGAGATCATCTTCGTTTAAACCTCCTAAAACTATCATCTGATTGTTATCTACCAAGACAGTGGTTTCGATGCTTCTTTTGTTTGTAATAAGATCCGCTGTTCCTGTTAAGGGGCCAACCACACCAGAAACTTCTTGTTTTATCTCTAAAATTACAGAATTGCCTTCATTAATTTGTGGCGTGATAGAAAGTTTTATACCAACTTCTTGACGTGAAGTAGTTCTAAAAGGATTGGCATTATTTGAACCAAGACTCTCGCCAGTTGTAATTGGTATCTCTTGGCCTATCACTAAATTTGCAGGCTCATTATCCATTGCGATAACTGTATGCGTTGAAAGGATATCTGAATTTTGGTCGTCAGCGACTGCATTGATGATGCCAGCAAAACTGTCTCCACCGCTTAGATCTCCAAACCCTGAAACCAAGCCAGAAGACTGTAAAAGTGA
Source organism: Pseudomonadota bacterium (assembly GCA_028344535.1). Classification (GTDB taxonomy): domain Bacteria; phylum Pseudomonadota; class Gammaproteobacteria; order Magnimaribacterales; family D2472; genus D2472. Next base: position 27,181 of record JAOMBK010000003.1, on the reverse strand, counting down.
AGAGGATGCAACATTACTCAAAGTAGCATTTTCACCATCTTCAATCAGTGATCCTGCCAAGGCAACTAAATCAGGATTCGATCCATTTTGGAATCGGGTAATACCAACGGGAACATTTCCATCTTGAGCGCCAGCAAAAATTGTCTCAACGCCCAAACTCTTTGCAGCTGTTTCAGACAGCTCAACAATAATTGCTTCTACAAGCACCTGTGCCCTTCTAATATCTAATTTAGATACAAGATTGCGAATGATCTCAAGATTTGTTTCTTCTGAAGAGACAATCAATGAATTAGTTTCACGATGATGGGTAACAATTGGTTTTTCATTATCATCGCCAGCAAACCTAGATGAGACAGTGTTTATAATAGTGGCAACTTCTTCTGCTTTTGCATATTTAAGATACAAAACAGCGATCGAACCTCCAGTTAAAGCATCTTTATCCAACGCGTTCAAAGTTTCAGTAATGTTATTTGTAACTACCTGATCTGCTGAAAGAATCACTGAATTTGATGGTGTGAAAGGTACCGCTATAAAGTTGTTTATAGTTGGGTTATTTTGCGCTTTTAATCGATCAAGAATCCTTACCGCTTCAACTGACGAAAGATTATTTAACTTAATAATCTTAATCGCTGCACTATCATTCTGATCAATTTTCTCAAGCAGTTGAGCAATCCTTTCAATGTTTGATTTTTTATCAACCAACAGGATTGAGTTAATCGATGGAATGCTCGACAGATGAGATTGCCTTCCAGTGATAGGTTTGATTTGACTGAGGATTTCTCCTGCCGCTCTATTTTTTAGAGTAAATATTTTTGTTTCTATGGAAGACTGACTAAGAGACTTATTTGAATCTCTGGTTGCCTCATTTTCAGGAACAATTCTTACCACTCCACCATCTGAAAGAGCTGCAAAGCCATGCACCTGAATCGTTCTTAAATATACATCCCACACTTGCTCAGCCGAGAGAATTGAATCGGAAAAGATTGAAATCCTACCTTTGACTCTCGGGTCAAGTATCAAAGTCTTTTTAGAAAATTTAGAAATATCTTGGGTGACTTTTGCTATATCAACATCTTGGTAGTTAAGTAAGAAAGTTTCTTGTGCGTGAGATTGGATAGATAAGAGAATAAAAGGAATGAAAAATATGAATTTAATTTTTTTAATCACTTTAGTTATCTGCTGTTAAATTTGTGCTTAGCTGGAAAATATTTCCATTATATTCAAATGTAGCATATTCAATGTTCACACTGAGTAATTTATATTTATTTTCCAATAATGCACCTTGTTGGACAACAAAGGTTTGATTGTTTCTCTCAACAATTACTGAAGCCCTTGAAGGACCGGCTCTAAATCCAACAACCTTATAATCAAAATTTGATGAGGGGGTTGATTCAATTTGATTCACATCGATGCTAGAGCTAAATTGAGCAGATCCCTGAATTGAGTTGAAATCTATATTAATTTCACTAGGTCGAGAAACAAAAGACAAGATTAATAGATATAGAACATATCCCGCTAGCAGAACCACGAGACCAATCAGGACTTTTTTAATCAAAATGTAATTAGTATTCATAAGGTTAGATCAACTTTATAGTTTATCTAAGATAGTGGAAGAGTAAACCAGAACTCAGATCCACCCTCTTTTCTTGTCTCAACACCAACTTCGCCCTGTAAATTATTTACAAGGTTTCGCACTATAGCTAATCCCAGGCCACTACCTTGCTTGGTATTAGCTCTTGCTTTTGCGGTTCGGTAGAATCTCTTGAAAACAAATTTTTGCTCTTCCTCTGGAACACCTTCACCAAAGTCTAGAACTGAGATGCGTAAAAAACCAGCCTGCTTTCTTGCTCTAATTTCAATAAGCGAGCTCTCAGGGCTATATTTAAAAGCATTATCTATTAAGTTATTTAAAACTCTTTCGATGGCTTTAGTGTCACTTTGAACCTCAATATCAGTTTGGCGATTAAAGACTAGGTCAATATTTTTTCTTTTTGCTTTGCTTTGGAATGATGAAATAACTGTTTCAATTACTTCATTTATAATTATTGGCTCTATTACAAATTTTAAATCTCCATATTCAATTCGTGATAAATCTATTAGCGAGGTTACCATCTCGCTTAGGCGGTCTGCATTATGCAAAATAGCTTTAGAAAATGTTTTAGCATCTTTCGAATTATCCAAGGCTCCATCTAATAATGTTTCTGAATTTGCCTTAATAACACTTACCGGGGTTCTAAGTTCATGTGATAAGTTGGAAACAAAATCCCTTCGCATTGAATCCATCTCCCTTAGTTGAGTTGTTTCATGCACTACTAAGATTAATTCCTTTGTTGCCTTAGCTTTATTCATGTGCGCTAAGATCCATCTCGTATCATCATCATCTGCATCAAGCTCAAATTCACTGTCATGTTGGCCTTTTTTTAAAGCCTTTTTATAAAGTTGTTTTAAGGGGGGTATATTCAAATCAATAATTGATTTTTTTAAGATTTCATCTAAGCCAAGAATTTGCATGATCTGATCGTTTCGAAAGGTAATAGTCCCCTCTTCATCAAGAACCATAATCCCCTCCCCTAAACCATCTAGGACCAAGCCAAATTGGTCTCTTTGTTTCGCAATTAAGGAAATTTGCTCTTTTAAATTTAAAGATATGGTTGAAATATTCCTAGCCATAGAACCAATTTCATCTGAGCGTTTGGTAGGCAAAGACTCTAAGTTTTTTTTCTTATAACTGCCTGCAGAAATTTCAGCAGCAGCTTTTTCTAGCTCTACAAAACTAGCTCTAATATAATCTCCAGCAAGCACGCTTGCTAAAATTGCAACAATGAGCCCAACAACTACTATAAGAGTGATCGAATTGCCCAAAGATGCTAAAACTTGATCTAAGCTCTCATAGGGAACTGATATTCTAATTACCCTTTCTTGGTTATTAGTTTTATCTAAAAGTGCAAAATAAAACATTTCTTTCTTGACTGTTGAGCTAAATCTCTTGCTTGATCCATAGCCATTATTGAAGGCTGAAATGATTTCTGGTCTATCGCTGTGGTTATCAAGATCATTAATTCTGCTAGCTTCAATATCTGAGTCAACAATCACGTCACCATTTTTTAAGATAATGGTTATCCTGGAATCAGAGGCAGAAGCATACTCATCGGCCTCAGATTTTAATGCAACCAAGTCACCAGAATCTATTAAGCCTGATATAGATTTTCTTAAAATTTTGGCTTGTCTTGAAAGCTCAGTTTCAATTTGGGCTTGAAGCTTAATAGATAAATCTCTTTCAGCAACAATAAAAGAAAGAGAAATGCCAACAAATAGGCATGAGAGCGTAATAAAGAAAATTCGGGTTCGAATACCCATACTAATTAATCTGTGCTTCTAGAAAATCGATAACCCACACCGCGAATGGTTTGAATATGTTCGCCAACTAGACCAAGCTTCTCCCTTAAACGCTTGATGTGAGTATCAACGGTTCTTGTAGTAACATTGGAACTGTATCCCCAAACATCCTCCAGAAGTTGATCTCTTGTCTGAACTCTACCCTTTCTTTTGATTAAGTGTTTTAGCAATTTAAACTCTAGAGCGGTAAGAGAAATCTCTTCACCAGTTATATAAGCTTGATGTTCTTCAAAATTGATTGTGAGTTCTCCAAATGAGTATTCAGCATCCTCAGTATTGTTTTCTGTTGAGGCGCCTCTTTTCAAAATAGCTTTAACTCTTAATATTAACTCTCTAACACTAAATGGCTTAGTAACGTAATCATCTGCACCTAATTCAAAACCAACAACACGATCAACCTCTTCGGTTTTTGCAGTTAAGATAATGACTGGGATATTTTTTGTTTTTGGTTCAGACTTGATATCTCTACAAAGAGTCAAACCAGAACCATCTGGCAACATGAGATCTAAAATTATCACATCAATTTTATTTGAAGCTAAGGCTTTTTCACCCTCTTCTATTGACGCGGCTTGAATAACTTTAAAAGATTCTTTTGAAAGATTATAGTCAATCGTTTTGCGAATATCAGGCTCGTCTTCAATAACTAATACATTTGATGGCATAAATATCTAAAAATTTTATATCCCTTTATACATTATATTGCTGTGAGATTTAATTCAATTAAGGTTAATTTTGCTCAATAGAGACAAAAATGTCGCGCAATTGTGTCTTAGAAAATTTACCTGAAGCAACTCTTGGTAGTTCTTCATGGCTTATTTGCATGAATGATGGAATTTTAAATGCAGCTAATTTATCTTGTAAAAAATCTCTTAACTCTTGTTCTGATAATTCCATTGAGGGTTTTAGGCAGATTGCAACACACAAAGTTTCACCGAGGCGCTCTTCAGGAATACCAAATACTGCGGCTTCTTGCACAGATGGATGAGCATAAATTGCTGTCTCAACTTCAATACAGGAAATATTTTCTCCGCCTCTGATTACCATATCTTTAACTCTGTCTACGATATACACAAAGCCATCATCTATGTACCCTAGATCTCCAGATTTAAACCAGCCATCATCGTTAAAGACTTCATCGGTGGCTTCTTGATTCATCCAGTAACCCACCATGTTGGCTGGGCTTTTGATTACAATCTCTCCGACGGCTTTTGGCTCTGCAATAAAATTCCAATTCTCATCAATGATTGCTACATCAGTTACCGGAGGAATAGCCCTGCCACAACTTCCTGGATGTGATAAATAATCTTTGCCCAAGTTTAGAGTCCCTGCCGCATTAGTTTCAGTCAGTCCATATCCTATTGAAGGCTCTGCGTCATTAAACCCATCTTTTAATTTTTTGACATGCTCTGGTGGTCTCGGTGCACCGCCACCACTTAATTCTTTAAATGAAGATAAATCATACTTATCTCTATCAGGATGAGTTAGAAGATCCCAAGTTTGAGTTGGGACGCCTGTTATTGCCCCTATCTTTTCATCTTGAATCAACTGCAGTGCTGCACCTGGATCCCACTTAGACATCATGACCATTTTTCTGCCTGCAATGATGCTCATCAGAAATCCTGAATGGCTTCCTGTCACATGAAATAATGGTACGCAATGCAAAATTGCTGCCTGTTGTTTAGGAGCTTCATCTTCAGACTGAGATTGTGAATTATTATCTGTATCTTCAACCTCTCTTTTTAGAGATGTGACTAAAGCCCAACTAAACAATGTTGAAAGTATGTTTCTGTGAGTTGATAGCACTCCTTTAGGAAAGCCGGTTGAACCAGAGGTATAAAAGATGGTCGCATTGTCATGGGTATCTAAACTGGGCTCACTAAAGTTTTCTGATTGGCTGGCTATAAACTCATTAAAATCCTCATAGTCATTTGATTCATTAACTGGCCTGACAACAATCTTCTTGAGTTCTGTAAATTTTTCCAAACCCTTCAATCTTTTCTCATCACCAATTAATACAGTGGCTCCAGAGTTTTCTAGCCCATAAGTAATCTCATCCGGAACCCACCATGAATTTAGTAAAACACAAACAGCGCCCATCGAGGTCACTGCCATAAATGAAATAATGTACTCAGGATTATTAGCCATACAAATGGCTACTCTGTCGCCCTTTTTAACGCCAGCATTTTTTAGAGCGTTGGCTGTTTGAGCAGCTTTCTTATGGATGTCTTGATAGGTATATCTCTCATCATTGAAAACAATGAATTCCCATTCTGGAAACAAAAGACCAAACTCAAAAAAGCTTGCTAATGTCTTAGGGGTATTTTTAAATTCACGGTAAGTGATTCCTGAGGAATGAGTAACTTCTTCGAAGGCATAAATTTGATCTTCTGCTGTTAGATTCGCTAAAACTTCGTTATATTTATCTGACATATTTTTAATTTAATTACAGTCAAAGAATCCTAAACTATTATGAAGCAAAACAGAACTCTAGCATTGGTTTTATTTACCCTCATTTCTTGTGGTGGAGGCGGTGGTGGCGGCTCCAATAATTCCCCTGTAGTTGCTCAGACTCCTACCCCACCCACAACTCCTCCAACCCTATCTTTTGATGAGCTGAAGGATCAATACGAGGGTTACTATGAGTATCAAAGCCAATGGGGCCTAAATATTATTAATGCGTCATCTGCTTATGCAAGGGGTGCAACTGGGGCAGGTATTACAATTGGAATTACAGACTCTGGTCTAGATAATACCCATGTTGAGATTAGTGCTACAAGGCTATCAAATGATAGCGCTCTCAATTACTCAAATTACACACCAAATACGAGACAAAAAAGACATGGAACCATGGTAGCTTCTGTGGCAGCTGGTAAACAAGACAAAACAGATATCACACCAATGCACGGCGTGGCTTTTGAAGCAGACGTTCTATTTGTAGCCATTCAACTTGCTGAACCAGATCCAGACTATGATCCTGTTGATATTGGTGATGATGATGGATCAGGCAATGTATCTGGAGCGCCTGATTTTACTGGAATAGATAATTTTTTTAGCCAGCTTTTTGAAATTTATAATGACTATGATGTTGATATAGTTAATAACAGTTATGGCTATTCAGGCAATATCATTGACTATACTGAAGCACAAGTTAGGTATGCTTTTCCTAATACTATCGCTGAGATGTCTCAGGTTGGAACTCCTGATTCAGAAAAAACTATCTATGTATGGGCTGCAGGGAATGCGGGAGGTTACGCAGATCAAGGTGTTGACTATTCAAGCCCAGAACTATTGCCCGGAATGGCTCATTACATTCCAGAAATTCAAGGTCATTCCATTGCAGTAGCTTCCGTTGACGAAAATGGTCAGATCAGCGACTTTTCGAGCAGGTGCGGTGTTGCTCAAGATTATTGTATTTCTGCACCCGGTGGAAGAGTCACCGCCGCATATCCTACATCAACATCGGATACTGGAATATATATCGGTAATACCAATGATGATAATTACAACAACTGCATTACAGATAACTCCTGTTATGCAGTCACCAGTGGCACCTCCTTTGCAGCTCCATTTGTATCTGGGGGACTCGCTGTAATAGCAGATCATTTTGAGGGTCAGCTTGGAAGCCAAGAAATAGTTTCTAGGTTATTTGCGACCGCAAATAAAAATGGAGTCTATGCTGATAAAGCAATTTATGGTCAGGGGCTCATGGATCTAAATGCTGCTACAGAGCCAGTCGGCCAAGTAAGCGCAATGATGTCACTTAGCCTATCTGGACCAATGACCCCAGCAATATTTTCTAATATACAATTAACCAGTCCTTCATTTGGAGATGCAATTAGTAATGGCATTGGCGATCATTCGATTATATTTTTTGATGAATTGGATGCACCTTTCAGGAGATCTCTGGGCAGTTTAACCTCTGATTATAGAAATCAAATAATAAACATGGATGGGTATGAAAGCATGCAAACCCCTATTTCTCATACAGTAACTTCTGGAGAGACTGAATTAGAAATTGGTGGACTGCAAACTCATACTTTTTCTCAAGAACTTGTTACTCCATATCACTTGCTCAACGCAAGAGCGGATAAAAATGAATTTTTTTCCTATTATAACTATTCCAATAATTCATTTTTAAGTCATGGACTAAATGGAAGTTGGGCAATGGGAGTTTTTCAAGATTCTGAATTGCGATCTAAAAAAAGCTTGAGATCCCAATTTAGCAACCCCTGGTTAAATTTTAGCGCTTCGGGAACAACCTTTGGCTCAACTTTTCAAGGCTTTCAAGGGTTTGATATTGCAGTTGCGCTTTCATCTGGTAGAAATAAGTTTGAAGCAAATGAAATTTTTGGTGAAAGAAATTCCAGCACCGTTGCTCTTTTAGAAATTCAACCAAAATCTAGCATGCCATCATTCCAACTTGGAGTGATGAAAGAAAATGATGCCAGCTTAGGCTTAAGCGGATCAGGAGCTTTTAATGGAAGCAATAATCAGCTGACTTCATTTGCAGGATTATCTAATTCAATGAATTTAATGGGCGGTAAATTGTTTGGATCATTCTACTGGGGCAAATCAAATGGCATTTCCAATGAGCTTGGGATGATTAAGTCTCTTTCAAACCTTTACTCATCTGCTTTTGGAGTTGGATTTTTGAAGTCTTCAATTTTTAACAACGTAGACTCATTTATAGTAACCATTGATCAACCCATTCGAATAGAATCTGGTGCTCTTCAGCTAAATGTTCCAACCTATAGAACCAAAGAAAAAAATGTTCTCTTTCATTCTATGAGTTTGGATCTTGATCCAAGCGGAAGAGAAGTTCATACAAAAGCTCAGTATTTTTCTTCATATAAAAACGTCGGCTTTGGCCTAACTTTAGGTTACAAATCTGATCCATATCACATAAAATTTATGGATGACTATTTGTATATGTCATTAGGTTTTAATATAGGTTTCTAAATTTTTCATTGGGGGGATATGAAAAATATACTTGAAAACGAAGTTATATACATCACAGGTGCTAGTGCTGGCATAGGCTATGCAACTGCTGAGTTATGCCTATCATATGGAGCAACAGTAGTAATAACAGGAAGAAATATAGACAACCTTGATAAAGCAAATCAGGAGCTATTAAAAATTTCTTCAAAGGTAATTTCGCATAATGTCGATGTCAGTAATGAATCAGAGATCGTTGATTCTTTGCAAGAAATTCATACTTCATTTGGAAAAGTTGATGGATTAATAAACAATGCCCCATCCATTCACACAGGCAAAATCATTGATCTTGATCTTGATGCTTGGAGAACAAATTTTAAAGCAAACCTAGATGCAGTATTCCTTACAACTAAAACAGTTTTACCTTGGATGCAAGACGCTAAAAAAGGTGCAATTGTAAACGTAGCATCTGTTGTTGGTTTAAAAGGAGTGGCTTATATGTCAGCTTATGGGGCTGCAAAAGCTGGCTTAATCAATTTTACTAGAGCAACTGCTATTGAAGCTGCGCCCCATGTAAGAGTAAATTGCATTATTCCAGGTGCTGTTCTAACGCCTGCAACTAAAAGAGCTATTCCAGATGACGAATTGATGGAGGCTACCATTAATACCATCCCCCTTAAAAGAATTGCAAAACCAATCGAGCTTGCAAAACCAATAACTTTTTTGCTGAGCTCGGATGCATCGTTTATAACTGGAGCCAGTTTGGTGGTGGACGGAGGCAAAACTGCGGACTTAAATGCTGGTAACTGAAATTAATCCAAATGAAGAGCTTTGGCTGTCTGAGGTTGAAGCGCCACAAATAATCACTGATCCAAACTTATTTGCATGGGATGATGAGGCTGATCTGGTTGTTGCAGGTTTGGGGGGCGCTGGAATTGCTGCTGCCAATGAAGCCCTCGATCAAAATCTAACAGTTATTGGAGTCGATAAAACAAGTGGTGGTGGTGCTACTGCTAAAAGTGGCGGCGTGTTTTATGCCGGTGGCGGAACACCAATCCAGCTTGCTGCAGGCGTCAAAGACTCCCCAGAAAATATGTTTAATTACCTCATTCAAGAAACTGGAGACATTGTAAAAGAATCTACCTTAAGAAAATTTTGTGATACTTCAGCTGAAAATACACAATGGCTTATGGACAATGGGGTTCAATTTGATCCCTCTTATTACAAAATTAAAACTAGCTATCCTGGAGCTGGATATTTTTTATACCATTCAGATAACTCTATGGTGCCAAGCTACATGGAAAATGCGGAGCCTGCTCCAAGGGGGCATAGGGGTTATGAAGAAGGTCCATTTAGACCTATTGGTGTTGGGGGAACAATTTATTATCCCTTAAAGAAATCAGCAATTAAAAAAGGTTTAAAAATCTTTCCTCAAACTGAAGCGCGATCACTTGTTATTACCTCCGAGGGAAGAGTTGTTGGGATCAAAATTCTCATGCTACCCTCAGGAAAATTAGCCCAAAAACATAAATCCTTAACCTCGCGTGGAGAAATGCTGCAGATGCTTCTTCCACCTTCTTACCCAGGTTCAAATATATTGCAAATAATTGGTGGTCTCTTTATCAAAAGAGCTCAAAAAATTGAGCAAAGCCACAGGCAGGTTAAATATATCAAAGCTAAAATGGGGGTTTGTCTCTCCACAGGCGGGTTTATTTTTAATCGCTCTATGGTTAAAGAATATGCACCAAAATATTATGATGGAATGCCTCTAGGCACTCCCAATGATCAAGGTTCTGGAATTAGACTTGGGCAAAGCGTTGGCGGCAAGACCGATCATATGGATCGAGTAACAGCATGGCGGTTCTTAAATCCTCCATTAGCATTTGCGCAGGGAATAGTGGTAAATAAGAGTGGGCAAAGATTTTGCAATGAGATGGTTTATGGAGCAACCCTAGGGGATGCTATGTGTGAGCATAATGATGGTAAAGCATATTTGATATTGGACGAAAGCTTGTTAGATGATGCGAAAAAACAATCCAAGGAAGCTCTGCCCTTTCAAAGAGATATGGCGAGAATGCTGATGTATTTTAATGCTAAGAAGAAAAGCAATTTAGTAGATTTAGCGAAAGTTTATGGCCTGCCAGCAGATATGCTTACTGAAGAGGTTGAGAAATATAATCAAGCAGCTCGATCACAATCATCTTGTGAATTTGGCAAGGCCGCCAGTGATGTAAAGGAGCTTAAAGGCCCCTTTCATATTATGGATATTTCAATTGACTCAAAACTTGCTCCGCTAACAACGCTAACCCTTGGTGGACTTGTGGTGAATGAGGAAACTGGAGAGGTTTTAAATCAAGATAACCAAGAAATTAAAGGGCTATATGCCGCTGGAAGAACAGCTGTTGGAATTTGCTCAAATATTTATGTATCTGGGCTCTCAATAGCTGATTGTATTTTTTCTGGAAGAAGGATAGGACAAAACTTAAGAAAAGGAGATAAGTAATGAATTTAGATTTTGCTTCAGTATGGGAAACAGTTGCAGATTTAGTGCCTGAGAATGATGCGCTAATTTGCGGAGAAGACATTGTTTCTTGGAAAGATTATGACCTGCTATCGAGTAAGATTGCTGCCGCGCTATCAAGCAAAGGCTTAGGTCCAAATTCTAAAGCAGGACTGTATTTAAATAACAGTAATGAATACCTAATTGGTCAAAATGCAATCTTTAAAATTGGCGGTGTTCCAATTAATGTAAATTATCGGTATGTGGAAGAAGAGCTTATTTATTTATTGGATAATTCTGATGCTGAAGCAGTGTTCTATCATGCATGCTACAGCTCAAGAATTAATGAAATTGCAAAATCTCTACCCAATGTAAAAGCATGGATTGAAGTTCCAGATGGAAGCAAATCTAATTTTGATCAGGGTATGAAGTATGAAGAAATTTTACAAGATTACTCTCCAATGGATAGGATCACTAGAGATCCTGAAACTGTTTATATGCTTTATACCGGTGGAACAACCGGTATGCCAAAAGGGGTAATGTACAAACAAGGAGAATTTTTAGCGTTTTTGTTTAGAACCCTCAAAGCCATGGGATACGATGTTCCGGAAGATCTCAACAATTTAGAAGAATCCATCATGGCATCTAAAGCTAATGATCAATTTATTAAAAGCTTGGTTGGCTGTCCTTTAATGCATGGAACAGGGATGTGGTTAGGTGCTTTTCTTCCCTTGCTTTTAGGAGGAACAGTAATTACCACATCCAACCTTGGTTTTGATCCTGACCAACTATGGAGGCAAGTGCAAGACAAGAATGTTACAAATATTGTGATTGTGGGTGATGCTTTTGCAAGACCGATGCTTGATGCTTTGGATAGAGCAGAAGCTTCTAATAATGAATATGATATTAGCTCAGTACAAGCCATTATTTCAAGCGGTGTTATGTGGAGCACCGAGGTAAAAAATGGTTTGCTTAAACATCATGACATGAAGTTAATGGATACCATGGGCTCTACTGAGGGTGGGATTGGAAGCTCTATTGCAACAAGAGATAATCCCTCAGAAACAGCAAAATTTTCAATAAATCCTGGGGTAATAGTTCTTGCAGATGATGGAGAGATATTAGAGCCAGGATCCGAGAAAATTGGACTGCTTGGAACTTCGGGACTAGTCCCAGTTGAATATTATAAGGATGAAAAAAAATCTGCAGAAACTTTTAAAGAGGTAAATGGTGTTAGGTATAGTTTTCCTGGAGACTATGCGAAGCTTGAAAGTGATGGAAGTATCACCCTTCTAGGCCGAGGAAGTAATTGCATCAACTCAGCAGGCGAAAAAATTTACCCTGAAGAAGTGGAAGAAGCATTAAAGAAAAACATTGATGTTTTTGACTGCCTTGTGGTTGGAATGCCCGATGAAAGGTTTGGACAAAAAATTGTTGCAGTGGTATCTACGGTTGATAATAAGACCTTAAAAGAAGAACAATTGATTGATGATACGCGTAGCATCATAGCTGCATATAAATTACCCAAAAAAGTAATTTTTACTGATGAGGTGCAAAGAGCCCCAAATGGAAAGGCTAACTACAAATGGGCAAAATCTTTCGCTGAAGAGCAATTATCATAAAGAAAATCTAAATCATGGAAAGATTTAAAAATAAAATCGTAGTTATAACTGGTGCAGGATCAGGCATTGGGAGGTCAACTGCCTTGAGGTTAGACTCTGAAGGCGCTGATCTTTTAATGATAGATAGAAATCAAGAAGATCTTGATGCAACAAAAAATATGCTAAAAAATAAAAATTCATCCGCCCATGTTGTGGATATCTCTTCAATTAATAGCACTAAAAATTTTTTTAAAGATTTAGAAAAGAATTATAAAAGACTCGATGCGCTCATTAATATTGCAGGCATTCTTCGCTTTGACAATTCCCATGAAGTTGAACTAGAAAATTGGAATCAAATTCTAGAGATAAATTTAACAGGTACTTTTTTTATGTGCAGGCATGCTCTCCCGCTGTTACTAAAATCCAAGGGTGCTATTGTGAATGTATCCTCAACAGCAGCATTAGGAGCTCATGCATGGACAGCCGCATATAGCGCTTCAAAAGGAGGAATTAGTGCGTTTTCAAAAACGCTTGCTGTTGAATATGGAATGAAGGGTTTGAATATCAATTGCGTCTGCCCAGCCTCAATCGAAACCCCTATGTCATCTAATCCAATTATGCCAAAAGATATTGATACTCGCTTATTAAAGAAAATTATGCCTCTTGATGGTGTGAATAGATCGCCAGATGATATAGCAAGTACAATTGCTTTTTTAGCATCAGATGATGCGATACATATCAATGGAATTGATTTGAGGGTTGATGGAGGCCTGCTCACATAAACATGAAATTCTTAGCGTTACTAGTGATGGCTTTTGCATTAAATACAGAGGCTACGATTTATAATTCCAAAGCAATTGTTCATCCTGAGGTTGGCAAAAATGGCATGGTTGTTTCTCAGCATTATCTTGCCACAAATGCAGGTCACTCGATCCTTGCAGAAGGAGGCAATGCCTATGATGCATCTATAGCAGTTGCATTTGCTTTGGCCGTGGTCTTGCCGAGAGCTGGCAATATTGGTGGAGGTGGATTTATGGTCATGTTCGATGAAGCTTCACAAGAAAGCTACAGCATTGATTATAGAGAGATAGCACCTGAAGCTGCAACGAAAAATATGTTTCTTGCATCAGATGGATCTGTAGATAAAAAGAGGGCTACGCAAGGAGTCTTGTCAATTGGGGTTCCAGGAACAGTTTATGGGATGTGGGAAGTGCACAAGAAATTCGGTAGCTTGCCTTGGTCTACATTACTGGCTCCTGCAATTGAATTAGCTAAAGAAGGTTTTCTTATTTCTCCATTCATGGCTGATGCGCTTAATAAGCGATATAAAAAACTTGGAAAGTATAAAAATTTTAAAGATATTTTTTACTCAAATTATCCTGTGCAAATGCACCAGAGATTAAAGCAACCCAATCTAGCCAATACGCTGAAAACAATCTCTACAAATGGAGTTAAGGGCTTTTATGAAGGTGAGGTAGCGACAAGGATAGATGCTTATATGAGAGAAAATGGCGGACTGATTACTAAGAAAGATTTAAAAAATTATCGTCCAATTTGGCGTGAAACTCTTCATGGTAATTTTAATGAGCATAAAATAATTACCATGGGGCCGCCCTCCTCTGGCGGTGTCCATATCATCCAGATGCTAAATATTCTAGAAAATTATGACTTAGTCATGATGGGCCATAACTCACCAACCTATACAGCATTACTCACAGAATCAATGAAGTATGCATATGCTGATAGATCAAAATACTTGGGTGATCCAGAATTTTTTGATGTTCCGGTTCAATCACTGATCAGCAAAGAATATGCTAAAAAAATCAATAATAAGATTAAGCTTGATTCGATTACGCCTTCTGAAAAAATTCTTCCAGGATCTGAGTTGAAAAATGAAAGTCTAGATACTACTCATTTTTCAGTTGCTGATAAAAATGGAAACATTGTTTCAAATACCTACACATTAAATTCAGGCTTTGGATCTGGCGTGGTGGTTGATGGAACTGGAATTTTAATGAACAACGAGATGGATGACTTTGTTTCAGCTCCTGGGGTACCCAATCAATTTGGATTGATTGGTGGAGAAGCAAATAAAATTGAGCCATTCAAAAGACCCTTAAGCTCCATGACACCAACAATAGTCCTGAAAGATGGTAAGCCTATTTATGCAACTGGATCACCGGGTGGCTCTAGAATTATTACAACCGTTCTTCAATTTCTTTTAAATACTCTAGTTTTTAAAATGGAAATCTCCGATGCAACTGTTGCTCCTAGAATACATCATCAATGGAAACCAGATGTTCTCATGCTAGAAACTGGTTTTGATATTCAACATGCCGCAAAAATTGAATCTTTAGGCCAAAAAATTTATTTGTCTGGGCCAGGCACAGCATTAGAAAGTATAGAAATAAAAAATGGATTGTTTTATGGCTTCGGGGATACAAGACGCCCAGACTCAAGCGCCAAAGGACTCTAATTAATGCTGGATAAACTTTTAATAATTACTCTTTATGCTATACCAACGGTCGGTCTATTGATCGTATGCTTCTTAATTTCTCGCAAAAAATAATTAATTGATAATGGAATTAGTTTTGACTAATTTATCATTGATTGCACTGGGTGGCTGCCTTGGAAGTTTCGCTTCAATGTTAATTTACAGGCTCCCACTGGAAGATGTTGGAATTACAATTTTTAAACCTAGATCATTTTGTCCTCTATGTAAAAAGAAGCTCACTATTCTCCAACTTATTCCTTTTGTTGGATATGTTTATAGTCAAGGAATTTGTAAGACATGTAATGCCAAGATCAACTCTAGCTACTTGATCAATGAAGTATTAATTGCTGCATTCGTTTTATTGATATTTAATAAAATGGAATTAACCAATCCTGTGGCATGGACAATCGTCTTAATTGTAATGTGCTTATACATTCAATCATTAATAGATATGCAAACCATGCATTTATTTCAGCCACTTAGCCTTATTTTAGTTGTATCTGGATTAACTCTGAATATCTCAACTAGTTTTTTTACAATTTCACTAGACTCTATGCTGGGATTGATTTTTGGCTATGGAATATTGTTCTGCATCAACGAAGTCTACAAAATGATCAGATCAAGAGATGGGATTGGATCTGGTGATTTCTTGTTGCTGGGTGGAATTGGGTCTATTTTTGGTGCTTCAGCAATTGGACCAATTCTCTTAATTGGATCAAGCATTACTTTATGCCTATACGCTATAAATAAAAATAAAGATGGGGAGCTTCCGCTGGGGTTTGGTATAGGTATTGGGGCTATATTTTATTGCTTATTGTTTTTATTTCTTTCTATTAAATAAAAACATTATGAACTTTCCTTCAATATGGTTGTCATATAAATAAGTTGGTTAAAAATTTTCCTCTAAAATTTTTTCCCTAAGACCAATTAGAGCGGGTTAGCCATGCCCGCTTGCTCCTTTCAAATAATGTCCTATTGAAGCTTTGGATTGGCGCTAATATTTTGTATCTCTTTGATGACACCCTCCCAAATAAGCCACTCCTCAGTGTTTAGATTGGCTGCGTATTCAGCAGCTCTCAACATGGCTATAGATTCAGCATCTTCACCATATTGAGAAATAAGATCCATGGCAATTTGATGATTGGAGTTTTGAACATTCATTTTAAAAATATTTTATAGATTTATTACCTTCACAAGACTTCATAGACAGGGTATTTTAAACATAACAAATTATAAGTAAAAATTTAATGAACGTTTACTGGTTTCAAGATTCAAAGACTGGACATCTAAAACAAGTGCAGGCTCTTTTAGATCAGCTTAAAAAAGAGATAGAACTCTCGATCACCCCCATCAATTACCCCAATCATGAAGGTTTTTCAAATATGTTAGCTAATGAGAATCAATTAGATGGGCCATCAATACTTATAGGCGCAGGTCATGATGTCTATTCAACAATTCTTCAGGCAAAGAAATACTTAAAAAAAAATACTACCAAGGATGTATTTTCAATAGCTGTACTTCGTCCTAGCTATAAACTTAATTCTTTTGATTTTATTATAGCTCCAGAACATGATTTTCGTAGAAGACGTCTTCCTAAGAATGTTATTCCATTTCAAGGCTCTCTAGCAGCAATATCTCACCATCCTGTAGATGAAAATAAGGCAATAATAGCTATTGGAGGCCCAAGCAAGCATTACAAATTTGATGAAGAAATTTTAATGAAGCAACTTCATTATATTTTAAGCGTGCATCCAAAGCATGAGTTTAAAATTTATAATTCTCGCAGAACACCTGATGCCCTCAACCTAAAATTAATAGGTGGGCTGAATAATTATCCTAATGTACAGTTCATTGATTTGAATTCAGCTGAGTCTGATACATTTCAAGATAGCCTAAATAAATCTTCATTAAAGTTTGTGACCCCCGATAGTTCAAATCTTGTGTTTGAGGCACTATCTGCAAAGGGTCAAACCTATTTAATACAAATAGAGAGTCCAAAATATAGACGGATTTTTGGAGCTAAAAAAATAAGAGAATCGATGAATGAATTGGTTAATACTAAGCGAGTTGGTGTAGTCAGCATATTTAACAAAAAGGGAGGGATAGATATTTCAAAAATTGAATCTCCTTCTCCATATTTTGAACCTTTAGCAGAAGTTGAAAAGATATCGTTTTCTATTCTTAAATTTATCAATCAACAAAAATGAAAATTGCTCATTTGGTATCAAGTCAAATCTTTGCGGGGATTGAACAACATGTATATGAACTGTCCTCATTCATGTCTGATGTATCGGATCAAGTAATTATCTGCGATGAATCTATCCACCATCATATGGGTCGAATGAAAACTCAATCATTAGACATAGGCTCAAGATATTCTCCACTCAACACATACAAATTAATTAAGTTTCTCAATCAAAACAATGTCTCTATTTTGCATTGCCATGGCGCCAAAGCCAGCACCATTGGCAAAGGAGTAAAAATTTTTAGCAATATTAAAGTCGTGTCGACAATCCATGGTCATAAAAAAAATAATAATGCATTCACCAATCTTGATGCTGTAATAGGCGTTAATAAGTTGCTTATTGAAAATATCCCTAAGGGCACCTATATCCCTAATTGGTTCAATCCATCGCATGCAGGAGAACGATCTTCACGCACCGGACCCATAATTGCCATTGGCAGACTAGAACCAGTTAAAGGCTTTAATCAGCTGATCAAAAGCTGGATTAATATTCAGGAAGATCTTGAAATTATTGGCTCCGGTCCTGAAGAACAAAACCTTCATCAACTCATCCATAACTTAAATCTGTCTGATCGGATTAAAATTGTAACGAATTGTGATTACAGCTCCATTGAGGAAAAATATAAAACTACCAGTGGGCTGATTGTATCCAGCCATAGAGAGGGAGGCCCAAGGGTTGTGTTGGAGGCCATTAATCATGAAATACCAGTTCTTGGATCTAAAGTGGGAATAATTCCTGATTTAATTACTAGCGAATGCTTGTCTGAGCCTGGCAATCAAGAAAGCTTACAAGCTTTACTGGAAGAAATGGTCCCTTTGTTAGCTCAATTAAACATGGAAGGAATAAAGGCAGCTCTAATTGAGAATTACTCAATTACCAGTGCTGCCAAGAAAACAAAAGAAATTTATGAGGCTTTGCTTAGAGCCAACTGATAAATATTTATCGTTGCATTGACTAAGCACTCTTTTGTAAATTGATCGGGTATAGATTCGGGTGGTGAAGTTGCTAAAACTTGATCGATTTGTTTTGCAAGCCTATCTACCTTTCCATACTTTACCAAGCCAACAGGATTAATAGCATTAATAGATTCCTTAACACCACCTCTATCCCAACCCATGACATGACTCCCACAGGCAGCTGCTTCAATGATTGTTCTGCCAAATGGTTCAGGTTTGGATGATAGGTTCATGACAACATCTGAAATTTTATAGACATTGGCAATATCTGATCGAGCGCCACAAAAAGTAATATGTTCAGAGAGGTGTTTTTGCCTAATCAGTTTGTTTAAAGAATTAAAATAGTTTCTTTTATTGTCAGCAATGGGTCCTGGAATAATGCCATGAAACCTTGATGTATCTACATAAGAAAAAAGATCAATAAAGCTCTCAATACCTTTCCAGCTCGTTATTCTGCCAGGAAGATTAAGAATAGTTTTATTTTTAGTCTGTGGAAACTCCTTAAACCATGCTTCTTGCCATTCTTGACTTGGTGCTGTGGTATTAAATTCTTGCAGGTCACATCCACGATAAATCAAATGTAGATTAGATTTATTGACCAAATAGTTTTCCTGAACATAGTCTTGAACCGTTTTAGAAATAGCAATAATCTCATCTGCATAAGACATAGATTTACTGTAAAAAGGTTTGCTGTATAAGCCATGAAATGTAGAGATGACAATAGGTTTTTTGCCCTGAAAATTTTTTAGGGCAAAGTAATTTATCCATGCTGGAAATCTTGATCGGACGTGAACTATGTCGGGCTGAAACTCTAAATAAATTTTTTTTAAATTACTTATTTGCGATAAGGCTCTTATATTTTTCTTTGATATAGGAAGTTCATAATGCTTAGCGCCATGTTCATTCAATAAATCTACCAGTTGTCCTCCCGCAGAAATGACGGCAGAATCATGACCTAGTTTTATAAGATGATCAGAAAGATCTACTGTGCCGCGCTCAACACCACCGACTTTGAGTTCGGGTAGCAGTTGAATGATTCTCATGGATTATTCGTATCTTAAGGCTACAGCTGGCTCTAATTGAGCTGCTTTCCTTGCAGGCCAAATACCAAAAAATAACCCAACACATGCTGAAAACATGACAGAGCCCAATATCGCTGAAAAAGGTATGGTGAAGACCCAATCTTGAAAGACTGTTACTAAGAAATATAAACTGGAGCCAAAAATGACGCCGATGATGCCACCGATAATACAAAGAGTTACAGCTTCAATAATAAACTGCAAAAGTATTGCCTGCTGAGTTGCTCCTAAAGCTTTTCTTAGGCCTATTTCTCTTGTTCTTTCGGTTACAGACACTAGCATAATATTCATCACCCCAATGCCACCAACCATCAGGCTGATGCCAGCAATGCCAATTAATAAAGCTGAAAAAATTGCAGTGGCCTGTTTTTGCAAATCAGTGAACTGTGACCAGTCATTGATTCTGAAGTTATTTTCTTCCCCTGGACCTATGTCATGCTCTCTTCGAAGAACTCTTTCAATAGAAATCATGGCTTCTTCAGGCGTATAAGTATTCGGTACTTCAACGCGAATTGAATCCACTCTATCTCTACCAAACACTCTATCTGATGCTGTTAACAATGGTATATAAATTTGTTCATCAGGATTAGACCAACCTGAGGATCCCTCCGATTTAGTAACACCTATAATCTTGAAAGTCACACCACCTAAATCGATATCTTCTCCCACCAAAGCCTTTGAAGATGTTTTGAGCTCAGTACCTACACTTGAACCAATGATTGCAACTCTTTTTCTAGCCAGATCATCTCTTTCGGTAAAAAAGGCACCTTGGTCAATTTCATAGCCTAGAATACTCAAATAACTTTCTCTGGCGCCAATAACAGAGATGCTAATGCTTTCATTTTTATATTTTAAGGATTTGCTGCCTCTAATTTCTGGGGATACTCTCCAGTTTATTTCTTTGTCTTTGATTAATGCGTCCGCATCAGAGATTGAAAGGGGTGCTGCACTAATTTTTTGACTACCCCTGCCACGCGATGGGTATACAGATAATGTTCGTGCAGATAAATTAGTAATTGAATCGTCAATTGCTCTTTGAGCGCTTGACCCAATCCCCACCATGGCAATCACTGAAGCTGTGCCTATAACAATCGCAATGGTTGTTAAAAGGGACCTCAGTAAATTAGCTCTAATAGAATCTACTGCGGTAGAAATTGATTCTTGTAACACCATAAGTTAACCGAACCTACCTTTTACTCTTTCAGAAAATTTTTGTTGATATTTAATGAGGCCTTCACTAGGCAAAACATATACAACCTCGTCATACTCTATACCTTGTTTGACCTCAACATAATTAAGATCAGTTTTTCCAACTTTTACCCAAGTAGGTATTGCCCCCTTCTTAGTTTTTTTAAGAACTATGTAGGCATCAAAATTTTCACCTTCAACTCTTTTGGTTAAAAAATTATTTAGCTCATCTTCTTTAATACCAAGTAATGGAGCAACAGAACGTATATCTTTGCGCGTTCTCAAAGAACCTGCTGGTAATGCTAAAGCCACTTCTTCATTTAAAATTTCAATCTCAACATCAGTGTTCATTCCTATAAGTAATAAATTATCTTGATTCTCGATATCTATTAGCACTGGAAATGTCGTAACATTTTGATCAATTTTTGACATAGGTTCGATCTTGGAAACAACTCCTACAAATTTTTTGTCTCTATACGCTGAAACCTTTAATGTAACTTCTTGACCAATAGTAATCTTGCCAATATCTATCTCATCGATTAATGCTCTAACCCGAACTTTATTAAGATCTGCCATTTCCATTAATAATGTCCCGCCACCCACAGCAGAGGTTGGTGAGGTGATCACTTGCCCTACTTCAGCAGGTCTGCTGATCACAGTTCCAGCAATTGGCGATCTTACACTTGTATCATCTAAAGCTATTCGAGCATTTTCTAAAAATACTTCTGCTCTTACTAACTGAGCTCTTGCTGAGGAGAATGATTCTTGAGCATCCTCAAATGATTTATCAGAAATATTACCTTCATCATGCAATCTTTTGGAGCGCTCAAATTGATTCTGGGCATTGCTTAAACGAACTTTAGCAACCTCGAGATCTGCGTTAGCTTGAGCAAGAGTGTTTGTTGGTGTTCTTTGATCTATTCTTGCAAGAACCACTCCCTCATCTACATAATCTCCAATTTCGGCTCCTAAAAAAAGAATTTGTCCAGATGCTTTTGATTTAATCTCAATAGAAGAGATAGCCTCAACAGTGCCAGACGCCTCAACAGTAAGTTCTAGCTGCTGAGATGCTGCTTCTTTTAGAGCATAGAATTTAAATTCCTCTTCCTCTTTGCCGCCACCGCAACTTACAACTAATACCGCTGATAAAATGATGCTGAACGTTTTAATGATTGAGCTATTCATAGTTTTTCCTTTCTAATGTCTGATTCTATCAAACCATCCTTAATAAATATTGTTCTTTGTGCTTCTGCAGCTACCTCATTCTCGTGAGTAATTAAAATAATTGTTTGGCCTTGCTGATGCAGATTATGAAAAAGTTGCATGACATCGTGCCCCGTTTGACTGTCTAAGTTTCCAGTTGGCTCATCGGCAAATAAAATAGACGGGTTATTCACTAAAGCTCTAGCTATAGCAACTCTTTGCTGCTGCCCTCCTGACAGTTCAGATGGCTGATGATCCATTCTTGAATCAAGCCCAACTTGAGAGAGAGCATCCTTACCTCTTTTAAGTTGATCTGCCTTATCAACTCCAGCATATTTTAAGGGCAACATAACATTATCAAGCGCACTGTTACGTGCCAATAGATGAAAATTTTGAAAAACAAAACCTATCTCTTTATTTCGTATGCCTGCCAGCTCATCCCCCTCTAAAGTGCTGACTTCTTGGTTGTTCAGGTGATATGTTCCATCTGTCGGGCTATCTAGACATCCAATAATATTCATGAGCGTAGATTTACCAGATCCTGAGGGACCCATAATTGCTATAAATTCACCTTGCTCTATACCAAAGCTCACGCCTCTTAGGGCCTCTACTGTTTGCGTGCCAAGCAAATAATGTTTGGTAATATTTTTAACGTCTATAACATTCATGCTGGTTTACACAAAAATACAGGTATCTCTCGGGCGGTGTTACTCTGATAAGTTTCATAGTCGGGATAAAATGAACAAATTAATGGCCATAACTCATCCTTTTTTTCTTTAGACACCTCTTCTGCTAAATAGTTCCCATGCCCTTCAATCGTTGAGATCTTAACTGTTGGATGCGCCTTAACGTTGTAATACCAATTAGGGTTCTTTGGCATCCCTCCTAAAGAGGCAACCAATATTGGCATACCTTCTTGATGCACATAGATCAGGGGTATGTTTCTTATTTTATTAGACTTTGCACCCTTGGTTTCTACAACCATGATTGGAAAACCTCCTGGCCACTTATTCCACAGTTTTCCTTTGCTTATTAAAAAAATACTAGCCTGAAATTTAGCAAAGTACTTAATAATTCGTTTTGCTGTTTTAGCTTGTTTTAAAGTATATTTTTCAGAGCTCATGGATTTTTAATGGTATGTATAGATAAATTAAATGTCAAGTTTACTTGACATTAAGCATTACTCGAAAGCTGCTATATTTGTCTGAAGATTACCAAGAATTAAAGCATGTATATCATGGGTGCCTTCGTAGGTGTTTACTGCTTCTAAATTCATTGAGTGTCTGACGACATGGTATTCATCAATTACTCCGTTACCACCATGCATGTCTCGCGCCATTCTGGCAACCTCTAAAGCCTTGCCACAGTTGTTTCGCTTAATAAGAGATATCATCTCTGGAATCATTTGCTCATCGTCAATTAGTCTTCCTACTCGCAAGGCTGCTTGCAAGCCTAATGTAATTTCTGTTTGCATATCCGCTAATTTTTTTTGAACCAATTGTTTTGCAGCAAGAGGTGTACCGAACTGAGTTCTATCTAGCGTATATTGACGAGCAGCATGCCAACAAAATTCAGCCGCACCCATAGCGCCCCATGCAATGCCATATCTCGCCATGTTTAAACAAGAAAATGGGCCTCTAAAACTTTGTGCTAATGGAAGAACATGGTCATCTGGAATAAAGACATCAGACATAAAAATTTGACCAGTAATTGATGCTCTGAGTGCAAACTTGCCTTCTAGCACCTTTGTATCTAGACCTTTAAAGTCTTTTCTAGCTATGAAACCTCTTAATACACCCTGCTCATCTTTTGCCCATATCACGAAGACATCAGCCACGGGTGCGTTTGTTATCCATGTCTTGGACCCATTTAATTTATAGCCTCCTTCAACTTTTTTTGCATTTGAGGCCATACTGCCAGGATCAGAACCAGCATCAGGCTCAGTTAGGCCAAAACATCCAATTAAATTTCCAGCAGCCATCTGTGGCAATAAATCTTCTTTCTGTTCCTCTGATCCAAACTGATAAATGGCATACATTGCCAATGAAGATTGAACGCTAAATGCAGAACGATAACTCGAGTCCACTCTCTCTATTTCACGAGTAATTAGTCCGTATGAGACATAGCCAACCCCGGCACACCCATACCCTTTGATAGAGGCACCCAGAATACCAAGCTCACCCATTTCTTTATAGATTTCAGGATGAAAAGTCTCATTCCTGTTGGCATCTAAAATTCGAGGCATTAAGGATTTATTGCAATACTCGCGAACGTTGTCACGAATCATCCTTTCTTCTTCGGTTAATTGGCCATCAAGCCTTAAAATGTCTTCCCAATTATTATCCATAATTTTTACAAAAAAAAGCCTCGGGAAATACCGAGGCTTTCATTATATTCTAATATTAGAATTTGTAGTGTATATCCATGCCAATTGTTCTTGGAGCATTAAAGTAGCTCAAAGTTAATTGACCAAAAGCTGGTCCAAATGGAATAGCACTCATTCTATGATAATCATTATTTAGATTCTTAATCCAAAAATTTAGCTGCATATTTTCCATTGGCTCAGTCAAAAGCCTAAAATCAGTAGTTCCTCTAGAAGCTAGATTGGTAAGTGCAGCTCTAGGATCTTTTGAGTTATAAGGGAAGGTTGGATGCTCTCCTATTCTGCTGTGATCCAAGCGCACGCGATAGTTACCATAATCTTTTTCTAAAGATACATACAAAGTTGTCTCAGGTGAATATGGCACTTGTTCAAGAAGGAATCCATCACTGGCAACCTTATTACCAGTAAACTCAGAATCCAAAGTACTCAAGTTAACCATGAGTCTTGTTGAATCATTGAGAATGGTTGTTGTTTCAATCTCAAGACCTGATATGTCTGCAGAGTTATTAATAACTTCTGAGGCTGCTGCAGCATTAGCAGTAAAATATGAAATCTGCATATCCTCATGCTCATTATCAAAATAGGCAACATTCATCATCATTCTATTATTAAAATATTTACCCTTTAAACCAAACTCAGTTGATGAGATTGTTTCAGGCGCATACGGAGTTGCTGCGGCAAATGGATTTGAGCTTTCTGCATTAAATCCACCAGCTTTAAACCCATCAGCTACCTTGAAATAAAGATTAGTATTTTCACTGTAATCATGAGAAAGAATAAATGTGCCTGTGGTGTCGTCAAAACTTCCACTTCCATTAGCAGCAATTATGCCAACATACTCTTTAAATCCAACTTTATCCTCTTCTGTTGTTCTAGCACCAACGGTTAAATCCCACTTATCAGCAATTGCCCAGGTAATTTGACCAAAAAATGCCTCGGAGTCTCCGCTACCTGAGTAATTTTGAGCAAAAACTTGACCACCACCAAAGAATGATTGAGGGTTAGCTGTGAAAGCTTTGTCTTTAAGGCTGTAATATCCAAAAACATATTCCATGTTGTCTGTGGAACCACTTAATTGAACCTCAAGTGTCTCAGCATCATAGTTGGTGTGCCTTTCAGTATCTGCAATGGGGAAAGGTCCACCATCAAGATCGAGCCTATCATCCCAGGCAGTTTTTCTTTTCGACCAAATAACTTTTAATGTACCAAGACTCATATCACGAGCAATGGTCAAACTGGTTCCCTCAACAACTGAAAGTTCATATGTTGGAGTATTAATATGAGCAATACCTTGACGCGAGCTATTGGTAAACATCTCAATAGGCCATAATTTTAAGCCGCCAGTTAAAGCTGAGGCACCAACACCAAATGCAGTACTCCAATTTGGAATAGTATTGGTTAATTGTGCAAATGGAGGAACATTATCTTGATCGGTCTGATCAATAGATAGGTTGAAGCTAGTTTTATCACCTTCATATGCAAGGGTTAATTTGTAACCTTTTGAATCTATTGTGTCTAATTCAAAATGATCAGCAACAGTATTAGGGACCACACCCTGGGCTGCTTGATATGGGGAATCGGTATTATTTACATAACCACCTCTTTTTTTAGAATTTAGGACAACTTTGGTAAAAATATTTTCTCCAATCTCATAATCAGCTATAAGTTGGCTTTGCTTTAAACCATAGTTTCCGATGGTAACTTTTGCTGACATCCCCTCACCAGAAGGTTTTTTACTAATTAAGTTAATTGCACCGCCGAGAGTATTTCTGCCGTAAAGAGTACCTTGAGGCCCTCTTAGAATTTCGACTCTTTCTAAATCTACAACATCAAAAATTGAGCCTTGCCCTTTCCCTAAATACACACCATCTAAATACATCCCAACCGTAGGTTCCCATGTAATTGCCGGGTTGATTGTGGTTCCGCCACGCATAGCAATGGTGGCAGCTGTATTATTTGAAGGAGTATTAATTATATGAACATTTGGCGCCATCCCAGCCAAGTCTACTACGTTGGCAAGATCCAAATCATCAATTGTAGACTCAGTAATTGCAGTGATTGCTATTGGCGTTTCCTGAAGATTTTCTTCTTTCTTTTGGGCTGTTACAACAACCTCTTCAAGAACCCCAACAGACTGAGCATTAATATTTAGCGCAAATGCCAAAGGCAATGCCATAAAAATAAATCTAAAGTTACTCATAAAATTTCCCCACTAAAAATAAGTAAATGTTCTTAATTATTGCAAAAAAGGCATAAATTTGCATCTTTGATGAATTTCATTCAAATAAAAACTTGCAAAAGTCATCACATTCAGTCAATACCCTCGATCCTGATGATTCCAAATCTTGGTGATGAGTAAGAGATCATTGAGGCATTGAGAGTTGAAGAAACAATATCTATCATTTTATTGCTGTTGCCACAAATAATAATCAATGGGAGTAAATCCTGGTATTGATAGATAAAATTGATGATCTCTGGCTCTACATCTAGATGCTTAACACCATGTAAATCTAAGTGCGTAATCCCTCTTTCTTCGAAGACATTCATTGATTTTTATATAATTGAATCCGCGCTTAAATCAAAGCGATTAATCGAGATTGGTGTTTACCGTCATCACATCCATTCGCCTTGCATTATGATGATTGTAGTCATACACAATTTTGTCTCCAAGACTAAGATTAGGAAATCGTTTGAATAACTCTTTTAACATGACCTCAGTTTGAGAGCGAACCAATGTAACTCCAATGCAATAATGTGGTCCCTGGCCAAAAGATATGCTTTTGTCGTGATCTCTTTGAATATTAAACTTACGAGGATCATTATAGATTGATGAGTCCATGCCCGCCGTGCTGGTGATGAGCTGAACCATTTGCCCTTTTTTTACATGATTACCATTAATCTCTAAATCTTCTGAGGCATATCTTGCCAAACCTGTTTTGCCAGATGATTCATATCTTAAAGTTTCAGATATGGCGCCCTGAACAAGACTTGGATCAGATTTCAGTGATTCAAATTCCTCAGGGTGTTGTAATAAATTTTTAATTAGATAACTGTGCAGATCAACCGCTGTATCTGAGCCAGCTCCAAGAACTGCCCCAACCAATGCACACATTTCTAAGTTTGATAATTTTGATCCCTGATCTTCCGCGAGTATTAAAGTGGATAAAAAATCATCGCCAGGATTAGCCCTTCTCTCATCA
>JAOMBK010000028.1 GCA_028344535.1 Pseudomonadota bacterium | reverse complement strand
CTATCGCTATTAATTCGTAATAGTTGATCAAAGATGTGAGCTCTCATTGGAGCCATGCCTGCTCCACCACCAACAAATACCATTTCAGCTGATGATTTTTTTGCAAAAAATTCTCCAAATGGGCCAAAGACCCTTACTTTATCTCCAGGCTTAAGATTGAATGTCCAAGATGACATAACACCAGGAGGTATATCTGATGAGCCTGGTGGCGGACTAGCTACTCTAATATTGAATTTTAGTACTCCTTTTTCTTCTGGATAATTAGCCATTGAATAAGCTCTAATGATTGGCTCAGAATTATTTGCAACGTTGTCCCATATTTTAAATTTATCCCAGTCCTCTCTATATTCATCAGCTACATCAAAAGATTTATAATCTAGGCCTGAATAAGCAGGAGCCTCTAATTGTACATAACCGCCTGCTTTGAAGTTTACCTCTTCACCTTCTGGAAGTTTAAGGACAAGCTCTTTAATAAAAGTTGCAACGTTATCATTAGAAATAACTTCACATTCCCACTCTTTAACGCCAAAAACCTCTTCAGGAATTGTAATTTTAAGATCATTTTTTACTGCAACCTGACATGAAAGTCTCCATCCCTCTTTCTTCTCTTTTGAATTGAAATGAGACTCCTCAGTGGGCAAAATAGATCCGCCACCCTCAGCTATTTGACACTTGCATTGACTGCAGGTCCCGCCACCTCCACAAGCAGACGAAAGAAAAATTTTATTTTCAGCTAGAGTTTGAAGTAATTTATTGCCCGACGGAACAACAATTGGATTCGAAGAATCACCATTTATCTCTATGGTTACATCGCCTGAGCTGACTAACTGGCTTCTGGCTGCAATGATAATTGCAACTAACAGCAAGACAACACCTGTAAAAGAAAGAACACCTAAAAATAAATCAATCTGCATAATTATTACCTATAATGATATTCCCCCGAATGACATAAACCCAAAACTCATCAAACCAACTATTAAAAATGTTACACCGAGACCTTGAAGGCCATCAGGTATATCTGAATATTTTAATTTTTCCCTTATACCAGCCAGAACAACAATAGCCATTGCCCAACCTACACCAGCGCCAAGCCCATACACAACGCTTTCACCAAACTTTAGATCTTTCTCAATCATAAACAATGATGCGCCTAGGATGGCACAATTTACGGTGATTAAAGGCAAAAACACGCCCAGAGCATTGTAAAGTGCTGGCACAAATCTATCCAAAAACATTTCAAGTATTTGAACGGCAGCTGCGATAACGCCAATATAACTAATTAGCCCAACAAACTCTAAATTAGCTTCAGGCAAGCCGGCCCATGCTAGAGCTCCTTCTTTTAAAATAGAGTTGTAGATAAGATTGTTAAGTGGGACTGTAATCAAACACACAACTATTACTGCTATACCTAGACCGAAAGCTGCATCAATTTTTTTTGATATAGCTATGAAAGTACACATTCCCAAGAAAACTGACAGAGCAATATTCTCTATAAAGACAGTTGTTATAAAGATACTAAGATAATGTTCAAACATTTAATTCTCTCTTAGATAAATCTGGTGCTGTTGCGTGTTTAGATAGCTTATATTCATTTGGTTCTATTTGGTCAGTCTTATATGCTCTAATACCCCAAATCATCAACCCTATTAAAATAAATGAGCTGGGAGGAAGTAATAAAAGATTATTTGCTGGATACCATCCACCGTTAGATACTAAGGGTAAAATTTCGTACCCCATTAACGTTCCAGCTCCAAATAATTCTCTTACAACAGCCACTGCAATTAAAATAATGCTATATCCGAGACCATTGCCCAAGCCATCCAAGAAGCTGATAAATGGCTTCTCTTTCATCGCAAAAGCTTCAGCTCTACCCATTACGATACAATTAGTAATGATTAGTCCGACAAAAACTGACAATTTTTTACTTGTCTCATAGTCATATGCCTTAAGCAGCTCATCCACGACAATTACAAGAGATGCAATGATAGTCATTTGAACAATTATTCTGACGCTGCTTGGAATATAATTTCTAATTATAGAAATAAATAAATTAGAAAATGACACGACGCTTGTAAGGGCTACACACATCACTAGGGTAACCGAAAGATTGCTTGTTACTGCTAATGCTGAGCATATCCCAAGTATCTGAAGCGTAATAGGATTTTCTTCAAGCAATGGTTTTGCAAGAACTTCTTTGTATTGCTTAACTGTCATAATTAATATTTTTTAATGTTTCCTTGTAGCCACTTTCACCAAACCAGTATACAAGCATGTTAGTAACACCTCGGCTAGTTAACGTAGCACCTGAGAGACCATCAACTTGATAAGAGGCCATTTGATTTGAAGGATCAACTTTACCTTTTATAACTTCAATCTCAACTTCACCATTTTTGTATATAGATTTGCCATCCCATAATGACTTCCACTTTGGATTATCAACTTCCGCGCCCAATCCAGGCGTTTCTTTATGGGCATAAAATTCAAGACCTTTGATAGTATTGAGATCCTTATCAATTGCAATATAACCAAACAAAGTTCCCCAAAGACCATAACCTCTGATTGGCAAGATAATTTTTTCCAGATTGCTAGAAGAATCTTTTAGCAAATATATTTTTCCTATATTTTCTTGATTTTTTACTATTGCAATATCTTTTGAAGCTGGGATGGGGGTTGAATGCTCAGGTTGTTTAGAGAAATATACTGGATCATATGTATTAAGATCATATTCACCATATTCATCCAGAAGATCGCCAGTGCTAAAGTCTACAAATTTAGGTGTAAGACGAGAAAATTGAGATTCAATAGATACATCTGGATTATAAATTGCAGCAGTTTTAAGTATCTTGATTCTTTGATCATTGAGCTTGTTGAGGTTTTGCATATCTCTAAGACTTACAGCAGCATACGACACTACCAAAGAGCAAAATAAGCAAACTAAAAATGAAACTGTAAGTGTTTTTAAAACTGAATCATTCATAAGAAAGAGCCCTCTTACGTTTTGCAATATTATTAGATACAACCATATGATCGATCACCGGAGCAAATAGATTAGCAAATAAAATTGCTAACATCATACCTTCTGGAAAAGCTGGATTAATTACTCGAATTAATACAACTGTGATTCCAATCAAGGCTCCGTAAATCCAACGACCAGCGTTAGTTCCTGAGCCAGAAACTGGTTCTGTTGCCATAAACACAAGCCCAAATGCGAAGCTACCTATAACTAAATGCCAGTGCCAAGGAACTTGAAACATTGGGTTAGTATCTGAACCAACAATATTTAAAATTGAAGTCATGACTATCATTCCTAAAAAAGTACCTAAAATAATTCTATATGAAGCAACGCCAGTTGCTAATAGTATTACTGCAGCAATAGCAATTGCTATTACGGAAGTTTCGCCAACAGATCCAGGTATGTTACCCAAGAATGCGTCAAGCCATGAAAAATTATCAGTTAAGCCTTGTAGACCACCTTCTGCTGCATATCCAAGGGGCGTAGCTCCACTAAATCCTTCAGGAGTTATGCCTGTATCAGACAGACCAGCTATCCACACCTTATCACCTGATAGTTGAGATGGATATGCAAAATATAAGAATGCTCGACCAGTTAAAGCTGGATTTAAGAAATTTTTACCAGTTCCACCAAAAACTTCTTTACCAATAACTATTCCAAAGGTTATACCCATTGCTGCTTGCCATAAAGGAAGGTCTGGCGGGCAACTTAACGCAAATAAGATTGATGAAACAAACAAACCCTCATTAATTTCATGCTTACGAACTACAGCAAAAAGAATTTCCCACAAGATTCCAA
>JAOMBK010000030.1 GCA_028344535.1 Pseudomonadota bacterium | reverse complement strand
ATTTGTAAAGAACTAGATATCTCCTATGACAATGATGAGGCTCATAGCGCTGCATATGACGCAATGGTTACTGCAAAGGTTTTTTGTAAAATAATAAACGATTTTGATTTCAAGTAAGTTTTATAAACTAACCGAATCTCCGACTTCTCTACAAATAGCTGGCATTAGATCTATTTGTTTATAAGATTCCTTAATACTCAGCAGATAACTAATAAAACCCTTTGTGCGCTTTGGAGCAATACCTGTAGCTATAAAATACTTAGCCTTTAAAATTGATTGAGCTAATTGAGCCTGCTTAAGATCCATTGAGACTTGAACTAATCCGAGCACTCTTACCATATCTACTGTATTAATACATGCATCTACATCCTCAACTTTTAACTCAGTATTAAACATATGAGGTTCGTGAAAAACTTTAGATCTACAATCATTCAACGAGTATGAGAATGTTGTGGTGTTGTAGGGTTTGCCTGCTTGGTAAATTTTTAATGTGAATGAATTAAGATCATAGGATTCATCAATATCAACAACAGTTATATTTTTAAAACCCAATTTAAGCAAGATCTTTGAAGCCTCATGAGTGGTAAATACAGGAATATCTTTTTGAAATAGGTTCATTGACTCAGAATCAAGATGATCTGAAAAATGAGCAGTGATTATAATATGTGTAACTTGATCTATCAGATTGTGCTCCAATAAATAAGCTTTAGTTGTGGAGTTTCGATTAAGCAACCAGTTTAATCCTGGAAAAACTTGTTTTTGTGTTAGCCACGGGTCAACAACTGCTAAATCGTCTTCATTAGAATAAACCCATGATTGATAGTCATCACCTCGTATAATTTGCATATATATATAATTTCATAAATGAGAATAAATACCATAGTGATAATGATTATCATTAAAAAAATACCTTAAATCAATTGTTTACATATGATATAAAAAGAAATAAAGTACCTTTAATTTTACTAAATATTATGGAGATAGCATGGAGATGAGAGAGATTAACTCAAAGGAAGTTTGCGATATATTAAATGAAATTATGGAATATGAACTAGCGGGGGTTGTAAGGTATACACACTCTTCGTTGATGGTTAGTGGTCCATACAGAATACCTATAGTTACCTTTCTTAAGGAGCAAGCAACAGAGTCAATGATACATGCTCAACAAGCTGGTGAATTACTAGTGGGTCTTGATGGGCATCCAAGCCTAAAAGTTGCAAAGATAGAAGAAACACATAGGCATTCAATTAAAGATATTTTAGAAGAAGGTCTTGAGCATGAGTTGCATGCATTAAGTTTGTATAAAAAATTATTAATTAGTGTTGCAGATGCATCAGTTTATTTAGAAGAATACGCTAGAAGCATGATCGGTGAAGAGGAGCAACACTCTCTTGAGCTTAAGGCTATGTTGAAGGACTACGGGGAGTAGCTAAGAAGCTGCATCTGAAATAACAGTCTGGAGTTCTCCAGCTTCATGCATCTCAGTAACTATGTCACAGCCCCCTATTAGCTCGCCGCTAACAAATACTTGAGGAAAGGTTGGCCAATCAGAAATGCTTGGTAGGGTTTGTCTTATATCTTGGTTTTCTAAAATATCTACATAAGAGAATTCAGCGCCGCAATCAATTAATGCTTGTACTGTTTTGGCAGAGAACCCGCATTTAGGCTCATACGGAGATCCCTTCATATAAATTAGAATTTTATTTTCTTTAATTTGATCTGTTATTTTATCTTCAATTGACATTAATAATTATTCCTTACTGCTTTAATGTATTTCATTATGGTGTCCTCAAAACCAAATTTCAATGCATCTGTAATAATTGCATGACCAATTGATACCTCATCAACACTTCCACATTCAATTAAATGAGGCAAATTATCTAAATTAAGATCATGGCCAGCATTAATTCCAAGCATAGATTGTTTTGCTAAATTAATACATTCAATAATGTTACTTTTGCATAATGCAAGATTAGTTTGATCCCTTTCTTCTAAAGATTTTGCAAATGGGCCAGTATAAATTTCTACCCTATCAAAGCCAATATTATCTGCATATTCAACTGCCTCAGCATTTGCATCAATAAACAAACTAGTTCTTGCATTAGAATCTTTAAGCGAACCAATAAAGCCTTTTAATTCATTGTCTAAAAAACCAGGTTGCCATCCGTGATCTGATGTAATTTGCTGAAGGTTATCTGGTACCAAGGTAACTTGATGGGGATTTGCTTGAGCGCATAATTCTTGGAAGCCTATAAAAGCCCCATCAGGCATAGAAAAAGGATTCCCCTCTAAATTAAATTCAATATTATGATCTTTGCAGAGTTTAGATAAGTTGATTGCATCCTCAGAAGTAGCGTGTCTATGATCTGGTCTTGGGTGAAGAGTCAGACCATCAACGCCTAGTTCAATGCATTGACTAGCATAGTCAATCAGAGAGGGGTTGTTACTACCGCGAGAATTTCTAATTAAGGCAATTTTATTCAGATTTACACTAAGTTTCATAAAGGAAAGAAGAGCTAGCCTCTATCTTTAAAATCATCAACATTGATATCAATTGAATTGACATCGCTAGGTTGTGAAATAGATGATTCATCCCAAAAAGCTCTACCGCTTTCAATCTTACCCTCTGCATTAACAACAAAATGATCAACGATGGCAATATCCATGCCAGAATTATCATTAAGATTTCTAACTTGCATTACAGCTTTTAAAATGCCTTCATTGGAACAAATTACAGTTTCAATATTTGTTGGCTTGATTTCCATGCCATCGCTATGACCAAAATCCCAAAAAGCACAAATTGCTTCAATTCCATTGCAAGGCTCAGCGCCTACAGGGTCCTCGAATATGGCCTTATCATCCCAAAGACTTCTAAATAATTCCTTGTCATTGTTCTTGTATGCTAGGACATAATTATCTAACGCAGATTGAACCTTTTCTTTCATGTTTATTCCTCTTTTTGAATTCCTTTTTCTTTCAAAAGAATTTTAGTAAATTTATCATTTGGATTAATTGGCGATACCTGCTCCCATATACGATCATATTCAGAATGTTGAATTAACCATTGACCCTTACTTTTTATATACTTATCCTCATATAATGCAGTGCCTTGTGTAACGCTACCTAAATCAAAATTATAAAAAATGTCCTGCAGGTACCATTTACCATTAGCTTCTGTATCCGAGAGGATTTCAATCTCAGGATGATGAGCGGTATGCATAGCAGCAGTTTGATTATGAAATGCATGAGCTAAGCTTTCTTTAATAGTCTCTTTACCCTCAGACTCCCATCTATAGGTACCACCTCGATAATCTATTGATATATCTGGTGAGAAAACATTATCCAGTAAGTCAAAATCAGCCATATCAATAGCTCTAAAATATCTATGTTTAAGGTTTTTAATTTCCTCAATATCAATTAATTTTTGCAATTTATCCATAGTAGCTTTATCTCAGATATGCCTGACCTCCATCTAACATGATCGTTGATCCAGTAATATAATTCATTCCATCAGATAAAATATGGCAAACAGCTTGACCAATATCATCTTTGCAATCACCTACTCTGCCTAGTGGTATTGTTTTAAGAAACTCATTTGCTTCATCAGGATGCTCATTCATCCACCAATCCATCCCAGCTGACTTTGCAAGAGGCATTATGCAATTTACTAAAATATTATCTTGGCCCCACTCAACTGCAGCAGCCCTTGATAAAGAACGGATTGACTC
>JAOMBK010000025.1 GCA_028344535.1 Pseudomonadota bacterium | reverse complement strand
TATTGCCAAACTTATCTGCTACTGTGAGGTAGATAGTATCGCCAGATTTTAATATTCCAGCATCATCTGTTTTGGATGCTTTGTTTAAATCTATTAACTTAGCGCGCTCTTTTGCATAAGATTTAGAGATTAATTTATTGACTGGAATGTCAGTAAAATTTGGATCAGCATAATATTTTGCCCTATCAGCAAAGACAATTTTTTTAGTCTCTGTAAATAAGTGAATATATTCAGAACTATATAAACCCATTTTTTTTAAATCATAGTTTTCCAATATATTTAAAATCTGTAAGGCAGCAATTCCCTGACCATTTGGTGGTAATTCCCAAACGTCATAACCTCGATAGTTCGATGAGACAGGCGGGGTCCACTCAGAATGAAATCCAGCTAAATCATCATAGGTCAAGAAACCACCCTGAGATTGAACAAAATCTGCCATTGTTTTAGCTATCTTGCCCTCATAAAAACCTGCTCTGCCTTTTTCTGCAATAGTTCTTAGAGTATTTGCCAGTTGAGGATTTTTAAAAATTTCTCCTTTTTGTGGCATTTTTCCATTTTTCACCCATACCTCGTTAAAGTTAGGGTAATGTTCAAAGCGTTTCTGTGATCGATCTAAGTAGTAGGCGATCGTTTCTGTAACTGGGAAACCTTTTTCTGCATATTTAATTGTTGGCCCAAATAAAGATGCAAATTTGAGCTTGCCAAATTTTTCATGCAGTTTTACCCAGCCATCAACAGCACCAGGGACTGTTACTGGTAATGGACCATATGATGGTATTTTTTTGAGACCTTGTTGTTCAAAATATTCTATCGATAGATTTTTTGGAGCAGGCCCACTGGCATTTAGACCATGAAGTTTTTTTGTTTTAGCATCCCAAATAATTGCAAATAAGTCTCCGCCAATGCCATTGCCTGTTGGCTCCATGAGTCCTAAGGCGATATTTGCAGCTATCGCCGCATCAACAGCTGTTCCGCCTTGCTTGAGAATGTCTAAACCAATCTGAGTGGCAAGTGGATGACTGGTTGCTACCATGCCATTTTCACCTATGACTTCTGATCGACTGGCAAATTTCTCACCAGTGATTCTATCGTATCCATATCCTGTGACAGTCATAGTTAGTAAAAGTATAAATCCAAGTGCTCTATTCATCATATTTAATGAGTCTATTATATTTCTTATTGGCACGCCCGGAGAGATTCGAACTCCCGACCCCTTGGTTCGAAGCCAAGTACTCTATCCAGCTGAGCTACGGGCGCAAATAATTAATTAACTATTGTAGTCGCAAATAAATTCCTTTGAACTTATTAACCGCATTAATTTAAGTCTTATAAAGCTCGATTATTCCAATGTTCATGTAATGTTATCTCCTAAAAAAAGGAAGAGCCATCATCTCACAATCACCATTCTTAAATTTCACAACAAATACTTTAATAATTTGACTGTAAAGGTTTTCTTCAATGGAGAATTGATCGCTAGAATATTTGTATGCAGCAACTTCATCAATAGAATCATCATGCTTTAAATAAAATAATATTTCTGTTTTAAGACATAACTCCAATGCATATCCCATTTCTGCTGAGTCTTCTAGAAGGCCAATATTTTGAATGTTATCAGTCATATTATCAATTAATATTCGTCCTTTTCTCATCATAGGTATTTCGGATTGTTGAATTGAATAACTGCCTGTCTTTTGACTTTCTTCTAATTTTGAAACAGCAAGACTGATATATTTTTCAAACGCTTGTATGCTTGATGTTTCATCTGGAAAAAACATAAATTCTTTTTCTTTGTTAAGGTACTTGCCATCAACTGGAGACGCTAAATTTATTTGAATTTCACTCCATAGGTCATCAAACTCTACCTTAGAAAGTAAGCCCAATTCTGGATGTTGTGGATCAATAAATTCATATCCATCTTTACCAATCTTTGCTTTGATATTATCATTTGATTCCTCCCCATCTAAACTAGAGAATTGAGATAAGTATTCTAAATTAAAGTCTTCTTTAGATTTTATTCCAGCAAAATTTTTCAAATCTTTTCTTAAAAAACTTAAAAAATCATCATCTAAATTTAATTTTGATTTAAATTTCTGAAACTTAATTAGCTTATTACGCTTTAAAAAAATATTGTTATTAAGAAAATTGATTGTTAATCCATACTCTCTATATAGCCACTCAAATAATGCTTTCATAGAAACTAGGTTAGTAAATTTCTGGGCGCATGCATTGTCAAAATGCTCTGTGATCAGATAATATTTCTCCATAGAAATATCTCGATTTAATGAAATAATAGAATCTAAGCTTGTACCCCCCCAGTTAGGATTTTGCTTCAATTCCGCACTGAGCTCATCTCCCTCAAGTAGATCGCTAAGATTAAAGATTCCAGTGCTAAATACAAATCTATTAGCTTTAAATCTAGCGCTCACTAGCTGCAATAACTCATAATAAGCAGGGTTATCATAGGGACAATCAAACTCATCAAGATCAAACTGTCCACGCCAAAGAACACATTTACGCAAGAATAAATTGGCGACATTTTTTTTCCAACGTCTTTGTTTTAGGTTAGATTGTGTTTGATTTGTTAAATTAAAACTAGAAAAAATATTCATTTGCGTTTCCTCTCTTAGCGCCTCAAAATCAGACTGCTGGCCATCTTCAACCAAGGATGATTGTGCAAGTAATTCAATGCCTAATTCACAA
This sequence comes from Pseudomonadota bacterium, assembly GCA_028344535.1. Classification (GTDB taxonomy): domain Bacteria; phylum Pseudomonadota; class Gammaproteobacteria; order Magnimaribacterales; family D2472; genus D2472. The sequence goes on along the minus strand of JAOMBK010000025.1, from coordinate 1,524 downwards.
AGCTTGGTATAAACTTTGTTAAATGAAATATTCTGAAAATAAACTGAGCTAAAAGAAATTATTTTTTCACTATAATTCTTGAGAGCCATGTCAACTAATTCATTCTCAGCATCAAACACCAAAGATTGAGCAGGTATATTCACAAGAAGAGGCCAATCGTAAAAACTTACAGCCGTAAAAATAGATTCGAGTTTATTTTTTAACTCAGAGGAAAATGTATTAAATGGTTGATTATCACAATCTTCGCTGAATAGAAAAATTTGTATAAAACCAAATATAAACATTTTAAATTCGTCTTCTGTGAGCGGCTCTAAATTTAATTGTGGAGAAGGTAGCTTTGATCGGAAGGCATCTTTTTGAGTTAAACAAGCCTTCAACATATTTTTTGTTTTTTTATTCAGCAACGAAGTAAAATCTTTATCGACAAGAAGTGATTCTGTAAATATTACATTGTTAACAAGATTTGGTATTAACTCTAATGCTGTAGCTAGTATTTTATGATCTTGATACAGAGATTGATCTAAGTAAAAAAAATCGCCAGGAAAAGCTTTCATTGCAGAGATGGCAATCTCTCTGTTTGATTTTACTTTCTTGGATGCATACTCAAGGTATCCCCATCCAAAATTCTTAGGCCTAATTTCATAAAGAGCTTTAAAAAAATTAATATCATTTCTTAGTTTCTTTGAAATAGAGCTAAGATAAGTAATATTTGAGTGTGAAATTTCTGCCAGTTTCAGGGTTAAATAACTATCATCGTTGGAATAATCATCCTCTTGGTTCAAATTATTTGATTTGCTATTTAGAAGATAGTAGGACCACTCCCATTGATCATCGGTATTATCTATGGCTTGAGACAGCGCATAATTTTTTACATCAACATCATCTCTTATTTTTTTTGGAAGCTTTTTAAATATTTTAAAATCTTCCTCTAGGGCTTTTAGAGCCTTGTCTTTATTCATTAAATAAGAATATCAAAAATAAATACCAAATGCTTCAAAGGAACTGCTTCAATTATCTAAGTGCCAAAACCTACTGCAATACAATCTTTTCCATTTACAGATTCCTTTTTCTCAAACTCCTCTATGTAATGTAAGATCTTATTGTTGTCTTTCCTTAGTATTTCATCGCAAGCTTTAAGAGCACTTTCTATATCGATTTTGCCACTCTTAATAATCATTTCAGTGTCGGAAAAAATTCCATCACCATCGTCTAATGGACCCCAGTATAGAAAATAATTACCATCTTCTTCCTGCGAACTATTGTCTATTACCCATTCTTCGTCCATTTTTCGATAATGTTCTTCAGGGGATAATTTTTTTAGTGTTTCCTTATCTTGACACATCTTTTGCATAGGATCGTAAGGGTTGTAATTTCCAAAATCTGAATAGATACCCCATTCCACTCCATATTTATACTGTAAATCTTTAATTTCTCCCCTTTTTATACTCACAACTGTTCTCCATTAATAAATTTGTTATAGATTAATTATGCCGCTTTAATGCGTCATTATGTGTCGCGACTAGT
>JAOMBK010000027.1 GCA_028344535.1 Pseudomonadota bacterium | reverse complement strand
TTCTTTATCTATGGCATCTTGAAAATCTCCGAAGGATTTAAAATAATTTCGTAAAAAACTCTTCAATTGTTTTCTAGCATCAGAGTGAGTAACTGCCCAGTTAAAACTTTCTAAATTTCCAGCTGAATCAGGAAAGCAATTTTCAATATCAACCATTGTTGATATTGTTAACTCATCAGATTTAAGCTTTAGCCTAGGCTTGGGGGGCTCTTTTAATTTAGAAATACTTTTTTGGTTGTCTTTATCAAAATTCCATTTACCGCCTAGCGGTTTATTATCTTCCATAAGAAGGCTATATTTTTTCCTTAGCCATCGGTAATAGTATTCTTGAACAAGAGATTTTTTATCTGCAGACCATTCTGAAAAACCTTCAATTGAGTCAATAAATTTTGTATCTGGGTGTATCTTTAGCTCTACATCATGCTTAGATCCAAAGAACATTAGTTGAGTTAGAATTCCATGATCACTTGGCTGGGTAACATGAAGTAAATTAAATTTAAGTTTTTTATGCAATGCCTCTAGTTCATGCATTAGGTCAATATTTCTGTCCTTGGTAATTTTTATATGGATAATTTTCGTAAAATCATTCTCTAATTTTTCTTTCCAATGCCTTAAGGCGGATATTTGCAATACCAATTTATGTTTATGATGTTTAAGTTGGTAATAATTATCGCAAGGCTCGTAAAACAATAATGGATCAGAGCTCTTGATTGAGGAGAGAACTTTATTGTTTGTTGATAAATCATCTGGAAAGATCAATCCTATCTGTTTCATAATCTTGTCTCAGTTAAATATTTTCCTAATGCCGTTCCAGAAACATATGCTGATTCAACGCGCGGAGAAAGATTCCAATCACCAATCGCAAACGCATCTTCAGAAACGCATGTGTATTCATTGTTAAGATCTGATCGGCTGCACAAAGCATATTTCCATCTAAAGATTCCTGAATGGATGAGTGTATATTTCCCTTTAATTATACTTTTAAAACCATCCTCAGCTCGAGTTTGAATTAAGGAGTCAGTATCATTCATCATCGCTATACTAGCCTTTGGTGAAAATTGTAATACCCAAGTTTCAGTATTTTTTTGATTATAAAATTTACTTGTTCCAAGCCATGAAATATCCTCATTGATATTTTTATAACCAAAATGCTCGTAAATAGGACTTCCAACTAAAGTCATTCCAACAGATAAACAGGGGTTAAATGTTGCCTGATGATCTATTTCAGATTGGAAAACTTCCTTAGCTTGGGGAAGAGGAAGGCTGGAAATTATCATATCGTATGATTCCTTATAACCTGCATCAAAATAAACTAACTTTTTTCTTTCATCTATTTTTATTGCCTTTTTATTAAAGTTTATATTGAAATGTTGTTCATAATTTTTAAGCAGAGTATGCATTCCATTTTCTGAAACAAAATAGTCTTTAGTTTCGATGCTAGAGTTGATCTTTATATCAAAAGAGGATCCTAAAAAGTTAATAGCATTATTTTGCGTTAAAAACTCTCGAAAAGAGCTTGTTTGCGCTGAACAGAATTGAGCTCCAAAGTGAAACAATCCATCCGGCAATGATTTTGCGCAAAGCCTTCCACCAACCCCTCGTGATTTTTCATAAATGTGAACATCAAAATTATCATGAAGACTAAGGGCACAGGCAATACCGCTCATGCCAGCCCCCAAGATAATGATCTTAGGCTTTCTTTGCATTGTTAAAGGCTTTGCTTATATATGACCCCATCCTTCATCACAAAGCTTACATTTTCAACTATTGAAATATTTTCAATGGGATTCTTTTGAAAAGCTATGATGTCAGCTAACATTCCTGGTTTTATTTGACCGAGCTGATCTTCTACTCTGAGAAGTTTTGCTGTTTCAATTGTTGCGCTTTTTAATGCATCTTCATTAGACATTCCAGCATTTGTCATCAGAATAAACTCTTGCCAATTGTCTCCATGAGCTGAAACTCCTGAATCAGTTCCAAATGCTATTTTCACACCTGCTTCATATGCCCGAGCAAAGGTTGATGTTATTTGAGGTCCAATTTTTTCTGCCTTTGGTTTAACAAGAGCTGGAAAGAAGTTAGGAATTTTGGCTTTTTCAGCCACCCAATCTCCAGCCATTATAGTAGGCACATAATAAGTCCCTCTTGCTTTCATTAAATCCATTATTTCTTGATCCATGTATGTGCCATGTTCTATTGAATTAATTCCAGCTAATACAGCTCGTTTCATTCCTTCTTTTCCATGAGCATGTGCTGCCGTCCACAGTCCATAATCATTAGCCGTGGAAACAATGGCAATAAGTTCTGCATCTGTAAATTGAGGATTCTCACCAGATTTAGCAACACTTAAAACTCCTCCTGTTGCGGTAATTTTTATCCCGTCAGTTCCATCTTTGTATCTTTGTCTTACCGCTTTTATTGCCTCTTCAGGACTATCAATCACACCTTCTTCGGGAGTAGGTGGAGCATAATTATCTTTTGGCATTCCATTGGTAGGATCTCCATGCCCCCCAGTCGTTGCAATAGTTTTGCCTGATGTAAAAATTCTTGGGCCAATCACCAATCCTTGATTAATTGCTTCTCTCAGTGAAATAGTCTCCATGCCACCATCACCAACATTTCTCACTGATGTAAATCCAGCCATCAATGTTTTTGATGCTGCATTTGCAGCAAATAATGCGCGATATTCAGGCTCAATTTTAGATTGCCTTTCTGCTTTAGGGACATATTCTTGGGCAAGATGAACATGCATATCCATAAATCCAGGCAACACATAAGACTGCTTTAAATTAACAACTTCGTCATTTTGTGTTGGCGTTGCGTAACCTTTTGTGATTTCTGTTATTTTATTCCCTTTAATTTTAATGGTTACTGCTTTTGCAACCTTCCCATCATTTGTATCTAACAGGTTTCCTACATGAAGTAGAGTATCTGCATTAATAAAATTTGAAATTGAAAGGAACAAGAAAAAAGAAATTTTTTTCATATTTTTTAATTTTTTATGAATTGCGATAATTAACAATACTATCTTTTGTTCGAACTTAAAAGATTAGCAAAAATAACTACTTGCTAATCAATATTGATAATTTTAGAGTTTAATTCAAGCCCATTTTGATCATGAATAGAAACTGTAACTTTATTTTTACTCGGTTCAATATCTAGAATTCCAAAATTTTTTATAGGATATGTTTTGCCTATTAACAAAGGGTCAGTTTCAATATTTTTTGATGCAGATTTATTAAGTGACGAAGCTGTGATTTCAATAAAATCTTCATTTTGATAAATGCCTGATCTATGTCTGTCACCAGATATAGCAAGAATTGTTTTATCTTTTGAGGCATTCGCAATTAATTTAAGTATTCTTTTTCTTTCTAGGGGAAAATTCCCCCATTTTTCATACGGATGATCCGTAGCTAGGATTTGAATAGATGAGAGAATGATAACCATATCAGCAGATGAGTTTTCAATAGATTTTTCAAACCAAGACCATTGATCTTGACCAAGAATGGTTGCTTCTAAATCATTATTTTTTTTATATGCATTTTTTTTCCCTTTTAGTTTGGATCTGAAGAATCTAGTATCTAGACCAATGATCTCAACAGTTAATCCTTCAATTGCTTTGGTTTGCTTGAAATAAATACCGTCTCTGTTGCTTCTAGGATCATCATGAGAAATACCCCAGAAATTTAAAAACATTTTTTGAGCATCCTTTTTGAACGGATAATCACCACCCCCATCATTGAGGCCAAAGTCATGATCATCCCAGATTGCTAATATTTCTTTATTACTCATCAACCATTTAGGCAATCTAGTTTTTTGCATTGCATAGGCTTTTTTCATCTTTGATAGCTTGCCACTGGGAATATCTCCATAGACGTTATCACCTAGAAAAATAAAACCATCAATATTTTCATTTTTAATAGATGGCCATATATCTTGCGCAAAACGTTGATCTAAACATGAACCTAATCCATATTTAAATGCATTAACATCTGTTGGCATGACTATAGCTGCGAACAAATATATAACTGGTATGCATAAATAATTTTTCATAATATTATTATCTCATTGTTTAAATATATTAAATCTAAATTGAAACTCTTTATTGCTCTTATTTGTATAGCTCTTCTTGCAAGTTGCCAGGA
>JAOMBK010000026.1 GCA_028344535.1 Pseudomonadota bacterium | reverse complement strand
TTATAGAGTTAACAAGCAAGGTCATTTTAATGTTCCTTATGCCAGATATAAAAATCTAAACTTTATTCAAGAAGAGAGATTTAAGAAGGCAGCTAGGGTGCTTAAGTCTAGAAGTATCAAATGCATGACATTTGAAAAGTTAAAAGACTTAAAAATTACTAGTGATGATTTTATTTTCTTTGATCCTCCATATATTCCTCTCGATGGCTATGCTGACTTTAAAAGATATACCAAAGAGCAGTTTCACTATGACAGTCAAGAAAGATTATCAGAATTATTTAGATACTTTGCTGCCAAAGGTACAAAGCTTATTCTCACAAACTCAAATGCAGAAGCAGTTTTTAAGCTTTATAAAGGCTTTGATTATTCGATAGTTAAGTCTAAAAGAAATATTAATTCTCATGGGAATAAGAGAACTGGCAAGGATGTAATAATTTATGCAAATCTCTAAAGACGAAGTTTTTGGTCGGCTTTCAAGACTTCCAAGCACAAGATATATGGGATCAAAAGATAAGCTATTACCTGCATTGTTTAAAACATTTAATAATTTAGAATTTAAAAAATTACCAAATTCAACAAGCTAATTTATATCTAAAGCAAATTCTCTTAATATTTTTAAAGGAACTAACTCTAAAGTTTTCTCATGCGTTTTAGTGAGATAAATCTTTGGTGCGCAATTTGCTTCATAGGCTTCAACCCATCTGGGTGCACACAAACACCAGTCATCGCCGTCCTTTAAACCAGGAAAGCCATACTCAGGCATAGGGGTTGAGAGATCATTGCCTTGAGCTTTAGAAAAAGCCAAGAATTCATCGGTCATATGAGCACAGACTGTGTGGATGCCATGATCTTGATTCATGGTTTCACAAGAGCCTGAACGAGTGAACCCTGTCATAGGATCTTCACAACAAATTGGTAATGGCTCACCAAAAACATTTAATTGATTCATGGATTAATTATAAGACTTATTTGGTGAGTTTGAGAATTTGACCAGGCTTTGGAGATATGAAGAAATCAGGTGCTAAGTTTTGTTCTTGAAGGGCTGCTTTTAATCTTGCTGGAGGCTCAAGCACAGGTTCATCGGTTAAGGTAAAAGTTCCCCAATGCATTCCAAAAGAATATGGCGTCTGTAAATCCAAAGCAATTTGAACAGCCTCTTCTGGATTAACATGAGAATCTTTCATAAACCATCTCGGATCGTAAGCTCCAATAGGTATAAAAGAATAATCTGGTGCTCCTAAGCGCTCATAGGTGGTTTTAAAGTCGCTGGAATAGCCTGTATCACCTGCATGGTATAAGGCTAAATCATTTGATTTTATAAACCAGCCACCCCATAGACTCTTATTGCGATCAAAAAGACCTCGCTTTGACCAATGCTGAACGGGAGTAAAATGAAAAGTTGTATTACTGAAATTAAAGGCGTCCCACCATTGCATTTCGTATACATTTTTAATGCCAGCTTTAATTAATTTGAGCCTGTCTCCAGCCGGGACTAAGAAAATAGTTTCAAGATTAAGCTTATATAATTTTTTTAAAGACCATATATCCAAATGATCGTAATGATTATGGCTCACAACAACAACATCTACCTTCGGCAGGTCATTAAGAGTCATGGCTGGTGGAATCATTCTCTTTGGCCCAGCAAATCCAATGGGTGATGCTCGCTTTGAAAATATTGGATCAGTCAAAATGGTAACGTTACCATTGTTAATCAGATAGGTAGCGTGCCCTATCCAAACAGCATAGTTAGTTTGATCTGGGATTAATTCTTGCCACTCAGTCGAAGTTTCAATTTCTACCTTCTTTGGACCTTTCTCTCCATCAAGAACCCAGGTCATTAATTGACCAAAGGTCTTACCATTTTGCTGATCATTGGTGTTTTTATAGGTTTGTGCGCCAACATAGTTTGAATAAAAAAATGTGATAACGACAAACGCTAAAAAGTGCTTCATGGGTTCTATGTTTTATGGAATATAGTGGATGGGTGATGACCAAACGCGTTCTTGAATGGTTTTAGGCATATCAGATCTTGGCGCAACGTTATTTCTAACTGCATCCCATGTACTCCACCTACAGGTAGGATTCTCCAGTGCCCTGACATAATAAAAAGCTCTTTGATGAACTTCAAAAGTAGGATCATTCCAAAATGTTTTTAGTTCAGCCGCTCCAACATCTTGAGAAAATGCACAGTTAGAAATATCAACCTTTGCATTATTGTCTGGGCATCGATAAGTTTCTGGGTCTGGCAATCCCCCATCAGAGCATGCAACATCAAACACCTGCTCCTGAGGATCTCCATTTTCATCAACATAACCTTTGATAATTTGAACTCTCTGCAAGGGAGCTGTAAATGTATCTCGAACAGCCCAAACAAAGAAACTAGGTGTATGCTGATCAATACCATCTAGATCCGCTCCCATGGTTTCAGCGTTGGTATATAAGTATTCAATTAAATCATTGTCGTTGATCTTATCTTTGTCTAAATCATAGCCAGCAAAAAATCTTATAGTCATTCTAGGTCCAGAGGTGGCAAAGGATTCTTTGCGTCGAAAAGCATCATAAATGCTATTCCTGGTATTTTCCTCAGCCCATACGCCAGCAAGACCAGCTGCACCCCATGTAATAGCAGATGAATTCATGTATTGATTGCCATCAACCTCTTCAAAAGACTGACCTGAGGCAAGCATGACTGGATCGGTTACAGGAATAGAACCTCGCAAGGCAGCACTAGAATCTAGCAAGCCTATTTTAGAAAAGAAATTATCCTCTTCCTGCGAAGAGGCTGCAGTATGAGTATCACTTGAGCCAATTAATCCAAACTTATAAGGGTTAAAACCCTCTGCCTGCTCCATCTTAATACCTTCAAGCAATGCATCTCGAACATAACTCCCCTTCGGTTCTGATAAACTTTGAGTTGCGACTTTAAATGGCATGATTTCAAAGTCAGCCCATTCATCATTGGTAGAAAGAGCTGGATGTGTGTCTGAAGTACCTTTGACTTGTGTGATCTCAACTATGGGTTCGTTACGCATGCGTAGTTCAGCATATTCTTTGGTGAGTGGCTTACCAAATGAGTCTTTTAATGCAAACATAAAGCCATCTGAACCATTAGAATTATGCGGAATAGCTAAGCTCTCTATTCCATCCTCTCGCAATCTATCCATCCATTGCCACAAACCCTCTGGATCATTTGAATTGGTTCTGCTGTAAGGGACTGATGGGATGCGATTACCATTTCCCTTAAAAACTACGTTTCTATGAAGGTTACCCATATCTGCTGTTGAAGCTGTGTATTCATAAGCAATGAAAGTTGTGAAATTACCTGGGTCATTGTGCCTTTGTGCAGCAGCAACTGTATCAGCCCATGCTCTTCGACTGACGCTATCTGCGTATCTAATATCTAGCTTTCTATCTCTAAAAGCAGCAACTGTATTAGCTAAAAAACCTCCAAAGGCCTCTGTTCTTCTTGGGATGGTTGAGATATTTAAATTTTCTGGGCTATTAATGTCATTGACTTGAACGCTAGATGGAGCTTCATAATAGGGTGTTCCTGGTGTTGCTGCCTCTTCAACATGCCCTAAAAACGTTCCATGATCTGTGACGCCATAAAAGTCTAGAGGTCTATCCAAACTTACATCAAAACCTGCAGGATGTTTAATAGATTTGCCCCGAGCAAATTCGTATGCATCATCAGGTGTTGCCAAAGTGCCAAAAATATAAGCATCGAATGAATAAGTGGTATGCACATGCAGATCACCGAATAAAGGTACTCTGGTTGAACTAAGTTTTGGATCCATGTTCATATAGGGGTCTATGGCTTGGGAGTCCCAATCTATGGGTTGCTGACTAGCAAGGCCAACTCGCGCACCTGCTATATTTAGAAAACTATCAGACTCAATCTCTTCAACAGGTTCTGAGCAACTAAAGTTAGCTATAAGGATGAATAATAAACCTAAATTTTTATACATATTGTTTCCCCAAATGTATGTATCGAACCCATTATGTTTACCTTCTCTTAAATGTTCAAGGCTCATAGAATTATTTCAAATGTATTCTTGAGCTAATATGAAATTCAGGAATATGTTTTTAAAATTTCAACTATAATCAAAATATAAATGCGCCCGTAGCTCAGCTGGATAGAGTACTTGGCTTCGAGCTATTAAAAAAATACCACATAAAGCCTACT
>JAOMBK010000024.1 GCA_028344535.1 Pseudomonadota bacterium | reverse complement strand
AATATCTCAATTATCTATGCTGAGAGCACGGCTTTATTGTTAGGCATATCAGAACTAATTATAGGTCTTACTATCATTGCTTTAGGCACAAGCTTACCCGAGTTAGCAGCCACGGTTGCAGCGCTCAAAAAAGGAAGGCATCAAATGGTAGTTGGTAATATTATTGGGTCCAATGTTCTCAATTTAGTATTTGTGATTCCAATTATTGGATTTTTTGGATCTGTGCAACTCAGCCCAATTGTCTTGGAAAGAGATTTCAGCGTCCTTGCAATCCTGAGTTTGGTTTTTATTTTATTGGCTGTTTCATTAACCAAATTAAAATTCAATAGAAGTTTATATATGTCTGCGGGAATAATTTTAGTCAGTAGCTACATTCTCTACATTGCCACTCTTTCTGGGGTTATATAGAAATTTCATATACAAGAAAAAAGATAACGATAAGACAAAAGTTACTACTTCAAAAATAAAAAAAGTGTTGTAAAAAGTAGGTGTGCTTGGAATTAATGCAAAAAGATATCTGCCAAGGGCAATACTGAAGGTTAAAAATGCAAGAAGTGACAATACATATGTTGCTATGCCTCTGCTAAAAAGGCCCAGCAAACATAACAGGCCGATAATCATATTGATACCGCCATACAAGCCCGCCACCTCTGAGTAACCTATCACTCCTGAAACCTTGAGGCCAACAGCATCCATGAATGAGGGAATTTCGTAACTTAATTCAAGGGCATCTTTGACTGGATCAATAATCGCCCAAGCACCTATACCAAAATATAAAACTGCATATGTCATTAGAAAGAGCCTAATAATCCAAATCATTGTATTTCCTATAAAATTTCGTTCTTTCTCTTGTTGTGACCTGCTCTAGCAACAAAACAAATAAACAAACTGATTAAGAACATTATAATAGGATCTTTGGTCAAAGGCATAAATGTTATAAAGCCAATAATGTGCGTAATTAAGAGCGAAACGCTAATCACGTATATTGGCCAAAGAGGTGAAGTTGGATTTTTGCCGGAAAAATATCTAAAAATAAAATAATTTAATGTTAGAAAAAAAGCTGGGAGCAAGACTCTGGCTCTGTATTCATCCATTTGATCTTGATTAAACTCAGTTGCAAGAAAGGCAATTGGTAACTGATCGTAAAAAAATAAAGCAATAAGTGTTCGCATTGCGGTATACAAACCAACCAATATTAATGAATATTTAACCAACCTTTCCATCAACATACTAGAATACACTTAAATGATTGAAATATTAAATATTCACAAAGTTTAAAAAGACATGAACATAATTCTCGATTCAAATGAATATCCTAGCTCACCATACCCAGAGCCGTATTCAGGGGCTTTAGTTACTCAGGAAGAGTTAAATGAATTTATAAAAAAAACAATCGATCAAAACAAACAACCCATTGTAATTTTTGGGGCTAATTGGTGTCCTGATGCAAGATTGTTAGAAGGAGTCATGCGTCTGCCTACTGTAAAAAGTTTTCTTGAAAGCAATGCAAATGTTATAAATATTGATGTTGGCGATTATGAAATAAATACCGATTTATTTAAAATGTTTGATGGAAATATTCAAGATGGAATTCCAAGAGTATTTATCATGAGTAAGATGGGTCAAAATATAAATCTACATGTGAATGAAACCATGCGAAAGGCAAGAGAACTATCAATCCAAGATATCTTTGATTACTTTCAAGAATTTGTTATTGAAATTTAATCAATAACGAAAATGTTTAATCTTATCTCTGCTATTTTTTAAATCTGTCATGGCGTGAATACCTATCTCTAGATGTTGCTTTGCCCATTTTGATGTAACAGCTTGATCTGATTTTTCAGTCTTTACCCCATCTGGTGTTACAGGAACATCCGAAACTAATAGCAAGGCTCCTCGGGGGATTTCATTGTAATGACCAACAATAAAAATCGTGGCAACTTCCATATCAATGCCAATGGCAGTTGTTTTTTTAAGTTTTTTTAAGAAAGTTTTGTCATGCTCCCATACCCTTCTGTTCGTGGTATATATGACTCCTGTTCGATAGTCTGTTCCAGCATCTAATATTTTGTCAGAAACAAATTTATGCAATTTAAATGAAGGCAAGGCAGGCACCTCAGGAGGAAAATAATCATTAGATGTTCCATCTCCTCTTATAGCAGCTATTGGCAGAATCAGGTTACCAATTTCAGATGAATCTTTTAATCCTCCACATTTTCCAAGAAACAATACCCCTTTTGGTTTTCGTGCAACCAATAAATCCATAATCGTTGCAGCATTAGGTGAACCTATCCCAAAATTAATAATACTAAGACCAGCATCATTTGTGCTTGAAGACATAGGTCTATTTTCTCCTTGAATATTACATTGAAATCTATCGGCAAACTGCTCTACGTAGTCTTGGAAATTAGTCAAAAGGATGTAATCACCAAAGTCATCTAAAGGCATTCCTGTGTATCTAGGGAGCCAGTCTTTGGCTATATCATATTTATTATCCATGAATCATTATAGACCATCCAGGATAATCAGCGATATTGGGCGCTTATGGAATAATTAAAACAGATTAATGGATGTTCCAATCCTCAAGAATCATATCAGATGCTTTTTCTCCAATCATAATGGTGGGAGCATTCGTATTACCGCCAACAATTGTTGGCATAATTGATGCATCAACAACCCTCAAGCCATTCACTTTATGCACTTTTAGCCTGCTATCAACAACAGACATATCATCATCACCCATTTTACAAGTACCTACAGGGTGGTACACAGTATCAGCTCCTTCCCGCATTGCTTGTTCAATATCAGCATCATTATTAATATCTATGGGTCGTTGAGTATGTTCAGTGATGTACTTGCTAAATGGCTCGCTGCCTAGGACTCTCATCATAACTTTATAACCGTCAATCATATCTTTCATATCATCAGGATGACTTAAAAATTTTGGATCAATTAAAGGATCTGCAAAGGGATCTGCAGATGCAAGAGTGACCTCACCAAGAGACTTTGGTCTTAATAAGCATGAATGACAACTCATGCCTGTGCCCCAGAGAAGAGTTCGGCCATGATCAACAATCATTGCAGGTGCATAATGAAATTGAATATTTGGTATATCTAATTCATCTTTTGTCTTAATAAAAGCGCCGGCCTCGGCAATGGTAGAGGTAAAAAGACCGGTTTTCGTAAATAGGTATTTTAAAATCTCGTAAGGATATTTAAAAAATATATTTTTTAAACTAAAGCCTATCAATTTCATTGAGCTGTATTTATGAACTGTAATGTAATCAATGTGATCTTGAAGATTTTTTCCAACTCCAGGAAGATCTACAAGATGATTAATACCATGTCTAACAATTTCATTGGCTGGCCCTACTCCTGATCGTAAAAGTATTTGAGGAGATCCAAATGCTCCTGAAGAAAGAATTACTTCTTTTGATGCATGTATTGTGAAGGAATTGTTATCACTGCCAATGCATTCAACACCTTTTGCATGACTTCCATCAATTAGAATTTTATTTACTTGGGTATCTGTTAAAACAGTAAGATTATCTCTCTCTAAGGCTGGTACAAGATAGGCTTTGGCTGCGCTACACCTTTTGCCATTAATTTGAGTTGTTTGATAATATCCGAAGCCTTCTTGCTCAGCCCCATTAAAATCGTCATTGAAGTTAAATAACTTTGATCCAGCTTCAACAAAAGATTTGCAGGATTCAGGCTGATGGGCAATGTCACAAACGTTTAATGGGCCATTTTGACCATGAAATTCATTATTGTGAATTTCATTGTGCTCTGCTTTTTTAAAATACGGCAATACTTCATCATAGGACCATCCCTGATTGCCAAGTTCACACCAGTGATCATAATCCCACCGATGGCCTCTCACATATAACATTGCATTAATTGAGCTTGAACCACCTAAGGTTTTTCCTCTTGGTTGAAAGCCCTTTCTATGTTCTTGACTTTCACTTGCCATTTTATGAGTACCGCCTGCAGAATCTACCACCACTGATTCTGGTTCAGTTACTGTAACTTTTTCAAATTCTTTTTGCGGAACCGTGTCAAAGGACCAACTATACTTGCTTTGTGTCATCCCAAATGCAAAACCAATAGGCACATGCAATCTTGGATCACTGTCCCTTGAACCAGCCTCAATCAAGCAAACTGATGTATTTGGATTTTTGCTAAGCCTGTTAGCCAAAACACAGCCGGCTGAGCCAGCACCTAAAATAATAAAGTCAAAATCTTTCATCTATCCACCGTGTATCTGATAATATTTTTATTGCTCTGCAGCAGTTGCTAGGCCAGTTAAAACAGTTTGATGTTTGATGTATTCGTGAATTTGCTGAGCTTGTTCTACATTTAGCACATCTTTAAATGAAGCCATGCCACTTCCATGAATGCCGCCCAAGACACTTCCTAGAAATGAAGCATGGCTCTGAGCATCTAGCATTCTTAAGTCAGGCAATACTCCTCCACCAATAACACCTGCTCCATGGCAAAATTGGCAATGCTCATGGTACTCATATTCCCCTCGAGCAACCTCCAAGGCATCTGAATTTAATTCAAAAATGGTAGGATTTAATTGGGCTATTGTTGCAACTGGCGCGTCAAGTTGAGTTCCGCCAATTTCAAAAATCATCATTCTGCCGTCTCGAGATGGGTTTTCATTGGGCGATTCAAGCCCACCAGTCAAAGCGTAAGCCCCACCATAACCAACTTGAACTGCTATATATTGCCTGCCTTCAATCTTATAAGTTATTGGAGGGGCTACAATTCCTTGCCCGGTATCAACACTCCACAGCAAGTCGCCAGAATCTGCTGCATATGCTACAAACCTGCCATCTGATGTACCTTGAAAAACTAAATTTCCATCAGTTGAAAGAACGCCTCCACTCCATGGTCTTTTATATTGAGCTCGCCAAACTTCTTTTTGCTCCTTTGGATCCCAAGCAAGTAGATAGCCAACTGTTGCAGCATCAACCATAGCTAATTCATCTGGATCTTTTGGGAGATAACTCATTTCTATTTGATTGCCTAGATTCCAGGTATTTGGATTATATTTAAATTCATTATCTGTTGAATAGATAAATATTGTCTCTTGGGCTGGAATATACACCAAACCAGTTTTTGGGCTATAGGACATTGGGTGCCAGTTGTGACCACCTAAGGGGCCAGGTGTAGTAAGTGCTGGTTGTAATTCATGATTAGTTTCTTTGATTTCTACAGGTCTGCCGGTTTCTGGATCTACATGAGACGCCCAGTTTGTTGGAACAAAATTATTTGCTGAAATAAATTCACCCGATGTTCTATCTATTACATAGAAAAAACCATTTTTTGGAGCCTGCATAATTACTTTTCTTTGCTCTCCATTAATCTCCATATCAGCAAGAATCATATGCTGCGTGGCTGTATAGTCCCATGTATCTCCAGGGGTAGTTTGGTAATGCCAAACATATTTACCATTGTCAGGATTAATAGCAACAATGGATGAAAGATATAAATTATCACCGCCGCCTGGACTTCGCACATACCTATTCCATGGAGAACCATTCCCTGTTCCTATATACAAAAGATTTAATTCAGGATCATATGCCATGGAGTCCCATACAGTTCCTCCCCCGCCAATTTCCCACCATTTACCTCCAGACCATGTGTCAGCTGCTTTTGCTAGCGCCTCTGATTCAAAAGGCTCATCAGGGTTTCCAGGGACAGTAAAAAATCTCCATAACATAGAGCCATCTTGAGTATCATAGGCAGAAATATAGCCTCTTACTCCAAACTCTCCTCCGCCATTACCGATTATTATTTTTCCATCTATAATCCTTGGTGCGCCAGTAATTGTGTATGGCTTTGATTTGTCGATTGTTAAAACGTCCCAATTAAGAAATTAAACGGCCATCAATGGTCGCAAAAACAACTTGATCACCCCAAACAGCAACACCTCTATTTACAACATCGCAACAAGCATTTCTTGCCCAAGCCTTATCAGCCTCAGGATCAAATGACCAAATTTGTTTGCCAGTCTTTGCATCTAAGGCAAAAACTACACTCCATGGTGCGGTAATAAACATCATGCCATCAACCACAATCGGAGTAGTTTCATGACCTCGGTTAGTTCCTGTTTCAAATGACCATGACAATCCAAGCTGATTAACATTTGAATCATTAATATCTGTTAGTGGGCTAAACCTTGATTCATCATAAGTTCTTCCATGAAGTAGCCATGATTCATTTTCTGAGTCTGCATTTAGAAGTCTCGAAGTGTATGGATCATTTTCTGCACAAGAAAAGAGAAATAAAACTGCAGTAATTGGAAGGAGTAAATTTTTCATACAGCTAATATAACAAAGCTTTAGGAAAGTTACATTAATCACAATTGTGAATATGTTCTTAGTAAGAAACTTATAATAAGACCTATAACATTTTAGTTAAATGCTGATGAAAATTAACTATTGCCTTCTCAAAATATCCAAATGTTAGATGTGAATTTGCTTTTGCTGTAACTGTTTCAAAGATTGCTCGGGCAGCTTCTCTATCCTCGCTTTGACCTTGCTCATTGACAAACTTTAAATCTTTCTTAGCATCTTCATTAGAGATTATCTTGCCCGAGCTATTGAGATTAACCATTGAATATGTGATTGTTTTAACTTCATTGGGTGCTATCGGCTCCATCACAGTTAGATTTGAATGTTTAGACAGCATTGAAATGCTGGCATTTGGAAAAAGATGATAGACCTTGGTCACTGTTCCATCTATTTTTCTATCCTCAGGTTTTAATGTCCTTAACTTTTCTATGCGCCTAAATGGAAAGATAACTCTAGAATTAGGACCAAAAGTTTCTACCAAATTAATATTATCCAAGCCATAAGGAAAAAAAGTCTTTTTATGCAATGACTTAATATGATAACCCTCAAGTAGAGTTTCAGTTAACAGTTTCCAATTGGTTTGATCATTCACTTCTCCATGATCAAACATCTCTTGCCTAGGTTGAAAGTAATCTAAGGCATTGTTAATAAAATCCTGACCTATTGAGCCCTCTTGCTGAACATAAACAATCCCGCCTTTTTCAACTGCATCAACTTGCACAAGCCCGTTATCGCTTTTGTTATAGTCAGGAAAGGCCTCTTCACCAGGAATGTTTTTTAATTTTCCATCTAAACTATAAGACCATGCATGATATGGGCAAACAAAAGCTTTATTAGAGCACCCCATACCTTGCGCAACTTGCA
>JAOMBK010000023.1 GCA_028344535.1 Pseudomonadota bacterium | reverse complement strand
ATCACGTTTAGCTGTGTTGCCATGCTTAAAAGCATTGGCCTGTCTCCCCGAGCTCCTACAAACGAGTTATTAAATGCCTTGGCATATTGATCTACATCATTAGGCGTATCATTCTCAGGGTCTATGGTCACAAGAAGGGCTTGTTTATCATTCATATTAAAGCCTTTTGACCCCAGTGTTGAATAAAGTCCTTTAATTAGAGACATAGCAACAGGACACTCTGCAGGACACCGAGTATAACCAAAATATATTAAAGTCCATTTTCCCCTAAAAATTTCTTTATCGATCGTTTCATCATTAGATGTCAGGATTTGAAAATTAGAGAATTCCTTTGCGTTAGGAAATTGATAATATCCATTTACTAATAGCTCCGGTGCAGATAAATATCTTGGAGTGGTTAATTTATTAATGAACAAAGACAAAACTGCGATCATGAACAAAATGATTAACACTAATGAAATTTTAATATTCTTGCTCATGTTTAAATTATGAAGTGATCAATGAGTAAAGCAGCAAAGATAAGAAAAATATAATAAATGGAGTAAACAAAAGTTGGAAAGGCGGAGGCATTATCCTCTTCAAAGTACAAGCGGACTGCATAGTATAAAAAAATAAAACCTAAAATTAATGCTGATATGAAATAAAGAATTCCTGACATCATAACTACGAAGGGCAGCAAACTTACTAGAATTAAAATAATCGTATAAAGAATAATTTGCAGTTTTGTAAATTGGACTCCATGAGTCACTGGAAGCATTGGAATGTTTTCTTTTGCATAATCATCTTTTCTATGGATTGCAAGAGCCCAAAAGTGTGGTGGAGTCCAAGCAAAAATAATTAATACCAGTAAGAGAGAGTTTGGATCAATAGAATTTGTAACTGCTGTCCACCCTAATAATGGAGGGGCTGCACCCGCGAGACCGCCGATAACTATATTTTGTGGTGTTGCTCTCTTTAAATAAACTGTATAGACAAATGCATATCCTATTAAAGATGCCAGCGTAAGCAATGCAGTTAATGTATTTACATAAATTACTAAAATAGCTGCGCCAAGTGAACCTAAGATAAATGCAAAAATTGAAGCATTTACAGGGCTGACTTCCCCCTGAGGAATAGGCCTATTCTCTGTCCTATTCATATTAGCATCTGTCTTTCTATCAATAATTTGATTGATTGCTGCTGCTGAAGATGCGCACAAGGCAATACCAAGCATTGCAAATGCTATTAAAGATAATGGGGCCAAGGTTTTGCTAGCCAGCAATGATCCAACCAGGGCGGTGATTAGCATCATTAAAACTACGTTGGGTTTACATAGTTCATAATAATTTTTGATCGTGTTATTCATCTTTCCAAATCACAAGATTAACCATTAGAGTTGCTAATAGTAATAATGCTGCGACTAAATTATGCGCGATAGCAATATACAAAGGAAGTACATAAACAACATTCATAATCCCTAAGGAAATCTGAGTAACCAATATTACCCCCAAAGTAGAGGCCAACGGAGCGGCATTAGAAAACCAAAGCTTAGTAATTAAAACCAAGAAGATTAGTGTCAAAATTAACGCGCTGACTCTGTGAGAATAATGAATGGCAACTCTTGCTTCATTGTCTAATGAGCCATATAAATAATTTGGGCCAACTTCTTGAGACAGATTAAATCCATCAGAAAAATTCATCTCAGGCACATACGTTCCTTGGCATGTTGGAAAATCAACACAAGCCAAAGATGCGTAGTTGGTGCTTGTCCAGGCTCCTAAGAAGATCTGAATTAAAAGTGCAAACAAAGCAATGCCGCCCAAAATCTTTAAATGCCCAATCTGATGATTTTTAATGCCATCAGTGGTATTCAAAAATAAGTAAAAAAATAAACTTAGGGTAATGAAACCACCAAACAAATGGCCAGTTACTATAATTGGTAAAAGCTTCAAACTCACAGTAAGGTAGCCAAATAATCCCTGGCAACAAATAAAGAATAAAAGAAAAGATGCTATAGCTTTTATTCTTGTCGGCAGTTTATGCTTATATGAAAAAGCAACTAGCAATATTGCTATAAACCCAAGAGCAGCTGCAAAGTACCTATGCACGACCTCAGGAATTGCTTTATCAATTTCGTAGGGGAATTGAGGATATCGTTGCTCCGCTATTAAGATTTCAGCTTCAGTTGTAGGGAATACCACAAAACCATAACACCCTGGCCAATCTGGGCAGCCAAGACCAGCGTCAACAAGTCTTGTCCATGCACCCAATGCAATCACAACAAATGCAAAACATAATCCAAAAAATGAAAGCCCTCTAATTAAACTCATATTAAAACCTTTAAGTCCTTTAAAATTAATTTAGGATCCATGGAGACTGGAAAAAACATTACCGCCCTTCCATATGGATCAATAATAAAAATTTTTTGTTCAAGAAAAAATTCTTCATTGCTTGTCTCTAGTAACTTTTTAAACAATTTTCCTTCAGAATCATAGATGATTTGAGTTCTTGGATAATCAACCAGCTTTGCTTCTAATGTTTCGCTATCCTGAGAGAAAACCACTCTTTTTAGTTTATTGATATCCCTATTAAGGGCCACATTAAGTTGTCGCATCAGATAAAGTGCTTCTCCTAACTCTGAATCTTCTGAGGCATAGGTGGCAAATAGCCATTTACCATCTTCAAATTTTAAATTTTCTATATCATCAACAAGATTAAGCTGAGTCGCATCAAAATATTCATTAAAAAATATCCCATTGTTTTTAGTATATTGTGGTGAATAGCCCGACTGAAAAGATAATGTTGAAATCAATAGAACTACAAGGGGTGTTAATAATAAAATTGCTAAAAATATCTTACTTCTCATGATTCTCTCTTAATTGCATACATAAACATTCCTGCTAAAACGAGACTCATGGTAAACCATTGAAGAGCGTAGCCGTAATGTTTGGTTGGTGTTATGACAAAGGGTATAAGTGCAACATGCTCGTTCATAAATAGAGAGCCAGGATCTAAAATGAGCACCATGTCTGAAAATTTTTTTTCATAAGCTTCTTGAATTACTCTTGGTGATTTAGTTTGAGAAACTAAAGGCCATTCATTGGTCAATAATTCATCGCCCGCTAAAACCTCTTTCTCTGGCTTGATAAGGCTTCCAATTATGCGCAATTTAGTGGAATTAAAATTTACATTGGGTAGATCCTTTCTTGTTTTACCTTGAGGGATCCAGCCACGATCAACGAATATTGCTTGATCTTGTTTATAGTAAAATGGTGTGTATATTTTGTAGCCTACCTTCCCATTTTTAATTTGGTTGTCTATAAGAACTTGTTGGGCAGGGTCATAAAAACCTTCTATATATACTCTACTCCATTTTAAGGAGGAGTCAGAAATGGGCTTGGGAGCTTTCGCTTGTTCCAAGTCAAATTCCTGAATAAGGCTTGCTTTGGATCCGGCTCTTTCTATCTGCCAAAACCCCAACAAAATAAACACGACGATAAACACACATGAAAAAGCAGTTAATGCTTTGTTGTGTTTTATAAGTTCAATTGTTGATAAATCTTTCATTATAAAAATGTTATAGTTCAAGTATGTGGCTTAAACCTCTTATTGCAGTTGTTATTATCTTAATCTTTTTAAGCTTATTCAGTAGTCTCTTTTTTCTTTTCAAAGATCAGGGACAGGGCAAACGCTCTGTATACAGTCTTGGGTTTAGGGTAAGCCTTGCAGCACTGCTGCTAATCTTAGTCTCTTATGGCCTATACACTGGAGAGCTAGGAAATACTGTTCCTTGGGGCTCTTAATTAAAGTATATAAACAAAAAGAAATAGCATCACCCACACCACATCAACAAAGTGCCAATACCAAGAGGCAGCTTCAAACCCAAAATGGTTATGAGGATCAAAGTGATTATAAAAAACTGATCTAGACAGCATTACAGCCAACATAAACCCACCCATCATGACGTGAAAGCCATGGAATCCTGTCAACATAAAGAAGGTTGAGCCATATATGCCAGAGTTAAGTGTTAAACCATAATGTGCATATGCTTCATAATACTCAGCGGCCTGTAATCCAACAAATATCAAAGCAAGGGTAACAGTTATACCAAGCCAGGTATTAAAACTTTTTTTATTGTCATTTTTAAGCGCAAGGTGAGCAAAGTGAACTGTCACGCTTGAGCTAAGTAGCACAATGGTATTCCACATCGGCAACCACTTTAAGGCATTGCCCCAACCCGGCCAACTCATATTTTTGTCTGCAAGAACATAAGCTGATCCAGCATCAGGAGTCGACATCACAGGCCATGAAGCCTCAAAACCCTCCCAAAGCATATTCGCTAATCCTTTCTCGCCATCTCCACCGAGCCATGGAACAGAAAAATTTCTTACGTAAAACAATGCTCCAAAAAATGCCGCAAAAAACATTACCTCAGAAAATATAAACCAGCCCATACCAAAAACGAAGGATTTTTGAAGCTGAGCACTATCTAAACCAGCAATATGCTCTCTAATTACTGCTCTAAACCAAAAATATAAAGTTACTGCAAAAACGGCAAATCCCGAGTAAAGAATATATACAGAATTGCTTTCAGGTTTTCCAAGATCATTGATTGTACCAGCAGCACCCATCACTAATAAAAAAAGTGCAGTTGCAATGTAAATAGGGAATTTACTTTCCTCTGGTACATAGTATTTCTGATAACTCATATTGAAGGCTCCATTTCATGACCAGCATGGTGGTCATCATTATGATGTTGGCTAAACTCAACATCGTTATAATCTGTAACATCGAAAATCGTATAGGAGAGAACAACACTATTGATTGAGCTTGGAAGCTCATCATCAAAAATAAGCCTTACAGGCAAAAGGGCTTCCTCACCTGGGGCCAGTTCTTGCTGCTCAAAACAAAAGCATTCTAATTTTTTTAAATGCGCGGCTGCATTTGAGGGAGCAACACTTGGTATTGCCTGAGCAACCATTCTTTTATTAGTTGTATTTTTTACATAAAAAGTAGCCGTATGGTACTTGCCTGTCTTAATTTGAATATTATCTTCAGAAGGTTTGAATGCCCAAGGCATTTCTTCATTATTATGAGAAACAAATTGAATTGAGACATCACGGCCATTATCAATCTCAATATTTTTATCATTGGTAGCTCTTAATTCAATCTTTCCATTAAGGCCAGTTACTTCACAGAAAACATTGTATAGAGGGACCAAAGCAAACGAAAATGTAAACATACCCAGAACTGCAAAACAGAGAGTTTTGATCGTTTTTTTTGATCCTTGGTTCATTAATTAACCTTCGGCGGTGTGGTGAATGTGTGATAAGGGGCTGGTGACTCTACAGTCCACTCAAGGCCTCTTGAACCCTCCCAGACCTCTGGCGTAGCCTTCTTACCACCCATAACAGTTTTGAGCACGATGAATAGAAACAGAATTTGAGAAGCGCCAAACAAAAATGCCCCAACAGAAGAAATCATATTCCAGTCTGCAAATTGAAGTGCATAGTCAGGAATTCTTCTTGGCATTCCAGCTAGGCCAATCCAGTGCTGGGGAAAGAAGGTTACATTGACACCTATAAAAGAGAGCCAAAAATGAAGTTTTCCAAGTCTTTCGTCATACATATTTCCTGTCCATTTTGGAATCCAATAATAAACAGCAGCCATGATTGAGAAGATTGATCCGGGTACAAGAACATAGTGGAAATGTGCCACTACAAAGTATGTATCATGATATTGAAAATCAGCTGGAGTAATTGCAAGCATTAACCCTGAAAAACCACCTATGGTAAATAAGACAACAAAGGCTATGGCAAAGAGCATTGGGGTTTCGTATGTAATTGAGCCCTTGAACATTGTGGTCACCCAATTAAACACTTTTACGCCAGTTGGAACAGCAATCAACATTGTTGCCCACATAAAGAATAATTCTGCAGCTAATGGAAGACCGACTGTAAACATATGATGCGCCCAAACTACAAATGACAAAATTGCAATCGAAGCCATCGCCCAAACCATAGATGCGTATCCAAACAACTGCTTTCTTGAGAATGTCTCAATAATATGAGATGCAATACCAAAAGCTGGGAGAATCATAATATAAACTTCAGGATGGCCAAAAAACCAGAAGATATGTTGAAACAAAACAGGATCTCCCCCACCCGCAGCATTAAAGAAGCTTGTTCCAAAATGGATATCCATAAGCATCATTGTTACAGCTCCAGCAAGAACAGGCATAACTGCAATTAATAGGTATGCTGTTATTAACCATGACCATACAAAAAGTGGCATCTTCATCAAGGTCATGCCTGGCGCTCTCATATTCATAATTGTTACGATCACATTAATAGATCCCATGATCGATGATGCTCCCATAATATGAACAGCAAATATAAAGAAGGTAACACTAGGAGGAGCATAGGTTGTAGATAGTGGGGCATAGAATGTCCACCCAAAATTAGGAGCTCCGCCTTCCATAAACAAAGATGATAATAGAATAAAAAATGCAAAAGGGAGTATCCAGAAACTTAGGTTATTCATCCTAGGGAGCGCCATATCTGGAGCACCAACCATCATCGGTACAAGCCAATTTGCTAAACCTACAAATGCAGGCATAACAGCCCCGAAGACCATTATGAGTCCATGCAATGTAAGCATTTGATTGTAGAATTCAGGCTCAACAATTTGCATGCCAGGCTGAAAAAGCTCTGCCCTTATAACCATTGCCATTGCTCCACCAATTAAGAACATTGCAAAACTAAACCATAAATATAATGTTCCTATATCTTTATGATTTGTCGTGTACAACCATCTGGTCAATCCTTTGGCAGGACCATGATGATGATCATCATGATTGTGGGATTCTATTACTGCGCTCATATTACTTCCTTTTTTTTAAACTTTTGGTTTTTTGTATTCAACAATATCTTTAGGTACGACGATCTCGCCATCGCCATTTTCTGCATTACCCCAAGCTTGTCTTGTATAAGTGATCACTGAAGCCATATCAACCTCTGAGAGCTGATTTGCAAATGATTGCATGGCTGCTCCCTGAACACCTTCCATTAAAATCTCGATATTTCCAGCCTTATCATTTAAGACAATGTCACTGCCAGCAAGATTTGGAAATATTCCTGTGATGCCTTGGCCATTAACTTGATGACATGCAACACAGTTTTTTAAATATACTCCCTCGCCCCTTTCAGTAAGCTCGGCTACACTCCAATCTTTTTCAGTTAGTTCCGCCATTCTGAACGCAGCATCTTTTTTATCTTGAACCCATGCATCATATTCATCTTGAGGAACAACTTTGACAACTACTGGCATAAATCCATGGTTCTTTCCACATAGTTCTGTGCACTTGCCCCTGTATATACCTGGTTCGTCAACGATCGTCCAAGCAGTATTTATGAAGCCTGGAATTGCGTCTTGCTTGATAGCAAAATCTGGCATCCACCAAGAATGAATGACATCATTTGCTGTAATTAAAAATCTTATTTTTTTGCCTACGGGTATTACTACCGCCTCATCAACTTCCTCAAGATAGAATTCTCCTTTTGGAGTCTTGTTATATATTTCATCCCAATCAGTTGTTAGGTTAGAGAAAAAATCTATATCATCTTCTAGATATTTGTACTGCCACTTCCATTGATATCCAACCACCTGAATATTAATGTCTCCCTCAGTATCATCATAGATCTTTGTTAAGGTATTCGATGCAGGTATTGCCATAAATACCAAAATTAAAAAAGGCACAACCGTCCAAGCTAACTCAACTTTGGTGTTTTCATGGAATGTTGCAGGGTTAGGATTTTTTTTCTTTGTAAATGCAAACATTGAGTAGAACATTATTCCAAATACAACTAGCCCTATAACTACACAAATCCAAAAAATTAGCATGTGTAAGTCAAAGACTTCTTTGCTTATTGCTGTAACACCTTCTGTCATATTTAAATCATCCCAAGCAGCAAACATATTGCTTGAAAACAACGCTATTAACCCAGTAAGAAGTGTTTTATTAAGGCTTGTGGTAGCTTTTTTAAACATTAGTAATCCTTTGCTTTCTATAAAAGCTTTTAAAATAAATAATTGATATATGTAATTATA
>JAOMBK010000022.1 GCA_028344535.1 Pseudomonadota bacterium | reverse complement strand
ATAAAATTCAAGTTCTTGACTATTTTTTTTGCCCACATCATCCTGAAGGCAAGATTGAATCATATGCAATAAAATGTAATTGTCGAAAACCAGAAATAGGCATGCTAGAAGAAGCAAAAGAAAAATATAAAATAGATTTTAGTAAATCTATAATAATTGGTGATAAAGAAAGCGATATTTTAGCTGGTAAAAATGCAGGACTTTTATCAGATATTCTTATAAGCAATTATTCTGTAACTCAAGACTCTCAAGCTTCATATATAGCTAAAGATTTAGTAGAAGCTTCTAATATAGTAGCAAAATATTTAGATTAACGCTGGCTTTACAATCTATGACAAAAATTTTTCTTGAATTACATTAAATTATGTTTTTTAAAGCATCAATATTCTAATTAATATCATATAATCATTATCCTAGTTCAGGGCTGGATGGCAGAGTGGTTATGCAGCGGCCTGCAAAGCCGTTTACGCCGGTTCGATTCCGGCTTCAGCCTCCATAAAAAATTATATTCATTTTAAGCAATCTCATCATATTTAAAGGGACCCTCTATTGCACCATTATTTATTTTGAATATTTTGTTGCATTCTTTTAAAGTAGAGATTCTGTGAGCAATTGAAATAATTGTTTTTTCGCTGCGTAATGTAAGAAGCTCTTTTATAACTTCCTCCTCGGTTGAACTATCAAGTGCAGACGTAGATTCGTCCAAAATTAAAATTTCTCTTTTATTGTAAATAGATCTTGCTATAGCAACTCTTTGCTTTTGCCCTCCAGATAGTCGAATTCCTTTATCACCTAAATTTGTATTAAGTCCATCAGGAAGTTCCTCAGACAGTGACTCTAATTTAGATAATTTTAGTGCTTCAGTTAAATCATTTGGATTAACTTTTTTTCGATTAAGAGTAATGTTTTCTTCAAGTGAACCATCTATTAAAAATATTTCTTGGGGAAGATAAGCGCAGTATGTGCGCCAGTTAATAATATTAGCATGGGCATCTAATCCATTTAACTTAAGAGCACCAGATGAGGGCTTCAAAAAACCAAGTATCACATCAACTAGAGTCGTTTTACCTGCGCCAGATGGTCCAATCAACCCAATAAAATCTCCTTTCTCAATCGTTAAATTGATATTTGTTAAAGATTGATGTTCAGAATTTGGATAGGCGTAAGAAATATTTTCTAATTGTAGGCGTGAAAAGGATTCTTTTTCGACATCATTAGTATTACTTTTTACAATGAAATCACCAAAACCAACTTCAATATTTGTTCCATGATTTTTCATGATCTCAGCAAGTTTCATTATTGAATTTTGGCCAAATACTAATGAGTTAATATTTGCTTGAATTTGACTAACTAGAGGGGCTATTCTAATTGTTGATGCAGCAAATACTCCCAGAATTGAAAGAGTTCTTCCAAGGTCTCCATCGGCGGCAACATTTATTGAAATAATTAAAACAATAAAGCTAATTAGCATAACCTCGATAATATTTTTTGGAAGCACAGAATATAAATTTAGTTTCAAAGCACTTTTAGCAACTAAATTAGCTGATTGATTAACGGAATTAAGAAAAAATTCTTCTTTTCCAAGAGTTTTAAGCTCCTTGATGCCTTGCGAGACCTCTGAGGTCCCTTGCATTATATTTGCCATACCCTCTGTATATTGCTTGCCGTAAGAACCTACTCTTGAAGTAAGTAACAGATTATATAAAAAGAAAATTACTAGTAGCATGCCTATTAGAATTGATAAGGTTTTTATGCTTACTAATCCCAATAAAATAAACACAGCAACTATCACTATTGAATTACTAAATAACTGAAGAATAGCCTGCAGGACATCTTTATATATTGAAGAATAATTTGCAATGGAGGCTAAATTTTCACCTCCTTTGCTAAGTATAAAATTTTCATATTCTTGATCAAGGATACCTTTCATCATTAATTTTTGAATTTTCGCTTGCTCTTGTGTTGCAAATCTAAGAATTAAATAGTTTGTAAAAATTATAAGTAAGAATTTGATAAAAAAGGCAGCCACAAGTATGTATCCAATAAATAAAATTGTACTAGTCTGGCCCATCGTTGTTAGAAATTCGAGAATTGAGTATTTACTAATTTGAGATTCATAAAAGGAGGGGTCAACAATTATTGCTAAATATCCCCCTATAAGACCTATACTAAAAAGATCAGCCACTGAAGAAAAAAGGAAAACAAAAATCAAAGGTATTAGAGAATTAAAATTTTTTCCAAGAAGAAACTTTAGACTTTTTAAATAATCCATTGTAAATACATAGAGCTAAAATTGTTTAGTGGCCTCTCAAAATTTTGATAAATATTGCTAATCCCACATTCTCCAAGGAGCTTTATTAGAAACATATAATTTTTCAAGATATTTTTTCTCAGCTATCGTATCCATTGGTTGCCAAAAACCCTCATGTTTATATGCTGACAATTGATTGTCCCTAGTGATTTGCTGGAGGGGCTCCTCTTCCCATGAAATCTTATCTCCAGATATGTAATCTATTACTGATGGTTGGAGAACAAAAAAACCACCATTGATCCATGCATTTCCGATGTCTGGCTTCTCATTGAATTGAGAGACATTATTATTTTCACTAATTTTTAAAATACCAAATCTACCTGGAGGATTTACAGCTGTTACTGTCGCTAGTTTTCCATGAGATTTATGAAATTCTAATAAATTCTTAATATTTATATCACCTA
Source organism: Pseudomonadota bacterium (assembly GCA_028344535.1). Lineage (GTDB taxonomy): Bacteria > Pseudomonadota > Gammaproteobacteria > Magnimaribacterales > D2472 > D2472. Next base: position 5,963 of record JAOMBK010000022.1, on the reverse strand, counting down.
CGCCATCACCATAAGTGAATAGGAAAGATTCTTCTGGATCTAGGAAGCCTTTTATTCTTTTTAGCCTCCCGCCAGTCAGGGTGTTCTCACCAGTATCCACACAAGTTACCGACCAATTTTCTTGAGTATTCGTTAAAATTTTAGAAGAATTATTTTTCAGATCAAATGTGACATCAGTATTTCTGAGATGATAATTTTTAAAATATTCTTTGATAAAAAATCCTTTATACCCGCAACAGACTATAAATTCGTTGATTCCATAAGAATCAAAAATTTTCATTATATGCCAAAGAATTGGCTTACCTCCAATCTCTACCATTGGCTTTGGCCTGCTATGAGTTTCTTCAGATAGTCTCGTACCCAATCCACCGGCTAAAATAACTGCTTTCATAATATAGATGTTAATTTTATAACGTATTCTAACATTAGAGATGCTAGTATTTTCCCGTTAAATTATTTTATTTACAAAGCTTATTTATAAGATTTCTAATATAATGAGATCTAACCAGCCTAAATAAATAATTTAGAATATTTTTACATAAGGATTAAGTAATGAATGAAATGATTAGAGTGCCGTATGGCTCAACCGTTCACGGTGAAGCAGAGATAAAAGCTGTTGTTGAAGTTTTAAAAACTACCACACAGATGTCAAAGAATGTAAGCGAATTTGAAGACAAAATTGCTAGTTTATTTGACAAGAAAAAAGGTGTAATGGTTAATTCTGGTTCGTCGGCATTATATGTTCTAATCGAAGCTCTTAACCTCCCAAAAGGTTCAGAAGTTATTACTCCTGCATTAACATTTGCTACAACGGTTGGTTGCCTGGTAAAAAATAACTTAATACCTCATTTTGTAGATGTTGATGCTGAAACCTATTGCATTGATGTTAACAAACTTGATGAAGCTATAAATGAAAATACATCGGCAATTATTGCGCCTGATCTCATGGGAAATATCTGCGAATGGGATAAGATTAATGATGTAGTAAAAGGGAAAAATAAAAATATCAAAATAATTTGTGATTCTGCAGATACTCTTGGAGCTAGATTGTTTGGGAAGTCTAATGGTTCATATTGCGATGCCGCAATTACAAGTTTTTATGGATCTCATGTAATTAATGGAGCTGGAAATGGAGGCATGTTAGTTACTGATTCAACTGAGCTTTATGAAAAGGCTAGATTATTGAGATCTTGGGGAAGAAGCTCATCTCTTTTTGATGATAGCGAAGCTATTGAAAATAGATTTAATATAGATCTAGACGGGGTTCAATATGATGCAAAGTTCGTTTTTGAAGAAATCGGATATCAATTGGAGCCATCTGAGATAAGCGCAGCATTTGCTTTGGTCCAGCTGCAGGATTTATCTAAAAACATAAAAGCTAGGGAGACCAATTTTAATCTTCATTATGAATTCTTGAGCCAATATAAAGAATTTTTTGAATTACCAAAACAAAATCCAAATGCCGAAACAGGATGGCTTGCTTTCCCAACAATCGTTAAAGATCAGGCGCCATTCAGTAGAACCGATCTGCAGATTTTTCTTGAAAATAGGAACATTCAGACTAGGGTAGTTTTTACAGGCAATATTTTAAGACAGCCTGGATTTAAAGATATTGAGTGTATCGGAAATGCTGATGATTTTGAGAATGCTGACAAGGTGATGAGAGGAGGAATCTTATTGGCAGTTCATCATGGTTTAAATGATCAAATGATTAATCATATTCATTCTTCTATCTCAAAATTTCTTATGCAATTTTCTTAATTTTTTTTCTGAATGATAGACAGCATAGGATCTAGGAATGATATAGAGGGCAACTCTGTTTGTTTTTTAAATTATGATCTAGCATTTGGTGGAACGGAAAAGGTTATTGTCTCTCTTGCAAACCATTTTCATTTTCTTGGAAAAAAAGTAACCATTCTTATTCTTTCTGAAAAAAATGACTTTAAAGATTTTCTGAATCCTGAGATTTCTGTAATCTGTTTGAATGTAAGAAAAATGAAATATCTCACTCCAAAGTTATCACAATTCATCATAAACAATAATTTTGACAATTTTATTGCAAATGTATGGCCGCTAACTTCCTTGAGCTTTGTTGTTAGAGTTTTTTCAAAAAATACACATCTAATTTATATTGAGCACTGTAATTTATCTGAGCAATTCCAAGCAAGATCAGCTTTTTTTAAATTTATGCAAAAACTTTCAATCAGTTTTTTTTATAAATTTGCGAACATGATTGTTACGGTTTCAGATGGCGTCAAGAAAGATTTAATTAACAAAGGTGTTCTTGAGAGTAAGATTAAAGTTATCTACAACCCGGTAATCTCTGAGCCTGTTCAGCAATTAACAGAGCATAATTTACCTGCAAAACATTGGCTTGCCTCAAATAAAAAGAGGTTAATTGCTGTTGGAAGGTTTAAAGCTCAAAAAAATTTTACTAATTTAGTTGAAGCTATATATATTGCTAAGAATAAGCTGGATCTAGACTTGAGCTTACTGTTGCTGGGAGATGGCGAAGAAAAAGAAAAAATTTTAGAGAGGGTTGTAGCTTTACGCTTAGAAGAAAATATTTTTTTAGCTGGATGGGTTTCAGATCCATTGCCATACTTCGACTTAGCAGACCTTTTTGTTTTATCGTCTGATTATGAGGGATTTGGCGTCGTTATTGTGGAGGCAATGTCTAGAGGGCTTAATATTGTCTCAACTAATTGTAAATCTGGTCCAAGTGAAATTTTAAATAATGGAGAGTTTGGATTTCTTTGTGAGGTAGATAATCCAGAATCATTAAGTCATTCAATCATGAGCGCATTAAACAAACCAATTCCTAAAGATAGGTTAATTCAAAGGTCTGAAGACTTTTCTGAGAAAAAAATTGGTAATTTATATGCAGAAATTATTAGATAACTTTAAGCAAGCTAAAAAATGTATAATTTTTTAAAAGTACATATATGACTATGAATAATTCGTTTTGGAAAAAGAAAAAAGTCCTAATCACAGGCGACACAGGTTTCAAAGGAGCTTGGCTTGCATATGTACTCAATAATGCGGGCGCTATAATTCAAGGGCTATCAAGCTCAGCCTTTAATAATAATTTTCAATTCTATGAAAGCTTAAAAATAAATAAGATATCTAATACTATTGATTGCGATATAAGAGATCAACAGCTGTTAGGTAAAGTTTTTAGAGATTTTAAGCCAGAGTTTGTTTTCCATTTAGCAGCACAGCCTTTAGTCAGAGAATCATATCTAAATCCAGTGATTACCTATGACATAAATGTTATGGGCACGATAAATATTCTAGAGGCTATTAGAAACTGCTCATCTATAAATGCTGCAATTATGGTGACGACTGATAAATGCTATGAGAATAATGAATGGGAATGGGGATACAGAGAGAATGAACCGATTGGAGGGCATGATCCATATAGTAGCAGCAAAGGTTGCGCCGAATTACTTATCAAATCATATCAAAAATCTTTCTTTACTGACTTAAAGGCAGAGTTTGGTGTGAGTTCCGTTAGAGCTGGAAATGTTATCGGGGGAGGGGACTTCTCAAAAGATAGATTGATTCCTGATATATATAAAGCTATTACTCAGAATAAAAATTTATTTCTTAGAAATCCATTGTCCACTCGACCATGGCAGCATGTTTTGGAGCCTATTTCCGGCTACCTAAAAGTTGCTGAAGATTTATTTGAACGAGGATCTGTAGTTCAGGGAAGTTGGAATTTTGGCCCACATATTTCAGATATTAGAACTGTGAACGAGGTATCAGAATTATTCTGTAAGTCGTGGGGAGTTAAAAATATTATTGAGCATAAATCAGTTGAAGATCAGCCTCATGAGGCTCAATCTTTAAGTCTTGATATTAGCAAAGCATTCTTTAGTTTAGATTGGCGACCAAGATGGAATGTAGAGAATGCAATTAATGAAACAGCCAAATGGTATAAAGCATATTTTAAAAACAAGAATGTCCGTCACATTACATCTGAGCAAATAGAAAAGTATTTTTCGGATTAGTTTTTTTAACTTAGATGCAAATTAATCGTTCAAAAGTTTCAATAATAATTCTTTCTTATAATCAGGCTGAATATATAAGTGATGCTATCAATAGCGCTCTTAATCAAACTTATAAAAATCTTGAAATTATAATTTCTGATAATGGCTCAACAGATGAAACAAAAGACTTAATAAAAAGTTTCCTTTTTGACCCAAGAGTGATATTTCTTGATTATGAGCATAACAAATCAATCTCACTTAGGCAGAATCAAGCAGCAAAAAGAGCGTCAGGAAATTTTATAAGTCTGCTATATGCAGATGATTATTACCTTCCAACTAAAATAGAAAATCAAATTAAACTATTTTCTGGTCTTTCTGAAAAGTGGGGTGTTGTCCATGGCCCAGGCTTTCAGCTTATTGAGCGAACGGGTGAATTATTGCCACTGAGCGCCACGAAAGCTCAAGGCGATTGCCTCAAGGATCTGTTTCATAATTATGAAGATGGGTTTATTATCCCAATTTCACCCCTTGTCAGAAAAAAAGCATATCTAGAATTCCCGCTTTATGAAGATATGTTTAGCGAGGGAGAATCACTTTATTGGCGAATAGCAACTAAATATAAATTTTGCTACTGTGACATTCCACTTGTAGTAATGCGATATCATGAAAAAAATATGGGCAAGGCAATTAAAAGAAATATGGACATGCATTTACAATGTCTTGATAGATTAATTCTTAATGAAGATTTTCCAAAGGATGCCTTTAAATTCTATAAACAATATAGGGCCAAAATAGTTTTCAGCAATTCATGGCATTGCCTTAGAACAAACTTTGAAATAACTTGGGCAAAAAAATTATTATTAAGCTCTATAATATCAAGCCCACAGTCTCTTCTTAAATTAAAATGTGTTGTAATAATGTCGTATGCTTTGTTGCCTCAGAAATTAATTTTTTACATCAACAAGCTTGCGGATTTTATATTAAAAAAGAAGTTATTTGTCCCATTAAAGGATTATTACAATTAACTATAAATAAAAGTTATTATTTTTTTTGATCAATATTTATTGACCAATTATTTGGAGATACCAAAATGAAAATGCAATCTACTAAAATATGTGTTGTCGGCTTAGGCTACGTTGGCTTGCCACTTGCAATTGAGTTTAGTAAAAAGTTCCCAGTAATCGGATATGATATTAATAAAACTAGAATCATTGGCCTTAACGACGGAATAGATTTTACGAATGAGGTAAGTGCCTCTGAATTAAAAAAAGCAAACAATATAACATTTACATCTGAAGTAAACCCCCTTAAAGATTGTAATTTTTTTATTATTACTGTCCCAACTCCAATCACTAAAAGCAAGAAACCAGATTTAAGTCCTTTGTTGAGTGCCTCTAATTTAGTGGCGCCATTTCTAAAAAAAGGAGATGTAGTTGTATATGAATCTACAGTATATCCTGGAGCAACAGAGGAGGAATGCGTTCCAATTTTAGAGAAAATTTCTAAATTATCACTTAATCAGGATTTCTTTGTTGGATATTCACCCGAGAGAATAAATCCAGGTGATAAAGTGCACCGTTTACCCAGTATAAAAAAGGTAACTTCTGGTTCAAATAAAAAATCTGCAAATTATATAGACAGAGTATATAAAAAAATTATTACAGCGGGGACATATAAGGCTGAAAGCATTAAGGTGGCTGAAGCTGCAAAAGTTATTGAAAATACTCAACGAGACCTAAATATAGCTTTAATTAATGAACTTGCAATTATTTTTAATCTTATGAATCTTGATACAGAGCAGGTTTTGAATGCAGCAGAAACTAAGTGGAATTTTCTTCCTTTTAGGCCTGGCTTAGTAGGTGGTCACTGCATTGGCGTAGATCCTTATTATTTAACTCATAAAACAGAAATGCTTGGATATAATCCAGAAATAATATTAGCAGGAAGAAGGTTGAATGATAGTATGCC
>JAOMBK010000021.1 GCA_028344535.1 Pseudomonadota bacterium | reverse complement strand
TAAACTAAAATCTGGAAGGGACAGTCCCTATTTTTTCAATGCAGCTAAAATGCTTAATGGCTGTGATTTATTTAAACTAGCTAATTGCTATGTTGATGCTATTAATGATGCACGCATGGAATTTGACTGTCTGTATGGTCCGGCATACAAAGGAATCTTCTTAGGATCAATTGTTGCAACAGTCCTAAGTCAAAGAGGCAACCCTTGCCCTCTTTCTTTCAATAGAAAAGAAATCAAAGATCATGGTGAGGGCGGCAATATCATTGGCGCTGATCCAGCTGGAAATGTATTGATTATTGACGACGTTTTATCTGCGGGAACTGCTGCAAGGGAATCTATTAAAATTTTAGTAGATCTAAATGCAAAACCTAAGATCTTTCTTGTTGGTTTAGATAGGCAGGAAAAAGGAAATAGTGAGTTATCTGCCAAAACAGAGATCGAAACTGATTTTGGAATAAATGTCTCATCTATTATCAACTTAGATGCTCTTATAGACTACTCTCACACAAATCAAAATTTTCACTCCTATGTTGAAGAACTAGAGCAATATAGAAAAAGTTGGGGTGCATAATGTTTACTGGAATTGTAAGCGGCAAAGGCCATGTTCAAAAAATTATTAAATCTAAAGATTACATATCATTAATCATCAAAGCCCCAAAAGGGTTTGCTAAAAATTTATTAAAAGGTGCTAGCGTCTCAGTAAACGGGGTATGCCTTACCGCAAAAAGAGGCAAAACAGATATCTTGGAGTTTGATGTTATTGAAGAAACACTAGATAAAACTAATTTAAAAAATATCTGCAAATCATCTAAAGTTAACCTCGAGCGCTCTATGACTGCTAAAACAGAAATTGGTGGCCACCTAGTTTCTGGTCACATTCATGGAACTGGAGAGGTGCTACAAGTGATTAATAAACAGGAAACGAAAGATCTGCAAATTAAAATTCCTGCAAACTTGAGAGAATATTTTTTTTATAAGGGCTATGTGGCACTAGATGGATGTAGTTTAACTATTGGAAAAGTGCTCAAGTCATCATTCTATATTCATCTCATTCCCGAAACTGTATCCGTCACTACTTTTAAAGATGCAAAAAAGGGAGATCTTATAAATATTGAAATCGAACAGGCAACCATTAATACCGTCGAAACAGTAAAGAGGGTTATGCTTGAGAGAAAAGTTTAGTTAAGACGGCCATTCTCATTCCAACGCCATTAAAAATTTGGTTCCTAATTTTGCAATTTTCCAGCTCGCTAGCCTCTTTGCTTAATTCAATTCCGAAGTTTACGGGCCCTGGATGTAATAAAATCATTTCGGGATCAGCCACTTGCAGTGAATCAACATTGATTTGATATCTCTCAACATAATCACTTGCTCCAATCGTAAGTTTTTCTGACAACCTCTCATTTTGAATTCTTAAGGCCATCACGACATCAGCATCTTGCAATGCAGTTTCTAACTCGGGTTCAAAATTGCCAATTGGGCTTTCTATAAAATTTTTACAAAGATCAGGATGGCCGCAAAACGTTATGCTTTTATATCCAACAATTTGTATAGCTTCTATAAAAGAATTCACCACTCTTGAATGATCAAGATCGCCAACAATGGTGATATTCAAATTCTCAAATTTTTCTTTTGATTCATGAATGGTCATTAAATCAATTAATGTTTGAGTGGGATGAGAAATTGAGCCCTCACCTGCATTAATGAACTGCATATTTGAAAAGTTTTTCACAAAATCATGAATCACTGATTCAGTGTGACGCAGTATGCATAAATCCACTCCCATCATCTCCATAGCGCTCAAAGTGTCTTCTAGACTTTCACCTTTATTCATGGAAGAGTTCGATAAATCAAAATCTATAAATTTTGCTCCTAAATTATGGGCTGCAATTTGAAAAGATAGTTTAGTTCTTGTGCTTGGCTCACAAAACATAGAGACAATCTTCTTATCAGGAAATAAATTTTCATCACGATAATTTAAAGAATCTTCTGACTTAAAATTATTTGCAAGCTCGATGAAGTCAAAAATATCTTTCTTGGTAAGATCAGAAAAGTTAATTAAATTTTTTGACATTAAACTTCTATTGACAAAATAGCATCCATCTCAATATTCACATCTTTTGGTAGCCTAGATACCTCGATTGTTGAACGCGCAGGAAAGGGTTCAGAGAATCTCTGTTTCATAAGATCATTCACAGCATCAAAATTGGAAAGATCTGTCAAAAAAATACTTAGTTTTAATATGTTGTCCAAACTTCCCCCTGCCTCTTTACATATTGCATCTAGATTATCTATGACTTGGTTAACCTCACTCTCAAAAGTATTATTATTGAGTTCTCCAGTTGAGGGAATGAAGGCTACCTGGCCTGAAATAAATACAACATCTCCCCATTGAATAGCTTGAGAATATGGCCCGATAGCTGCTGGTGCTTTATTTGTAGAAATTGGTTTTTTCATTTTTAGTTTTGGTGTCGTTTACTATTCTTGAACAACTTGTCACGTATCTTAATGAGCGTAATTTTACCATCAATTTATTCAATGAATCAGTATTCAGAACTTCTACCTCCACAACAAACTCAATGATCATTGCATCAATATCTCTGCTTTGAATATTAACTATATTAAGGTTAGATTTAGTAAAAACTGATGCAATATCAGCCAGTATCCCAGGCCTATCTTCAGCGTGAATTTTTACATGCCCTTTGTAATGAAGTTCTTTGCTATCACTTCCCCACATCGCTGGGAAATATCTTGATGAAATATTATGGCTTCTGTGAGGAGCAACCTGCCTGCACCTTGCATGATGAATTACAATACCCCTGTCTGTATCTGAATGTGCTGTTATTGGATCACCGTGAATGGGCATGCAACATTTTGCATATATTACTGACACTCCTTCAATTTGATGATCGGACAACACCATTGCTTTGAGTTTAGGATTTTTATTTTTTCTAATCTTTAAGCCGGAAAAGAATCTCTCAGCAACCAATGCGCCTGTTTTTTTTCCAGACCCTAGATCGGTCAAAAGCTCATTCAGTGATTTCACTCCTATCATTTCTAGAATTCTAGACATTCTACTGCCTCGATACTCATCAAGAGAAACGCCCCCTCTTTTTAATTCGGATTCAAGCATTAATTTTCCAGCTTTCCTAGATTGTGAAATTTTTTGATTGCGAAGTGCTAGACGTATTGAGGATCTGGCTTTGCTTGTAACTACAAAGTTAAGCCAGTCTGGACTTACTTCTTGTTTGTCTGAAGCAATAATTTCAATTGACTGACCATTTTCTAAACGAATGTTTAAGGGTGCATATTTTCTATTTACTTTACATGCTACCGCTTTATTTCCTAGTTCTGTATGAAGTTCGTAAGCGAAGTCGATTGGGGTTGAGCCAGATTTTAAATTTACAATCTTTCCTACTGGGGTAAAAACATAGACTTCGTCATAAACAAGATCAGTTTTGATGGCTTCGACAAATTCATGCGAATCAACAGATGCTTTTTCTAAATCAGAGAAGCCTTCAATCCATTTTTTTGCTCCGATTAGATCTGAGTTAACTGCATCCTTTGTTTTGTATGACCAGTGAGCTGCAATTCCATTCTGAGCAATTAATTCCATGCTCATTGTTTGAATTTGAACTTCAATTGGGACACCATCTAATGCTATGAGAGAGGTATGAAGAGCTTGGTAGCCATTGGTTTTTGGAATTGCAATATAATCTTTAAATCTATTCCCAATAGGTTTGTGAATATTATGAATGATGCCTAAAGCCCTATAAACATCGTCCACCGAATTAACGATGACACGAAAAGCATACACATCAAGTATTTCTGAGAATGGTTTTTTCTTATTTTTGATCTTTGCGTAAATACTGCTAAGAGACTTCTGCCTACCTTTTACGGTAGCATTAATATCATTGTTTTTTAGATGGTACTTAAATTGCTTTCTTAACTTAGAGATTATTTTTTTTCTGCCGCCCACTGTTTGTTTAACAGCAGATTCAAGCATTCTAGCTCTCATTGGATGGATGCATCTAAAAGCCAAGTCTTCAAGTTCAACACGAATATTTTGCATACCAATCCTAATTGCTATAGGTCCATAAAGCTCCAAGGTTTCAATTGATTTCCTAATTTGCTTTTCTCGTGGAAGAAACTCAATGGTTCTCATGTTATGCAGTCGATCACATAACTTTACAATTATAACTCTTATGTCCTTAGACATAGCTAAAGCCATTTTTTGTAAATTATTCGCGTTACGATCTTCTATGCTATTAAAATCTAGTTTATTTAGATTGCTAACACCATCGACAATAGCAACAACATCTTTACCGAAGAGTTTTTCTAAATAAGATTTTTTAATAAAACTATCTTCTAAAACATCATGCATTAAACCTGCGCAGACTGTTTCAATGTCTAAATTAAGCTCTATTAAAATTGAAGCCACTTCAACAGGATGAGTGATATAAGCTGAGCCCTCTTTACGAAATTGATCTTTATGTGCTTCGAATGCAACATTGTATGCAGTTTGTAAAAGATCTAATTCCCTATTTGAGAAATAGGCTTTTGCAGATTCGTAAAGATTTTTTGGAACTGGTGAAAGAAGTTTTCTGTCAGAGAAATCTAAAAGAACTTGATTGGGAATTGCCCGGTCACTCAATGAGAAGCTCCAGGATTAACATTAGCCGATAATTTCGTCTTGTGGTTTATCTCTATCAATAGCAAATTCATCTAACAGCACATCTTCCTCTAGAGTCTTATCAAGGATTTCCTTTGTAATGAGTCCTTCTTCAATCTCTCTCAAAGCAACAATAGTAGGTTTATCATCTTCCCACTCTACCATTGGCTCTCTACTTGTTGTTGAAAGCTGTCTTGCTCTTCCAGAAGCTAATAAGATTAGCTCAAATCTGCTTTGCACCTTATCTAAACAACCTTCTACTGTAATTCTTGCCATAATGTTTTCTCCGAGGGCGTATTTTAGTGTTTATTTACCTAATAAGACAATAGCTGAGCTAAAAACTGTTGTACTTCTTCTGTTTTTTCTCTATTTAGCTGCTTTTCTTGGGCAATAATTTGAAAAAGCTCCCTTTCTGCATCATCAAATAAGTCATTAATAATTATATGCTTATATTCATTTGCATAAGCTAATTCGTCTTTGGCATTTTTTAGTCTTAAATTTATAGCTTCTAAGTCTTCGTCTCCTCTACTTTTTATTCTCTCCTCTAGAGAATAAATAGATGGAGGGAGAATAAATATAGACTCGTATTTAATATCAAGTTTATTAATCTGCCTAAATCCTTGAACATCAATCTCAAGAATTAAATTTATCCCAGAGCTCAGTTTTGATTCAACAAAATCTACAGAGGTGCCGTACCAATTGCCATGCACTTCTGCATGTTCAAGAAAAAAATTAGCATTCTTTTTATTTATAAAGTCTTCTTCGGAAATAAAGAAATATTGATTACCATTTGATTCGCCCTTTCTTGGTGATCTCGTTGTGTAAGAAATGGATAGTTCCAAAGCCAAATCAGACTGTTTAGCTGAGGTTAATACTGCGTCAATCAAAGATGACTTGCCTGCGCCAGATGGAGCAGAAACCAAAAAAAGCTTTGGATCTTTCATCACTCTAAATTTTGAGCCTGCTCACGCAGTTCCTCTACCTTTAACTTCATAGTTAATGCTAAATCTTTTAAATCTGGTTTCTCTATCTTAACTGACAGAGTATTTACCTCTCTAAATAATTCTTGAAGGATAAAGTCCATTTTTTTGCCATGCGCATTTTTTAGTTTGAATAATTTATTTAGCGACTCAATATGGAAACTAATTCTTTCAAGTTCCTCAGCTATATCATGTTTTAGCGCAACATTTGAGAGTTCATTAGCTATTTCATCTTTGTTAAGATCGATATTCTTTTGAATGAACTTATTCTTAATGGTTTTGACTCTGTGCTTGAGCAATGAAGGTGCTGACTTTAATAATTTTTGATGGGCATTCTTTAAAAATAACGTCTTAGATAGAATAATTTTCTCTATTTTTTGACCTTCCTTGGCTCTTGATTCTACTAGGTTCTTTATTGCAATATTTAATGCTTTCTTGCCTAAAACTGAAATGTCTTTTTTTGAGGTCCTGACCGTTAGCAGGCCTGGAATATCCCTAAGATCGCTTAATTTAAGATTTAAGTGTTTAAAATCTTTGCTAGCTTTTAAAGTGCTCTTTAGGTTCTTTATGCTCTCTTGATTAAGCTCATACGAATGCTCTGATTGGAAGTTATCGTGAATTTTTATCTCAAAAGATCCTCTGAGGAACTTTTTCTTGAGCTGATTTTTTATATATTCCTCTAAATCATTTGGCAGGCTGTATCCTCTGAATGAGATGTCTACAAACCTATTATTAACCGACTTAATTTCACACAAAACCTCCATCTTGTTTGAGATTGCTTGCCCTGTTCCATAACCTGTCATGCTGTAAAACATAAGTTTCCTAAATACTTTTTACTATTATCTCATTAAACCACTGTCTAATAACTTTTGCGGATCAAATGACTTACCAATCTTGTCAGAACTTATAAAAAAATCCTTAAATGTGTAATCAGGACAAACATGAGAAAAAATTTCACTGTACTTTCGAGCTTGCTCACTGCAAATCAGCGGTCCAGATATATGGGCTGATTCTTTGTTACAAATATAATTTGCTATTACCAATGCAAGATTGGTTCTGCTAAACATATTGGCTTCAGCAAAGCGAAGAGGATATTTTTTTCCATTAAAAGTATCGATATGGTTTTTCATCCAATGAGCTTGTTCGTCATATAGCCCCGAGGGACGCAAAATTAAAGGCTCTATTTTGGATTCACGCGCTACAAACTCTTCATACTCTAAAATAATTCTTGCTTGCTGATCATCAGGCAAAGGTTTTACTGCTTCTGTTATCTCTCTTCCATTGCCTAAGCCATAAACTCTGGTTGAAGTAACAATTAGTAATTTTTCATAACTTATCTTGTTATTGAAAAAATCCATCATGTGATATGACGCGTCTAAGAATCCTCTTTGATAGCCATCTATATCTGGCGAGGTTGGCTTTAATATCAACACAATGGTTGAGAAATCTAAAGAAGGCAAAATCAATTTTGATTCGTGCATCCAGTCTTGCTGAATGAATTCAACATTTGGTAAATCAGCAGGCGCACTTCTAGAAACGCCTATAAATTCTTGCTTTGGAAGTCTTGCAGCTATGCGACTGCCAATGTCTCCGTAGCCGATAATTAAAACTTTTTTCATATATATGTTTCTAAAGTCCTTATATTAAAAGTATTATCGTTAAGTGGCTAATATTGAACTAACTCAGTTAAAAGGTATCGGACCTTCAATCGTTGAAAAACTTAATCTTATTGGAATTTTTAACTTAAGAGATCTCTGCTTTCATCTGCCTTTTGGGTATCAGGATAGAACAAAAATTACGCAAATAATTGATCTCCAGCCAGGAGATGAAAAATTAATCAAGGTAAAGATCTTGTCTGCGCAATCACTGTATCGACCTAGAAAAATGATGGTCCTTAAATCTACTGATGAATCTTCTAATATTAATGTTCGTTTTTTTTATTTCCATCCTGCCCAAACAAGACAACTCAAAGCTGGAACTGAGCTTTTGTGTTACGGGAAAGTGAGCCTCAGTAGATATGGATTAGAGATGATTCATCCAGAATACGAAGTGATATTGAGTGATCATACTTTAAAAGATAAAAAACTTACTCCTGTATATAGGGTTCCAAAAGGCATAGGTCAAAAAAAAATAAGGGGATTTATTCATGCTGCTATTTCAAAGCTAGACTTTGCAGAAGATTTTCTCGATGTAGAAAAATATGACTCATCGTTAAACATGAAAATTATTGATGCCCTAGCAACCATTCATAATCCTGATGCGGGAATAAACATCGAAGAAATGCTTCCTGGAGGTTCACATCCAGCTAGAGTAAGACTATTAAAAGAGGAAATGATTGCTTTTCAGGCTGGCATGGCATTTTTAAAACGCAAGCAAAAAAGACATCAAGCTTTTCCATTGTCTAAAGAGAATGAATGGACAAAAGAAGTTAAATCGAATTTTCCATTTGAGTTAACTGGAGCCCAAGCAAGAGTTGTCAATGAAATTAAAGAGGATCTATCGCAGGAAGTTCCCATGATGAGATTGGTTCAAGGAGATGTTGGATCAGGAAAAACAGTGGTGGGTGCTTTGGCTGCTGCCTTAGCCCTTGATTCATCATTTCAAGTTGCTTTTATGGCCCCAACCACACTGCTAGCAGAACAACATTTTCTTAGTTTGAAATCATTTTTTAATAAACAAGCAGCAAAAGTAGCTCTTCTTACTGGCAGCACTTCTTCAAGCAAAAGAAAGAAAATCTTACAGGACCTCAAAGAAAGTAAGATCAAATTACTAGTTGGAACCCATGCTTTATTTCAAAAAAGTGTCGAGTTTTCTAATCTTGCTCTCATTATCATTGATGAGCAGCACAGGTTTGGAGTGAATCAGCGACTGGCCTTAAGAAAAAAAAATGACTCTGAAACATCAGCGCCTCATCAGCTGACATTAACAGCCACCCCCATTCCAAGAACGCTTTCTATGAGTGTATATGCAAACATGGATGTGTCTGTAATCGATGAGCTGCCTCCAGGCAGGAAGCCAATTCAAACATCATGTTTGCCTTTAAGCGGAAAAGATAAGCTTATTAAAAGAATGCTAGCTGCAACAAAACAAGGCAGCAAAATATATTGGATATGCCCTTTAATCGAAGAGTCTGAAAACCTAGATTTAAATGCTGTCATGGAAACCTATGAGGAATTATCTGAACATTTTAGTCAAGATAAAGTTGGTTGCCTGCATGGCAAGCTATCAGCAAATAAAAAACAAGAGCAGATTCAAGCTTTCAAGGATTCCAAAACTTCAATCTTAGTTTCAACGACCGTTGTTGAGGTAGGAGTTGATATCCCTGATGCAGATATCATGGTCATTGAAAATGCAGAAAGATTTGGCTTGGCTCAACTGCATCAATTAAGAGGCAGAATAGGTAGAGGAACCAAAGAAAGCTATTGCATTCTTCTGCACAAAGATAAGATTCAAGATGTTTCATCGCAAAGACTTCAAGTATTAGTAGACTCTCAAGATGGTTTTAAAATCGCCGAAGAGGATCTTGTAATAAGAGGCCCTGGTGAAATCATGGGCGCACAACAAACAGGGATTGTGCCTATGAAATATACAAATCTAGTTAGAGACAGTCAGTATCTAATGGAAACTAAAAAAGTTGCTGAATTGATATGTAATGAGGAGCCTGAGCTTGCCAATCAGTTAATAGAGAGGTGGATCTCAGGCTCTATAGCTTTTGCAGACGCTTAACTATCTGGTCAAAATCTCCATCGCTTTTTTATCATCGACTACAGGGACTATTGCAGACTCACACACTTCACTCCATCCATTGGCGAATTCAATTACAAGAGTTGGGTCATCGGCTTCTACTATTACTACACCACTACCAGTCGTGAGGTCATGATATCTAGCAAGCTTTTTAGAGCCCTCTAAAAATTCACCATCAAGTTCCTCTAACGTCATAGTAGCAAAAACTTTATATGCCTCTTGATCGCATTTGAAATCAATCATGTAAACGGCTGCTTGTGAGATATTACAAAACAGTAACGCAACCCCTAGAACAAAGTATTTTTTCATTTTATGTCTCCAATAGATTTAATAATTTATTATGAAACAAAAAAACCCGCGAATGCGGGTTTTTTTATATTTTTTGGTCAGTGATTTTTATAACATTCCATTCAATGTTAATAACGGAGCTATAACTAAACTCACTATTGCCATCACATTGATCAGGATATTCATTGAAGGCCCAGAAGTATCTTTAAATGGATCACCAACTGTGTCGCCCACTACAACCGCAGCATGCGTATCAGAACCTTTTCCACCAAGGTTACCCTTCTCAACATATTTCTTAGCGTTGTCCCAAGCACCACCAGCATTTGCCATAAATAATGCAAGTGCAACACAACCTAAAAGGCCGCCTGCAAGCATTCCTCCTAAAGCCATCGCGCCCAA
>JAOMBK010000020.1 GCA_028344535.1 Pseudomonadota bacterium | reverse complement strand
AAGATCGATGAATAATAATAATGGGTCTGGTTGAAGAGATTTTATCTAGATCATATCTTGTTAATTTTCCGTGAAAATAATGATGAAATCCCCAAGATATTAAAGATTGATCTTTGGGATGATTTTCTTCAATTTCAGATAAATTTGATAAATAACTCGATCTATTGCGAACACCTATTGAGGTTTTTGAAGACAATTGCCAATCCTCTATAGCCAAAATCTCAGAATTCATTGTTACGGCAGCTAAAAATGGATGAATATGATGCTCGATAAAACCTGGAACTATAATTTCATTCTCATAATCTGAAATTAATATTGCATCTGGATAAATTAAAATTAGTTCTTCCTTAGAACCAACATTTATAATTTTAGATCCTTTCGTGGCAATGGCTTCAACAGAATCATTATTCTTGTTTAGAGTAACGATATCTTTTGCAATGAATATTTTCACAGCAGCACTTTCTTCCGCAATAATTATTGAAGAGGCAAAAAATAAAGTTGCAATGAAAAAAATCTTTAATACAAACTTTATAAAAAATATCATGTTGAAGACATTAGTCCCAAATGCGCATAAGTCCCTCTTGGGCAGTTGATGCCACTAGTTTACCTGATTTTGTATAAATCGATCCTCGAGAGAACCCCCTAGCATTTTGGGATATCGGACTGTGCATATGATGCAAAATCCAATTATTAAAATTAACTTTTCCATGAAACCACATAACATGATCTAAGCTTGCACTCTGAAATTTCTTAGACATAAAATTAACTTCATGAGGATTAACTGCAGCTCCCAGTAGACCCATATCAGAAACATACAATAGCAATGCTTGATGGATCCTCTCATCAGCTGGCAATTTTCCAGTAGGTTTCATCCATGTGCTCCTGTAAGGGGGCAGTTTTTCTGCTTTCAGCAAATCAACAGGCTCAACCTGTCTTGTTTCAATCTCCCTCTCCCTAAGCCACATTGGCAAATAGTCTTTAGGTATTTTTGATTTCAAATCTTTTCTTAGCTCTAAATCACTTTTTAATTTTTCTGGTCCTTGAATTTTCGGCATTTTTATCTGATGGGTAAGACCTTTTTCTCTTTTTTGAAATGAAATGGAACAACTGAAAATTGCTTCCCCATTTTGGATCGCATTAACTCTTCTGGTGGTAAAGCTTTTGCCATCTCGAATTCTATCTACTTCAAATATGATATTTTGTTTAAAATCTCCTGGTCTGAGAAAATAAGAATGGAAAGAATGAACCATTCTTCCCTTCTCAACTGTTTGATAGCCTGCAATTAAGCATTGCGCCATGATCTGTCCACCAAAAATTCTTTGGAAGCCAACACTTTGACCAGTCCAAGAATACAGATCTCTATCAATTCTAGTTAGATTGAAAAGATCAAGGGTATTTTTTAGTGCTTTGCTCATCAATTATATGGGTTCATTTAATTAAAATTTATCTTACATTGATTCAATAAAAACTAGAACTTTATCCTCTCAAAAGTTAGCATAGTCATCCAACAAATAAAAAAACATTTTTAATGATAGATTCTGAAAGAATAAGCCTGCCTGAAAAGCCTGATCAAAAATTTAATGTAAAAAAAATTTTTGGGATTGACTCTGATCTTGAGGTCAAGGGCTTTAAGGAAAAAACACAGTGGGTTCCAGAAATTGATGAGACATATATCTTCGATAAAGATACTACTTTGGCGATTTTAGCTGGTTTCGAGCACGATCGAAGGGTGATGATTCAGGGGTATCATGGAACAGGCAAATCCACACATATTGAACAAGTTGCTGCAAGGCTAAATTGGCCGTGTGTAAGAATAAATCTTGATAGTCACATAAGTAGAATTGATTTACTTGGGAAAGATGCAATTGTATTAAAAGATGAAAAACAAATTACTGAATTTAAAGAAGGTATTCTGCCATGGTCAATTCAAAATCCAGTTGCGATAGTTTTTGATGAATATGATGCAGGTAGGCCTGATGTTATGTTTGTAATTCAAAGGATACTCGAGGTAGATGGAAAATTAACCTTACTGGATCAGAACCAGGTGATAACGCCTCATAGTAGTTTCAGACTATTTGCTACGACTAATACTGTTGGCATGGGAGATGTAACTGGTCTTTACCATGGAACTCAACAAATCAATCAGGGCCAGATGGACCGATGGCATATTCTTTCCACATTAAATTATTTAGAACGTACGCATGAACTAAATGTGGTAACTGGTAAAGTACCGCAACTAAAATCTGCCAAAGATAAAGCTCTAATTAAAAGCATGATACAGCTTGCAGATCTAACTAGACAGGGCTTTATTAACGAGGATATTTCAACTTTGATGTCTCCAAGGACAGTGATAACTTGGGCTCAAAACTATATTATTTTTGATGATATCAAGCACTCATTCAGATTAACATTTCTTAATAAGTGCGATGAAGCAGAGAGACCAATTGTAGCTGAATATTTTCAGAGATGTTTTGGAGAAGATCTATTAGAAAGTCATAATCCTGAATCATAGTTAATGAGTTGGGTTAAAAATCGAGAAGAATTCAAGCAAGCTGCTCTCTCAACTGCTAGAGCTGTATCTAAAAATCAAGACCTAGAAAGTACATCCCAGGCTTCTAGCCGCCCTCCGTCTTCATCACAAATTTCATTACAATATCCTCCACGATCATCTTCACAGGTTGATGCGTGGAGAGGTGAAGGAGATTTTCAAGCATTTTGGCAGACCTTTCACAAAGAATATCCATCCATAAAAATGCCAAAAATAGCTAGAGATTTTTTTGCTGAACTTGAACTGTCCAGAGTTGAAATGATTGGAGGAGACAAATTTCCTGGTGCAAAAATTAATTTGAATGCTTATCTCAATACGCTAGCAAAAAAGGGCATTGATAATAAAGTCCATCCATTCAACCCATTGGCTGCAAATCTTTGGTTAAAACAGCTTAATGGTGAGAGCTTACCTGAGGATAGTAAAAAAACCGTCACTGCTTTTCTTTCTTCTATACCTATTAACGTTAATAATGTGGGCAAAGAATTAATTGAAGCTCAAAACTCTCAAGAAGATTTTCAATCTATTGCGCTAAGTCTCATGAAAGATTTAGATTTAATGCATGAGCCAGAAACAAAAGGCGATCAAGAGTCTTTTGAGGAAGACCCAGCTCCAGAAAATCCCCAAGATTCCAATGATCAGCAGCCAGACACTGAAGAGGATATTAGGGAGCAAACCATTGAATCTAAGGCAGAGGGTGAAGCCGATGAAGACAGTGGAATGCTAGAAGAAACCCAAGCTCCGATTGATTCAACTTCTATTGATGAAGAAATAGATTTGACAAGAAATTTTAATGAAGATTTAGATCAAACCTCGTATGAGGATTATAAAATTTTTACTTCTCAATTTGATGAAGTTATAAATGCAATTGAATTAGCAACTCCTGAAGAGTCTCAAAGATTAAGATTGCAATTAGATCAATTGATTGCCCCCCACCAAACAACGATTGGAAAATTAGCTAATAGATTACAAAGATTGCTACAAGCCCAACAAAACAGAAGCTGGAATTACAACCTTGAAGAGGGTTTATTGGATACGGCTCAATTGCATAGAGTCATTACTCGACCAGGAGACCCATTAAGCTTTAAGCAAGAAAGCGAGAGTAAGTTTAAAGATACTGTCGTTTCATTATTAATAGATAGCTCGGGATCAATGCGTGGTCGTTCTATGACCTTAGCGGCAATTTGTGGAGACATTATTGGTAGTACTCTTGAGAGATGTTATGTGAAAACAGAATTACTTGGATTTACGACAAAACATTGGAAAGGCGGTGACTCAAGAAAAGCTTGGGTTAACCAAGGGAGCCCTTTAAATCCAGGACGTTTAAATGATTTGCGACACATAATTTTTAAGTCTGCAGACGATAACTTTAGAAAAGCTAGAAAAAGTTTCGGAATAATGTTGCGAGAGGGATTATTAAAAGAGAATGTAGATGGCGAAGCTTTAGCATGGGCGCATCAAAGACTAAGTAAACGTAATGAAGAAAGAAAAATATTGATAGTTATATCAGATGGAGCCCCGGTGGATGACAGCACCCTATCAACAAATCATAGTAATTTTTTAGATAATCACTTGCGTCAAATTATTAATACAATTGAAACTCAAAGCAATGTGGAACTCCTTGCAATTGGCATTGGACATGATGTAACGAAATATTATTCTAAATCAATCACCATCAATAGAGCCGAAGAGTTAGCAGAGGCATTGCTCGATAAATTAACTGAACTTTTCAATGACTGAAAAAAAGAATATAATTGAAAATGTTTACACTGTAAACATATAGGAATCACGAGGGAAAAAATGAAAATTACCAAAGCAGATGGACCACCAAAAGATATCTTATCATTCGATAACTTAGAGGCTGAAAACGAATTAAATTTGACTCCAGCTCAAGTAGAGGATGTTGCAGAAATATTTAATACGCCATTAACGGGAGCCTATAACTGGGATTACACAATTGCTGACAACAGAATTAAAAAACTTTATGAGCTTGGAAAAGAATTAAATTGGAATGGTTCGATAGATCTTAACTGGGATTATACTCATCCTGCTAATGAGAGACTTGTTCAGGCAGATGAAGAATTGCCTCATGAGACTCTAGAAGCATATGAAAATTTAACTGAAGAAGAGAAGATTGAATTTGACCGTCATGATACTGCTGAATTATTAAGTCAATTCCTTCATGGAGAACAAGGAGCCCTCCTTGTTGCATCCCAACTAACCTCGTGTGCACCGACTTATAATGCAAAGCTATATGCTGCATCACAAACTTTCGATGAAGCAAGGCACGTTGAAGTATTCAATAGATATCTTCAGGAAAAAATTGGTATGCACTACCCCATAAACAAAAATCTAAAATTGTTATTAGATAAAATTCTTACAGATGAAAGATGGGACCTAAAATTTATTGGCATGCAAATTGTCATAGAGGGATTAGCTCTAGCGGCCTTTCAGATGCTAAAGGGTTTATCTAAAGATCCACTTCTAACTCAGCTTCTCCATTATGTAATACGTGATGAAGCAAGACATGTTACTTTTGGAATTAATTATCTAGAGGACTTTATAAAAACCTTAAGTCCCGAAGAGATTGAAGATAGAGCAGAGTTTGCCTATGAAGCTTGTGTTATCTCAAGAGAGAGACTAATCAACACAAAAGCAATGCAAAAATACTTAAAAATGTCTGAAGACGAAGCTCGAGAATTTGCCTTATCGACCTCAGCTAATACGACTTTTAGAAATTTCTTGTTCTCAAGAATTATGCCAAACCTTTCAAGGATTGGTCTACTTACCGATAAAGTGAGACCAAAATTTGAAGCATTAGGATTGCTCGAGTATGAAAATGCTCCAGATGATTTTGAATGTGACTGGGATGAGCTTGAGAAACCTCTAGAAAAATTTGGTGAAATTCCTCAAGCCATCTAATCAAGTCATTGTTGGGTTACTCTTTTTGAGTAGCTCGCTTTATTCTGCTGTTCAGATTATTCAACCATCTGAAAATGCCTATGAGGATATTCAAGAAGCTCTCATATTAGCTGAGCCTGGTGATGTTATAAGGCTCACATCGGGTATATTTAATTTGCAAGACTCTTTGTCGCTTGATGTTGAGGGAGTTCAGATTGAAGGAGAGGGGATGGATCAAACCATTCTGAGCTTTGCTGATCAGCAAAGTGGAGCTCAAGGGCTGAGTGTTACCTCAGACAATGTAACCCTGCAAGATTTCTCTATACAAAACGCTAAGGGCGATGCAATTAAAGTTAAGGGTGTCACCAACATCAAATTTTTAAGAGTAAAGACTGAGTGGACAAATGGACCAAACCCCGAAAACGGAGCCTATGGTCTTTATCCAGTTGAATCAACTAATGTCTTGATTGATGGTTGTGTTGCAATAGGCGCATCAGATGCAGGTATCTATGTTGGACAATCAAAAAATATAATTGTTCGAAATAGTAGGGCAGAATTTAATGTTGCTGGAATTGAAATAGAAAACTCATACTATGCAGATGTTTTTGATAATGTTGCAACTAATAATACTGGTGGGATACTAGTTTTTGATCTGCCAGGCTTACCTCAGCAAGGTGGACATCATGTAAGAGTTTTCAATAATCGCTCTGTTGGAAATAACACTGATAACTTTGCTCCTGAAGGAAATATTGTAGGCGAGGTGCCCAGAGGTACAGGAATTATTATCCAAGCTAATTCAAATGTAGAGATCTTTAATAACGAAATTGGTGACAATGACACTGTAAATATTGCAGTTGTTACATATGGAAATGAAACAGATGATGAAGCTTACTACCCTCACCCCAAATCTATTCAAATTCATGGAAATAAGTTTGGTCCGACTGGTTACAACCCTGATACAAGCAAAGGAGAATTAGCAGAAATACTTTTTGAGCTTTCAGAGGGAAATATGCCTGATATTTTTTGGGATGGCTTGATCCCAATTTCACAGATAATTTTTGGACAGCCCGAAAATGAAAAAATGATTATTAGCAACAATGGGGATGCTACTTTACTAGCAATCAAACCCATTGGCTTTATGATGCCTTTTCTAGAGCCTGCAATCTTAGACATTAACGAATTTGATGGAGAGATCTCACCACTAGCTAAAGTAGAGTTTGATGAAAATTTTTAAAAAATCATGCTTACTGATTATTTCCCTGGTCTTTTTTACATCTCAGGCGCATACATCCAATACATTTGATTTAGCTGATTTTTCTAAAGCACCTAGATTTTTATCTGAATTTGGTTTTTTCCAAGATATGCAAAATCAAATTCCTGCCAAGGGAGTTCACCCCTACTCTCTTGTTAGTCCTTTATTTTCTGACCAAACAGATAAACTTCGGTTTGTATATGTCCCTGAGGGGCAGAAATTGGGATATGTAAAAGATAAGGTTTTTATTTTTCCAGTTGGATCGACCCTGATTAAAACCTTTGCTTACCTAAATATGAGTGGTCCCTTGGAGCAACAGTTGCTTGAAACTCGCTTATTAATTAATACCAATACTGGCTGGAAGGCAATTAGCTATGTTTGGAATGAGGAACAAACTGATGCTAAGAGAGCTATAGCAGGAGCCACTATACCGACTTCTTTTTTAAACTCTCAAGGAGAGCTATTAGCTGTCCGTTATAGAGCACCCAATCAGAATCAATGCAAGGAATGTCATCAAGTCAATAAAGTAATGACGCCTATTGGCCCCAAAGCAAGAAATATGAATAAGGACTTGAACTATCAATCAGGGGAAATGAATCAATTGCTATATTGGGCAGCATTAGGATGGATTGATCAAAAGCTCGATTCAACTCCAATCTCAAGTTACACAGATCTCAATGCATCTTTGGATGATCGAGCAAGAGCCTATCTTGATATTAATTGTGGGCATTGTCATATTCCTGGTGGATCTGCAGACACTACAGGATTATATTTAAATTTAATTGAAGAAAATCAAGAGAAGCTAGGTATATTTAAAAAACCAGTAGCAGCAGGCCGAGCAAGCGGTAATTTGAAATACTCTATTGTTCCTGGTCATTCAGATGATTCGATCATGCTTTTTAGAATGAAATCATTAGATCCAGGAATAATGATGCCAGAATCAGGTCGAGCTCTGGCTGATGATGCTGGAATTAAGCTAATCAAAGATTGGATAGATAAACTCTAGTCTTTAAATTTGTCTATAAGACCATAAGTAATTCATAATAACCTTTAAATTGGAGATATTGCATGTCTAAACACTCTGCATTGAATACTTTTGGGAGATCTGGAAATCCAGCCTTCACAAGAAATTTTGAAAATACTGAAGCATTTTCGCAATCTGAGCGTATGACGCTTGATGGAGCTGTAAATAAAACAGCTATCTTGCTGGCATTATGTTTTGCGGGGGCTTTTGTAGGCTGGAATGTTCCGACCTTAGCAATGCCTGGTTTAATAATAGGAACCATTCTTGCTTTTGTAACAATTTTTAGAAGTCCAGCTAAGGCAGGATCTACTGCTCCATTTTATGCTGCTTTTGAAGGAATGGCTCTGGGTGGCATTACAGTCTATGCAGAAATGCAATATCCTGGAATTGGGATTCAAGCCATTGGACTGACATTTGGAATTCTTGCATCACTATTATTTTGCTATAAAAGTGGAATTATCAAACCAACAGAAAATTTTAGATTAATGCTGTTTTCAGCAACCATGGGGATTTTTCTTTTATATTTAGTTAGCTTCATCATGTCTTTCTTTGGTTCTGGAATTGGTTTTATTCACTCTAATGGGTTGTTTGGTATTGGCTTCTCTTTATTTGTGGTTGGTATAGCGGCATTAAATCTTGTTTTAGATTTTGATTTTATAGAAGAAGGTGCTGAACGAGGCCTGCCTAAGTACATGGAATGGTACGGGGCTTTCTCACTTATGGTTACATTAGTTTGGTTGTATATAGAAATATTGCGCTTACTTATGAAACTCAGAAGTAGATAAAATGAATACTATTCTTTTTGGTATTCTTACAATTTTATCGCTGTTTATTTTTATGAACCTCGGCAAGATCAAAGCATCGAAGAAGCAAATGGATCGCGATGATCGAATTAATTGGGGTGGCAAACACAGAGCAAATGTTCAACAGAACAGAGATGGATCAAAAATCATTGAAGGCAGCGCAGAGGAAGTTAATGATGAAACAAAGAAGTAAATTTTTTTTTGCAACAGCTTTTTTAGTTTTTAGTAATTTCACTTTTGCACAAATTGATCAATCCAAAGGCTCCTTCGAAGATAAATTCAGGCAATTAGATGAAGCTTTCCCCTCTCCAAATTTAAGCAGGCCTGCAACAGGTGAGCCTGGTCCAGATTACTGGCAACAAAGAGCTGACTATAAAATAAAAATTAAACTTGACGAAGAGGCACGCAGTGTAAAGGGCTCAGAAGTTATAACTTATACAAATAATTCACCATTAAAGTTGAATTATGTTTGGTTACAGCTTGACCAAAATATTTTTGATAAGAACTCGATCAATAATCTCACTCGTCCTTGGTGGGGAGGAAATAAAAGCGTAGATTTCTCAACCTTAAGAAGACAAAACTTTATGGACAGCTTTGATGGAGGCTTTCAAGAGCTCTCCATTAAAGTGAATGGAGAAGATGCTGAAATATACATGGTTGGAACACATGTTCGTATTAATCTTGATGCGCCATTAGATACAGGCGAATCAATCGGGCTAGAAATTGATTGGGCCTATGCTTTGGTAGAAGAGAATGCAGTGAGAGCTAGAAATGGATATGAGTCATTTGAAGATGGTAATGATATCTTCTTGTTGGCTCAATGGTACCCAAGAATAACTGTATTTAGCGACTACGAGGGCTGGCACAACAAAGAGTTTATAGGTAATGGTGAGTTTACTTTGGAGTTTGGAGACTTTGAGGTTGACATTACTGTTCCGGCTGATCATATAGTCGCTGCAACTGGCACCCTTAAAAATCAAGACGATGTCCTAAATAACATTCAAAAAAGAAGAATGAAGAAGGCTGAAAAATCTTCAAAGCCTATTTTCATTGTTACTCCTGATGAAGCCTATGATAATGAGCTAGAAAAAAGTACAGAGTATAAGACTTGGTCTTTTAAAGCCGAGAATGTTCGAGATTTTGCTTGGGCAAGTTCTAGAAAATTTATTTGGGATGCTGCTGGTTATAAACAAGACTCACAGGAAAATCCTCTGGTTATGGCTATGTCATTTTATCCAAATGAAGGTGAGCCTTTATGGTCAAAATATTCAACTGAAGCAGTAATGCACACAATGGAAGTCTATTCAAAATATTCATTTGATTACCCCTATCCAACCGCTCAAAGTGTGAACGGTCCAGTTGGCGGAATGGAATACCCAATGATCACCTTTAATGGCCCTAGAACTGAATTAGAGGATGATGGGTCAAGAACATATTCAAGAAGTGAAAAAGAATTTCTAATTGGGGTAGTGATTCATGAGATTGGTCATATCTATTTTCCCATGATTGTTAATTCAGATGAAAGACAGTGGACTTGGATGGATGAGGGCCTCAATACATTTTTACAGTATCTAGCCGAACAAGAATGGGATATCAACTATCGCTCTGATCGAGGTGAGCCAAGATGGATCACAGACTATATGTCTAGCAGCTATCAAGTTCCTATGATGACTAACTCAGAATCATTATTACAATTTGGAAATAATGCCTACGCAAAACCTGCAACGGCTCTGGTTGTTCTGCGTGAAACAATCTTAGGAAGAAAATTATTTGATCAAGCTTTCAGGGAATATTCCCAGCGCTGGAAATTTAAAAGGCCCACTCCTTATGACTTCTTTAGAACCATGGAAGAAGCTTCTGGAGTAGATTTAGACTGGTTCTGGAGAGGTTGGTTTTACAGCACAGATCATGTTGATATTGCTTTAGAAAATATCCATATTGCTTCGTTAGATACACTCAACCCTCAAATTGATTTAGCGAAAGATAGAGTAGATTTTGAAAAGGAGCCAGAAATTCTTCATGACA